>VFKE01000056.1 GCA_009885695.1 Verrucomicrobiota bacterium | reverse complement strand
TGTCAAGGCGCCAGGCTTTGGTGACCGCCGCAAAGCCATGCTCGAAGACATCGCCATCCTCACGGGCGGCAAGGTGATCGCTGAAGAAGTCGGCCTGACGCTTGAGCTGGCCCACACGTCCCTGGATATCGGCCTTTTTGCCGATGCCTTCCACGATGATGGTGTTTTCCTTGTCCACGGTGATGCGCTTGGCCTGGCCGAGGTCGGTCAGCTCGATGTTTTCGAGCTTGATGCCGAGGTCTTCGGTGATGCAGCGGCCGCCGGTGAGGATGGCGATGTCTTCCAGCATGGCCTTGCGGCGGTCGCCGAAACCAGGAGCCTTGACGGCCACGATGTTCAACGTGCCGCGGAGGCGGTTCACGACGAGAGTCGCGAGCGCTTCACCTTCGACGTCTTCGGCGATGATGAGGAGGGGCTTGCCTGAGCGGGCCACTTTCTCAAGCAAGGGAAGCATGTCCTTCAGGCTGCTGATCTTCTTCTCGTGAATAAGGATGTAGCCGTTCTCGATGATGGCTTCCATGCTTTCCGCGTTCGTGACGAAATACGGAGAGAGGTAGCCTTTGTCGAACTGCATGCCTTCCACGACTTCGAGGGTCGTTTCGATGCTCTTCGCTTCTTCCACGGTGATGGTGCCGTCCTTGCCGACTTTGTCCATGGCATCGGCGATGATCTTGCCGATTTCGGTGTCCCAGTTGGCGGAGACCGTTGCGACCTGGGCGATTTCCGTGGCCTTGGTGACAGGCGAGGAAATTTCCTTGAGCTTGGCCACGACGGCCTCAGTGGCCTTCATAATGCCGCGCTGAAGCGAGATCGGGTTGGCGCCGGCGGTCACGTTGCGGAGACCTTCGGAGTAGATGGCCTCGGCCAGAACCGTGGCGGTCGTGGTGCCGTCGCCGGCCACGTCGCTGGTCTTGCTGGAGACTTCCTTGATGAGCTGGGCGCCCATGTTTTCATAGACATCTGGAAGTTCGATTTCCTTGGCGACCGTCACACCGTCCTTGGTGATGGTGGGGCTGCCGAATTTCTTTTCCAGGATGACGTTGCGACCCGAGGGTCCAAGGGTTGCTTTGACCGCACGGGCGATCTTTTGCACGCCGCGCAGGAGCGCGTGACGGGCGTTTTCGTCGAAGTTAAGTTGTTTGGCCATGTTCGTAGGTATCTATATTTGATTGAGTGGGGTTGATTAGGAAACGATGCCGAGGATGTCGGTTTCGTTGATGATGAGAACGTCGTCGCCGTTGAGCTTGACTTCGGTGCCGCCGTATTTGGAGATGAGAACCTTGTCGCCTTTTTTGACGGTGAAGAGATCCTTCACGTCCTTGCCTTCGTCATCCTTGCCGGTGCCAAGCGCGAGGACTTCAGCTTCGGTGGGTTTTTCCTTGGCGGTGTCGGGCAGGTAGATTCCGCCGGCGGTCTTTTCCTCGGATTCCACGCGCTTCACGAGGACGCGGCGGCCGAGGGGTGTGATTTTAGTAGCCATGATATACTGGGTGCTTTTCTATTTTTGTGTTTTGGTTTGTTCGCCCCACCGGACCGTGCCGCTTGAATGGCGCGAACTGGTGGAGGTGAATTGAAATTTGGGTCAGGCTTTTTTGTCCTTCTCGACGACCTCGAAGTCGGCATCGACCACCTTGCCTTCGTCCTGCTTGGGTTCGGCAGGACCATTTTCGCCCGTGCTGGTGGTTTGCGTCTCCGGTGAAGCACCGGCGGCTCCTGCCATTTGCTGATAACTCTCGGCAAAGAGCTTCTGCAGCTCCTCCTGCTTAGACTTCATGGCCGGGAGGTCGTTGTCGGCGATGGCCTTCTTCAGCGCGTCGATCTTATCTTGCAGCGGCTGCTTCTGGGCGTCGGGGACTTTGTCGCCCAGATCTTTGAGTGATTTCTCGACTTGATAGACCGCTGTTTCGGCCTGGTTTTTGGATTCGACGTCGTCCTTGCGCTGCTTGTCCTCCTCGGCGTGCAGTTCGGCTTCGCGCTTGGCTTTTTCGATCTCGTCCTTGCTCAAGCCGCTGCTGCCAGCGATGGAAATTTTGCTTTCCTTGCCAGTGGTTTTTTCCTTGGCGGCGACGTGGAGGATGCCGTTGGCATCGATGTCGAACGTGACTTCGATCTGCGCTGTGCCTCGAGGCATGGGCGGGATGCCGTCGAGCTTGAAGGTGCCGAGGACTTTGTTGCCTTCAGCGCGCGCCAGCGGACGCTCACCTTGGATGACCACGACTTCGACGCCGGGCTGGTTGTCCGAGGCAGTGGAGAATGTCTGCGTCTGGCGCTTCGGGATGGTGGTGTTGCGCGGGATCATCGCGGTGGCGATGCCGCCTTCGGTCTCGATGGCCAGTGTGAGCGGAGTCACGTCGAGCAGGAGCACGTCCTTCACGCTGCCTTGCAGTACGCCACCTTGGATGGCCGCGCCGATGGCGACGACTTCATCCGGATTCACGCCTTGGTGGGGATCCTTGCCCGCGAGTTTGCGCGCAGTCTCGATGACGCGGGGCATGCGGGTCATGCCACCCACGAGCACGAGTTCATCGATCTTCGCGGCGTCGAGTTTGGAAGCAGCGAGACAGTCTTTGACGGGCTTGATGGTGCGCTCGAAGAGGCTGTCGCAAAGCTGCTCCAGCTTGGCCCGCGTCAGTGTCTTCATGATATGCTTCGGCCCGGACTGGTCCGCCGTGATGAAGGGCAGGTTCAAGTCGTAGCTCTGCGAGGAACTTAGCGCGATCTTGGCCTTTTCCGCTTCTTCCTTGATGCGCTGAAGCGCGTCCGGCTGGCCGCTGAGATCAATGCCGGTGTCGGTTTTGAATTCGTTAACGATCCAGGTGATGAGCGTGTTATCCCAGTCGTCGCCGCCGAGATGGGTGTCGCCATCCGTGGCCATGACTTCGAAGACGCCGTCGCCGATGTCGAGCACACTGATGTCGAAGGTGCCGCCGCCGAGGTCATACACGGCGATCTTCTCGTCTTTCTTCTTGTCCAGTCCATAGGCCAGCGAGGCCGCGGTCGGCTCATTGATGATGCGGCGCACGTTGAGGCCGGCGATTTCGCCGGCCGCCTTGGTGGCGTTGCGCTGTGAGTCATTGAAATAGGCCGGCACCGTGATGACGGCGTCGGTGATGGGTTGACCAAGGCGGGCCTCGGCGTCAGCCTTGAGCTTCGCGAGGATCATGGCGGAAATTTCCTGCGGGCTATATACTTTTTTCTCGCCACCCGCCTCAACTTCCACATGGGCGTCACCATTGGAGGCGGCAACGATCTTGTAAGGTACGCGTTTGTCGGCCTCGGTGAGTTCAGAAAACTTGCGGCCCATGAGGCGCTTCACAGAGAAGACGGTGTTGCGCGAGTTGGTGACCGCCTGACGTTTGGCGGCCTGGCCGACGAGACGCTCGCCAGCTTTAGTAAAGGCCACCACGGAGGGTGTCGTGCGTGCGCCTTCTGAGTTCTCCAACACCTGGGGCTCGCTGCCTTCAAGAATGGCCATGCAGGAATTGGTGGTGCCGAGGTCAATGCCTAGTATTTTGCTCATAAAGTTAGTCTAAGGCCTCCACTCCTTATGAATGAGGCGAGCCCCATATTAGTGCAAGAGCCGTGCCAGTCACATAAACAGTATCACAAATGACTCGTATACAATGAATTATACATTATCTAGACGACAATTACATACTGCTGATGGCGAATTAAAGGGTCAATTTGTCACTAAAAATCCAAGACTTGTGCCAATCTGGCGGTCGGCTGGCGAATTTGCAGATTACGTTGTGTGATGCTCGGGAAAGACTTGGAAGAACAGAATGAAGGCGAACCGCAAGGTGTGTGTCATTTGCCGGCATCAGTTTGGGACAAAGTGGCTGTCTGTCTCGCTACGCTTGGTTACCGGTTCATTCGACGCAAGAACAAGAAGAAGCTACGCGGAGCAATCAAGCCGTTCACCAGGCGAGCCAACGGACGAAGTCTGGAGGCCAGCGCCGTCGTGCTGCGGCCCAAGTTGCAGGGGATCTTCAACTGGAGCATTTAAAAGAATGGCGTAGCCGCATCTCGTGATAGTGCGGGACAAAATCGCATGGCTACAAAGCTACCAATCTGCCCGCGTTTTTGCTTCGCGGCTGCGGGGAGAGCTTCCATATTTCCCGCGTTCTTACGAGCGCGGTTACGAAATTATTTAAACCGCTCAAATTGCCAGCATCATTTTGAAATGAATCAGGCTGGCTGTCTCGCTGCGGGACTGTGCTCCAGCAATCACCCAGCCCGCACCTTCTCCAGCGCCTCGATGAGCATCTTGTATCGTCGCTCCAGTGAAGTTTCGGCCAGCAGCTTCTGCTGGAGCCTTGGGCAGCGCGTGAAATGATAGCTGAGCACGTCGCAGACCATCTCGGCATCACCATTTCCTTCCAGTGCAGAGCGTAGTTGCTTCGTCTGTTCGTCGCCCGCCGCCTGAAACAAGGCCAGTGCGCGCTCTTTGAGTTGATGCGCCATTCCGGCATTCCCCGGTTCTGTCGTCACTGGCTCGATGTGCGCGATACGGAACGGCTTCTCTTGCGCCCAGCCAATGATCCGGATGCGGCGCAATCCAAACAGCAACAGATGAGATGTTCCGTCGTCCTGCTTTACGCAGCAACGCACCAGGCCCGCGGTGGTGCAGGCACTGATGGGTGAATCTGCGAGAGCCCCTTCGCGGTTGCCAATGCAGAACATGCGCCTGGCGTCCAGAACATGTGTCAGCATGAGCCGGTAACGCTCCTCAAAAATAAAGAGTGGCAGGAGACAACCCGGGAAAAGGTGACAGTCCGGTAACACCATGACCGGCAACTCCCTGGGAATTTCGGAATGCGGCAGGTCGTTGGGGTAGGCGGTATGCATCGCCTACGATTACGATGGGAAGGGCGGAATGGTTGAATAATCCGCTTTGTTCGCCCGCCTTTAAGCAGCCTTTTTTGCACCGGACGGCTTCGCGGGCTCGATTTTGTCGGGAATCAAAGCGGGGCGCGTCTCCTCCTTCTTGGCGTCGTTAGCGGGTGCCTCCGTCGGCCTGATCACAGGATTGGTTGAAGATTTCGCGGCAACTCGCTTCGCGAAGGGATTTTCCCGACCCTTGGTGGAAAGGTCCCACTTGTCGGTGCGGAAGATGCTGGCGGGCAGTCCTTCCTTGTTCACTAAATTGGCCTCGGGATTCCAACTCTGCCAGTAATAGCGCACCGCAACTGGCTTGGCGATTTCTTCATTCCAGACCTGCACTTGCTTGCCGACGACCTTCGCTTTCGCGGGTTTCCATGCTTTGTCTTCGCCGGCGATGATGAATCCTTTGAGATCGCCTCCATCGCGACTCTTCAATCCACCACCAATATTGCTGAATGAGATCATGTATTTATTGCCCATGGTGTCGCCTCCACCGTAAATTGGACCGCCGGGGACGATGTCCTTGCGGTTGTAATCTTTCGCCAGAGCCTGCAGGGCTAGCCGGTGTCCGACATCCTGCTTGTTCTTAGGATGGATGTCCTTTTCATCGCCGATATCATTGGTCACGGCGATGCCGCATTTCGGAAGGGTGACCGCGGTCTGGAGTTGAGTCCACTGTAGTTCGGCCCAAGTGTCGTCCGCGCCAATTTCCTGTTGCTGTGGCTTGCCGTTCCCAAAACTGGCGAGTTGCACGATGTAGAAACTGAGTTGGTCGCCCCACTGCTTGCGCCAGTCTTTGATCATCGTGGGGAGGAGCGTCAGATATTGCGCGGCACGATCCTGGTTGGATTCGCCTTGATACCAAATCGCCCCCTTCACAGTGAAGGGAACGAGCGGTGCGATCATCGCGTTAAAGAGCACAGCGGGACGATGCTGCGATTTCGACTTGTCCTCCCACGGGCGCTTGGCCTGCGTCGGTTTCTGCGGGATTCCGCCAGGATTGGCGTTGTTGGTTTTTGTCGTCTCATGATTCGATGGGCCGTCGTGCTTTTCCTTGTCCTTTACCGGATCGTAGTTCTTCAATATTTCCGACCAGCCGTCGATGATCGCCTTGCAGGTGGGCACCGCCTCAAGCGCTGGCTTGCTGGTCCATGCCTCCGCATACGTGCCGCCCCACGAAGTATTGATGAGGCCTATGGGCACCTTGAGTTCCTTCTGCAGTTCGCGACCAAAGAAATACCCTGCCGCAGTGAAGCCGCCTGTATTTGCCGGGTCAGCCAAAAGCCAGGCGGATTTTGCGCCGCGCTGCATCAGATCTTTCTGCGGCTCGTCAGCGGTCGTGAGCGGCACCATGAACATGCGGATCTGCGGGTTGGCAGATTTCGCGATCTCGTCAGGCGCATGGTCGGCTTGCTGGACAGTCCACCCCATGTTGGACTGACCGGAACAGATCCATACTTCGCCCACGAGCACGTCTTTGAGCACGATTTCATTTTTGCCTTTGATGATCAATTCGGCAGGTTCGCTGCTGGCCTTCAGCTCATCCAGTTTCACTTTCCAGGCACCGTCCTTGTCTGTCGCGGCCAGTTTCAACTGCGCGCCAAATTTCACGGTGACTTCCTCGCCGGGATCGGCCCAGCCCCAGATCGCCACTGGCTTGCCGCGCTGGAGAACGATGTGATCGGAGAACAACGCAGGCAGCTTCACCTCCGCATGGAGCATGACAGCAGTGACAAGGGAGAGGGCGGTGATGAGGCGTTTCATGAGAGATAAGGTGAGTGCGTGATTGAAGCGGGTGAGCATGACTTTTGCAAGCCCGGGCTTCTATCATCTGGAGTGGGGCCGCGCAGGTCGGGTTAACCCGCGCTCCCTATGATGAGGCATGTTCTGCGGCAACGATAAATTGCCCGCGCAACTTTTTCCGTGTCATTGTGTTTTACCTTCCCAAATCCCGATACCCCTCCGAGTTATGAAGAAGTCAGCCCTAGCCTATTGCTTCGTGACGCTCGTCTTGCCAGCCCTGTTGCCGGCTAAGGATGCCATGACAGACGAGCAAGCGAATTTTTTCGAGCGCAAGATTCGTCCCGTGTTGGCTGAGAAATGCTATGAATGCCACTCCGCGCAAGCGAAAAAAATCAAGGGGGGCCTGAAGCTGGACACGAAGGAGGCCACCCTGCGCGGGGGCGAAAACGGCCCTGCAGTGGTGCCTGGCAGGCCGGACGAGAGCCTCATCATCACCGCCATTCATTGGAGCGACAAGGACATGCAGATGCCTCCCAAATCGAAACTTCCCGCCAGCGTGATCGCGGACTTTGAACAGTGGATCAAAATGGGCGCGCCAGACCCCCGCGGCCCGGCCGCCGTGGCGGGCGCGAACGATGCTGCCGATTCTTGGAAAAAAGCAGAGATTAACCTGGAGGAGGGCCGCAAGTTCTGGGCCTTCCAACCGCCCAAGCATCCAATGTCACCGGAAGTAAGCAATAAAGCGTGGCCGAAGTCTGATATCGACAAGTTTGTGCTGGCGAAAATGGAGGAAAAGAATCTTGTGCCGGTTCCCGAAGCCTCGAAGCTGGAACTGTTCCGGCGCGTGACATTCGACCTCACGGGCCTGCCTCCTGAACCCGAAGCCATCAAGGCCTTCATGCAGGACTCATCGAGCGAAGCCTACGCGCGTGTCGTGGACAAGCTGCTGGTATCGCCGCGCTATGGTGAAAAGTGGGGCCGCCACTGGCTCGATGTGGCTCGCTACGCGGAGTCCAGCGGCAAGGATGTGAACCTGCCCTATCCCTTCGCCTGGCGCTATCGTGACTGGGTCATTGCAGCCATGAACCGCGATCTGCCTTATGACGAATTCGTCCGGCAGCAAATCGCCGGTGATTTGCTGCCTTATCATGATGCGGTGGACCAAAGCAAAAAAATCGTCGCCACCGGTTTTCTCGCCATCGGATCGAAGCCGCACAACGAAAGAAATCCGCGCCAGTTCGCGCTGGAGGTGGTGGATGAGCAAATTGATACGCTCTCCCAGGCGATTCTCGGCATCACCGTCGCCTGCGCGCGCTGTCACGATCACAAGTTTGATCCCATCCCGCAGAAGGATTATTACGCGCTGGCCGGCATGTTTCTGAGCAGTGAAACGCTCTACGGCACCAGTAATGCCGTGCAGAACAAGCACCCGAGTGATCTGATTGATCTGGGCAAGGAATCACGCATGATCGCGGGCTACGAAGGCATCAGTGCCGACGAGCGCGCCAGCATCGCCGCGAAAGTAAAGCAGCTCAACGAGACCCGGGATGAAAAGACACGCGAAGCCATGACGGCGCGTCGCAACGGCAAGGAGGCAGATGTCTTCAAGCTGCTGGTGATCCGGCAGCAGACCGGCGATTTCATGGGCTCGCTGAATCGTTACGATGAATCGGGCAATCCGCGCGTCCTGGCCATGGGTGTCTATGATCGGAAGACTCCCAGCAACAGCGCCATCTATGGGCGGGGTGAAGCCGCGCAGCCAGGCGAGACCGTGCCACGCGGATTGGTGCAGGTGTTTTTCCAAGACACCCCGAAACCCATCGAGAAAGGCAGCGGAAGACTTGAACTCGCGCAATGGCTCTCCAGCAAGGACAACCCCCAGACTGCGCGCGTGATGGTGAACCGCATGTGGCGCTGGCTTTTTGGCCGTGGCATCGTCGGTTCCGTGGACAATTTTGGCGCGATGGGCGAGAAGCCCACCCATCCTGAACTGCTTGATTACCTAGCTACACGCTTCATGGAGAACGGCTGGAGCATCAAGAAAATGGTGCGCGAGTTCGTGCTCAGCAGCACCTATCAACTGGCCACGCAGCACTCGCCCCAGAACTTTGCCGCTGATCCTGACAACACCCTTCTCTGGCGCATGAACGCGCGCAGTCTTGATGCGGAATCCTTGCGCGATGCCATGCTGGCCGTGAGCGGAAAACTCGATCTCAACCCGCCCGAAGGCTCGCCCGTCTGCCGTGTCGGCGAAGGCCACGAGGGGATCATCAAGCTCTTTCAGATCAATCAGCAGCCCAGTTATTCCCGTTCCATCTATCTGCCTATTGTGCGCGACCAGGTGCCGGAAGGACTCGCGTTATTTGATTTTGCCAATCCCGGCATGGTCACGGGCGATCGCGAAAAAACAAACGTGCCGTCGCAAAGCTTGTTCCTCCTGAACAATGCCCAGGTGCAGTCCCTGAGTGATGCCTTTGCTCAACGCGTCTATCAATCGGCAAAAGATAAAAAAACTCGCATCAACAACGCCTGCCTGCTTGCCTACGGTCGTCCTGCCACGCCGCAGGATCAGCGGGCTGGCAGAGATTTCTTCTCGAACTACTCTTTTGCCGCGGCCAAATCGAAGCAAAAAGGCGCGGACATCAGCATGCATGCCTGGAGCGCGTTCTGCCAGGCGCTGCTGGCCAGCGCGGAGTTTCGTTTTTTGAACTAAATAAAATGCGGAACTTGGAATGCGGAATGCGGAATTAATACAAACAAATAACAAGTCATGAATGATTTGAAGGACAGAACCAAGAAGTTCGCGCTGAGGACCATCAAGCTTGTTGAGTCCTTGTCTAACAGCCGCACTGCTGATGTTCTTGGAAAACAGTTGCTTAGGTCGGGCACATCCGTTGGTGCGAACTATCGCGCCGCCTGCCGTGCGCGCAGTGACGCGGAGTTCCGTGCGAAGCTCGGTGTTGTGGAGGAAGAATCCGACGAATCAGCATTCTGGCTCGAACTCATCACCGACTCCGGATTGATGAAAGCGTTTCTCACAGCTGAACTGTTCAAAGAGGCCAATGAACTCACCGCGATCATGGTCAGTTCCATCCGCACCTCCAGAAAGGCCGCACTGATCAAAAAGCCCGCTTCCACCAAGTAATCCTTAAGACTTCACATCATGAACTCACCCATTCAGCACTCCGATTTTCAAATTCCGAATTCCGAACTCCCCGTTCCGAATTTCCCCTTCTCCCGCCGCCGCTTTCTGCAAACCACATCCAGTGGATTCGGCTTTCTTGCCTTCAGCGCGCTCAATACCTGGGCGGCGGAACAAGCCGCACCTGCTGTCGCTTCTCCTTTGTCTCCGAAAGCGCCGCATTTCGCGCAGCGCGCCAAACGCGTGATCTTCCTCTTCATGCCAGGCGCGCCCTCTCATGTGGACACGTTTGATTACAAACCAAAGCTGCAAGCTGACAGCGGCAAAGAATCCGGCCGCGGTCGCGGCGGTTCCGCGACCTTGCTTGGATCACAGTGGAAATTTTCCCGGCATGGCCGGAGCGGACTGTGGATCTCCGATTTATTTCCGAACGTGGCCAGGCACGCGGATGACATGTGCCTCCTGCGTTCCATGAGCACCGAGCTGCCCAACCACCCGCAGGCCGTCAGTTCCATGCACACGGGGTCTTCCCAGTTCATCCGTCCATCACTGGGCGCATGGACGCTTTATGGGCTGGGCACGACCAATGAAAATCTGCCCGGCTTCATCACCATCAATCCACCTTTGCAAGGCGGTGGTGCCAAGAACTACGGCAGCGCTTTCCTACCCGCGATTTATCAGGGTACCAAGATCGGCGCCAGCAATCCCATCGCCCAGTTTCAACAGCGTCGCGGCGGCAGTGCACAAGCGGCCATCAGCAACATCACCAATCCGCGTTACAACACCGATGCCGGGCGGACCCAGCTGAATTTCATTCAGTCGCTCAACAAAGCCAAGCTGGCGCAGGAAGGTTATGATCCGCAGATTGAAGGCGTCATACAAAGCAACGAACTTGCATTTCGCATGCAGAGCGTTGCGCCGGAGGTAATGGATTTGGAGAAGGAGTCCGCTGCTACGAAAAAACTCTACGGCATCGGGGACAGCGCCACGGATGGCTTTGGCAAGCAATGCCTCATGGCGCGCAGGCTGGCGGAGGCTGGCGTGCGTTTCATCGAGGTCTCATTTGGGAATTGGGACCACCACCGCAATCTCTCCACTGCACTGCCAAACAACTGTGGTGCCATCGACCGGCCCATTTCCGGACTCCTGACGGATCTGCGTCAGCGTGGCCTCTTGAAGGATACGCTGGTCATCTGGGGTGGTGAGTTCGGCCGCACACCGCACGCACAGACCGGCGATGGCCGCGATCACAACAACAAAGGATTCACCATCTGGATGGCCGGCGGCGGGGTGAAAGGTGGAATGAGCTATGGCAGCACGGATGACTACGGTTATGAAGCGGTGGAAAACAAGATGTCCATCCGGGACTGGCACGCCACTTTGCTGGCGCTCATGGGTCTCGATCACGAAAAGCTCACCTACCGCTATGCCGGTCGTGACTTCCGTCTCACCGATGTCAGCGGGAACGTGGTGAAAGAGATTATTGCCTGACTTGTGATGCGGCACATGCTTCCGGCTTGTGTGTCGCGGGGCGGCTCCTCCACGAGCATGGTCTTAAGCCGCTGCAAGCCCTGCGCGATGATGAGCACGCTTTTGAGTTAGAGATTTTTAAAAAAAGACGTAGCCGCATCTCGTAAAAGTGCGGGAAGCAGCCACGGCAGCCAACGAAGCATACATATTTCCCGCGTTTTCGCTTCGCGGCTGCGCAACACGAACGCGGCTACGAAATTATTTAAACCGCTCTAGATATGGACGCTATTTGAATGAGAGATGTAGGGCGGGCGCTCCGCCTGCCGTAATTTTTTGGCGCTGTGCGTATAACTCTTGGGGAAGTCAGGGCAAGCGGAGCGTGGAGGACGTTGATGAAGACATCTCCGTGAGGAGCCTTTTGGCAATCTGATTTCACGAACCCATTCAGATTACTGACGAGGGTTCCAATGCCGTTCTCGTGTCAAAGGATCCTACTTCAACTTCCTTAAGCGGTCCTTCGTCCAGGCCAGGCCCTGCTGGATGGTCTCGTCCGTGCCGTGCATTGCCTTGAGTTTTTCCCATTGTTCAGCTGCCTTGGCGTAGGAGTTTTTGGCGAGCTTGTTGTTTTTGGATAGTTCGCCGGAGCGACCGAGGGTGCCATAGAGCTGGGCCATGAGCACGCCGCAGTCCTTGCGGTCGAGCGCATCCATCGCAGCTTCCTTTTTCAGGGTGGCTTCGAGTGAGGCAATGGCTTCCTCCGCAAGTGGGATGGCTTCTTTGGGCTTGTTCAGATCGCAGAATAACTGCGCATGCTGCCCTTTCTGCCGCGCCAGTTCCGCGGCATATCGCGTGCTCTGCGGATAAAGTTTCGCCAGTTCGGTCAGGGTCTGCACGGCCATGGTCTGGCGGCGCTGAGCCTCGGTGGGATTGCCCAGGTCACGCTCCAGACTGGCGATGGCACCGTAGCTGCGACCGAGGAGATGGCGCGCCTCGCCCCACTGCGGATGGACGCGGACGAGTTCCATGAGTATTTTCAAAGCCTCCACATGGGACTCTTTGGCGTCATTCCCGCCGAGCTTGCCTGCAATGGTATCACCGAACTCCGTGTAAGCCTCCGCCAACGTCAATGCCATCTCCTCTCGCTGAGGTGAGGGTTTCTGTTTCTCGACGAGCTTGACCATTTCTTCCATGGCGTCGAAGAGAGATTTCATCGCTTGTTGTGTTGCCCCGCTTTCGCGCTGCGCCAGTCCCTGTTCGATCCGGCCGCGGGCCAGTAAAAACATTTCCTGATTCGTTGGTTCCGTGTCACCGGGATTGGTTTTCAGCAGAGCCGGGATTTTTTCCAGCGCAGTTCCAGCATCCGCGATCCTGCCATCGCGCCGGGCGCGTCGTCCAAGTTCATACCAGGCGCTGGCACATTCGAGGCGTGTGCCGCGATCTTTGGCATCTTTGCTGGCGGCTGATTCCAGGGCGGCGACCGCCTGTTGGAAAAGTTCGAGCGCTTCGCCGCGATGACCGTCATCCGCTTTCAAGGTGCCGAGCCAGCGGCAGGCGCGGCCCAACAGCGCCTCGCGTCGTGGAGCATCGTTGTGATCCGGCTGCTTTTGCCGGAGCACGAGGAGCGCAGCCCTGGCTCTGGTAAGATATTCCATGGCCTCAGCCCGCTGCTGCTTGCGCAGAAGCAGCTGGGCGGTGTTGAAATAATTCCGGGCGCGCTCAGGAAGCAGGCTGTCATCGTCTTTCAACCGCTCGCGTTCAGTTTTGTAAAACTTCAGGGCATCATTGAGCTGGCTGCCGGATATTTCCGCCTCCAGCCCCATGCCTGTGGGCATCTGGAGCAGCTGGGCGAGAAACTGATCCACCGCCTCATGGGACATCTGCAGATTCGCGTCCGTCAGCCGCTTCTCCTCGTGAACGCTGTCGAGTGTTTTGGTCAATGATTCGATGTGTGATTCACGGGCCGCCAGCTGTGTCTGCCGCTCCTGTTCCATGCCGGCCAGCTTCTTCTCGGCGTTCTGCCACTTGTGCCAGGTGGCCAAGCCATACCAGAGGCCGAAGCTGCCCGTTATCACCAGTGCGCAGCCCAGTGCTGCTGTCGCGCCCGGCAGCAGGAACTTCATGCGAGCCTGATGTTGTTTCTCGATCTCGATTTTTTGTCGGGCATCTTCCAGCAGTAATTCAGCCTCGAGCCGCTCGAACTCTCGCAGGACTTCGCGCAGATCGGGCCAGCGGTTTTTGGGGTCGATGGAGAGGCATTGATCGATGATTCCCTTCCTGCGTTCGTCCCATTTTGATGTGGGCTTCGCAGGCCAGTGAACGTCGGGCTGGGAACGCACGGCATGAAGGATCAATCCGTTGTCCACGACGTGGATCATGCCTTGCGCCTGATCCTGCTTCCTGATCTGTTCATCGTAAGCCCCGGCGCCCCGCGGAAACTGTCCGGTAAGCAGACGGAAGGCAAGGACTCCGAAGGAATACACATCCCACTGGGTGCCTTGCACCGGAAGGGCGTCCGGGTGCTCCGCCTGCTCTGGCGGGATGAACATGAAGTGATCGGTCGACTCGAAATGGTGGATGCCGCCGATCCAGCCCTGGACCGGGTCGGTGATCTTTGTCGCGTTCCCCCGGTCGTCCTCGATGAGGACGTTGCGTGGTTTCAGATTGCAATGCACCAGATTGTGCCGGTGGAGACAGGACATGGCGTCGCAGATCTCGTAGATGTAACGCCAGGCCTGGTCCGGTGGTGACTTGCCGCAGCATGATTCCAGCGTCGGAGTCTCCCAGGTCCGGTGCCGCATGGCATCTTCGGTGGCAAAGCCAACCAAGGGCATCGCACAATAAAAGGGGCTGTTGTCAAAAACAAATTCCGTCGGCCGCAACAGTCCTGGATGATCGGGCATCTGCTGCATTCCGCGCATGGCGATCGCGAGCAACTTGCGGTTGATCGCCATGCTGTTGAACACCTTCACCGCGCAGGCCTCGCCGGTATCAATCCGCTCCGCGCGGTAAACCGCACCGCAGCTTCCGCGTCCGATCAATTCCTTCAATTCCAATCCGGCAATCTGCGGCAGACTCATGATGGCAAACCTCGCGGAGCGACGACAATTTATCAAAAATAACCCCTTAACATGAAGCAGCAGCCTGGCAAAAGCAAGACTTGAGGCCGACAGACTTGAGGCCGCTCATCGGGGCGATCACGCGTTGATTTACGCGCGGCGCACGATCACTGTCGCCAGCGGCGGCAAGGTCACGACCACCGACCAGGGCATTCCCTGCCAGGGTACCTGTTGCGCGGTCAGGCCAGTGCCGTTGCCCAGGTTGGACCCTGCATAAATCTCGCTGTCGGTGTTCAGGATTTCGCGATAAAATCCGCCTTCGGCCACGCCCATGCGGTAGCCATCGCGCGGGACTGGCGTGGCATTGACCATCACATAGCATTTATCGCCGGCCAGTGACTGGCGCACGTATGTGAAGATGCTCCGCTCCCAGTCGTTGGCATCCAGCCAGCTGAATCCGCCCGGAGCGTGATCCAGTGCATGCAAGGCCGGCGTGCCGGTGTAGAGCGCATTCAAATCGCGCACCAATTTTTGCACGCCGACGTGTTCGCGCCCAAAGAGAACTTCCCAGTCCATGCCGCGCTCGTGGTTCCACTCGCGCCACTGGCCGATCTCACCGCCCATGAAGAGCAGCTTCTTCCCTGGATGCGTCCACATCCACGCGAGGAACATCCGCAAGTTGGCGAACTGCTGCCAGCGGTCGCCCGGCATCTTGTCCAGCAGCGCGCGCTTTCCGTGCACCACCTCGTCATGACTGAGCACCAGCATGAAGTTTTCGTCGTAGGCATAGAGCATGGAGAAGGTCGCCTCGCCGTGATGATACTTCCGATGCACTGGATTCTCCTGCATGTAGCTCAGGGTGTCGTTCATCCAGCCCATGTTCCATTTGAAACCAAAACCGAGGCCACCCGCGCTTACTGGTCGCGAGACGCCGCCCCAGGCGGTGCTCTCCTCCGCGATGATGACCGACCCGGGATGCTGCGCATAACACTGCTGGTTCAGCTCCTTCATGAAGCCGATGGCATCAAGATTCTCCCGACCGCCGTGAATGTTCGGCACCCACTGCCCATGCTCGCGTGAATAATCCAGATAGAGCATCGACGCCACGGCATCCACGCGAATGCCGTCGATGTGATAATGCTCCAGCCAGAAAAGCGCATTGGCGATGAGGAAATTTCTCACCTCGTTGCGGCCGAAGTTGAAGATCAGCGTGCCCCAGTCCGCGTGCTCACCCTGCCGCGGATCAGCGTGCTCAAAGAGCGCCGTGCCATCGAACTTCGCCAGTCCGTGCGCATCTTTTGGGAAATGCGCCGGTACCCAGTCCACGATGACACCGATACCGGCCTGATGGCAGCGGTCCACGAACTCGCGGAACTCGTCCGGATTTCCGAAGCGAGATGTCGGCGCGTAATATCCAACCACTTGATAACCCCAGGAGCCGTCGAACGGATGCTCCGCCACCGGCATCAGCTCGATGTGCGTGAAGCCGAGATCCTTCACATAAGGAATGAGCTGGTCGGCGAGTTCGAGATAAGTCAGCCAGCGACCTTCCTTTCCCTCGGACCGCTTCCATGATCCCAGATGCACCTCGTAGATGCTCATGGGACTGTGATACAAATTCTGTCTGGCGCGGCGGCTCATCCAGGCCTCATCGCTCCATTGGTAGCGCGTATAATCCCAGGTGAGCGATGCCGTCTGCGGCCCATGTTGCGAGAAGAAGGCGAAGGGATCGCTCTTATTGAACAACGCGCCGCTGCCGCTCACGATTTCAAATTTATAATGGGCGTTCATGCCCACGCCGGGGATGAAAAGTTCCCAGATGCCGCCTTCGATGCGGGAGCGCATGGGATGCGCGCGACCGTCCCAGGAGTTGAAATCCGCGATGACCGAAACGCGCTGCGCGTTTGGCGCCCAGACGGCGAACAGGATCCCCGCCACGCCGTTGATCACCCTGGGATGCGCGCCCAAATGATCGAACAACTTCCAATGCCGTCCCTCGCGGAAGAGGTGCATGTCGAGATCGCCGAGACAAAGCCCGAACGCGTAGGCGTCGTCCTGCCGGTGAATCTTGCCCTCCTGTCCCTGCCACTCCAGTTCGTAGGGCTTCTGCCACGCCGTCGCTGGCAGCAGGGCCTCGAACAATCCGTTTTCATGGAGCAGGTCCGCTTCAAACGAGCCGCCGCCGTCTTTCAAGATCACTTTGAGTGAATGTGCCCGTGGCAGCATGGCGCGAACAGCCACCCGTCCGTCGGCGAGCAATTGCGGTCCGAGATAGCTGAAAGGATCGTGGTGCCTCGCTTCTAAAATCCGAACGGCAGGTTCACTAAGCTGGTTTGCGGTGTGGGGCATTCCCTCACCTAGCTTTTCTTCAGCATCGGCTCAAGGTATTCCTTATAGATGCTGTCCCAGCCGAATTTTTCCAAGACCACGCGGCGGCGGGTGCCGGATTCGCTTTCCTTTACGGTGGCGACGATTTTTTTTGCAATGGCAGCCGGATCGTCCGTGAGCCTGAAGAAGGTGGCGCCGCCATTCGCAAGTTCCCGATGCGAGGCAATGTCCGAGCAAAAAACCGGCAGCCGGTGCAGCGCGGCTTCGAGAACCGGCAGGCCAAACCCCTCGGATTTACTCGGGAAGATCAGCGCGTCTGCCAGTGAATAGATGGCCCGGACATCATCTTCCTCCGGATCAAAGGAGTCGCTGGTGAACAAGATCGCTTCCTGCAGTTTCTTTTTAGCGATCAAGGTCCGCACCTTTTCCGCATACTCATCTGAATCGAGACGGTGCGGATCACGTGCTCCAGTGATGACGCAGACGGCGTCCACGCCCTGCTTCCGGAGCGCCGCGATCACTTCGATGTCCAGTTCGAGATTCTTCCGCGCCAGCACCCGCGCCGGGTGGAAGAGGACCAGTTCTCGTTCCAGAAGGCGGTGTTTCGCGGCAAATGCCGCCACATTTTTTCCGAAGCCGAGTGTCGCGGGCACATCCAGTCCGTTGGGAACCACCGCGCACCGGGTGTCCTTGAGCCCGGCGAACTTGCAGAAATTGCGCCGCATCACTTCGGAGACAGCCACATGCGAGGCGCGAAGCTGCAGCTCAGTAAAATCAGCGCGTGTCACATCGATGTCATGCACCCAGTTGAAGAAGCGCGCGCCGGTCATGTCGTGGCTGATCTGCGCGAGGGTTTTCGATGAGTCCCAGTTGAAGGGCATCGTGAACATGTTGTGAACGATGACGACCTCGGAACCCGCCAGCGCTGATTGCACGCGTTTGATGTAGAAATTTGGGGCATACTCCATGATCGCACCATCGACCTTGGCCCCCTTGGTGGCGCAGACCACCACTGCTTCATGGCCGAAGCGCGCCAGGACCTGAGCCTGCTGCGCCAGCACGCGCTCCACGCCGCCGATGACCGGCGGGGCCGAATAGTGAACCAGTGAAATCCGCATGATTGACTTTTAGTTCGCAACAATGTTGACCAGCTTGCCCGGCACCACCACCACTTTGCGGATGGTGAGACCCTGGGTGAATTCGATCACCTTGGCGCTCGCCAGCGCCAGCTTTTCCAGTTCCTCTTTTGCGATGTCCTTGGCCACGGTGAGGCGGTCACGCAGTTTGCCATTCACCTGAAGCACGATTTCCATTTCATCTTCGGTGAGCGCGGAGGCGTCGAACTCCGGCCACGTTTGGTGAGCGAGCGAGCCGTTGATCTTTAATTTTGGAAAGGCTCCGCCGATGCGCTCGGCGAGTTCCTCGGTGATATGCGGCGCGAAGGGATTGAGCGTCTGCAGCAGCGTCATCACGCCATTTGCGGGGCGCACTTCGGCCTGGGTGAAGGCATTGGTCAGCACCATCATCTGGCTGATGGAAGTGTTGAAGCTCAACTTCTCGATGTCCTCACTGACTTTCTTGATGGTCTCGTGGATGATCTTGTTCAGTTTTTTGTCGGTCAGCACGTCTTGAAGCTGCGGCGAGATGCTCCAGCCGCCCTCTTGATTGCCCTCCAGCACGAGACGCCACACGCGCGCGAGGAAGCGATAGACGCCTTCCACGCCTTGCATATGCCAGGGCTTCACCTGCTCCAGCGGCCCCATGAACATCTCATAGAGGCGGAGCGAGTCCGCGCCGTATTCGAGAATGACATCGTCAGGATTGACCACGTTGCCGCGGGATTTTGACATCTTCTGGCCGTCTTCGCCGAGGATGAGACCCTGGTTCACCAGGCGTTGAAAAGGCTCTGGCGTGCTGACGTGGCCGAGATCGAACAAGAACTTGTGCCAGAACCGCGCATATAGCAGATGCAGCACGGCGTGTTCCGTGCCGCCGACGTAGAGGTCGACGCCACCCTTGGTAGAATTTGGAATTTGGAATTTGGAATTTGGAATTGCTGAAACTGATTCCGCATTCCGCATTCCGCATTTCACATTTGTTCCGCCCATCCAATAGGCTTCTGCTTCTTTTGAGATGAAACGCTCCGTATTCTTCGGATCGCAATAGCGCAGATAATACCAGCATGAGCCCGCCCACTGCGGCATCGTGTTCAGTTCGCGAGTTGCGTTCTCAGAATAGCGCACCCATGACGTTGCCTTGCTCAGCGGCGGTTCAGGTGTGCCGGTTGGTTTGAAGTCATCAAGGTCCGGTGGCACGACGGGAAGCTCGCTTTCCGGCACTGCACGATGATGACCGTCTTCCCAGACGATGGGGAATGGCTCGCCCCAGTAACGTTGACGGCTGAAAAGCCAGTCGCGGAGTTTGAAGTTCGTTGTTTTCGCGCCGAGGCCTTTTTCGGTGAGCCAGGCGGTGATTTTAGACTTGGCTTCGGGCGTAGCAAGACCGTTTAAGAAATCTGAGTTCACGGCAACGCCGTCACTCTCATAAGGGAGCGCGGGCGTCTCGCCCGTGCATTTCTCGATCAAGACAAACTCACCTTCACGCAAACCCGCCACTACCGGGTTTTCAGAAATATATCGCGAGACTCGCTCGAAGTGCGGAAGACTCCGGACCAGACGGTCAAAATACTCCGGTTGCCAAAGTCTGCCTTCGGATCCCAGAAGTTTATTGACCTGCTTCGCAGTGAAACTTTTCAAGCTTTGAATGATGTCTTCGATTTTGTGATTGCCAACAGGCTGAAAGAGCAAATGGACGTGATTCGGCATGACGACGGCTGCATGCAGTGTGCAGCGATCACCATCAAAATGATTCAACGCCCCGGCGACAATCGCAGAAATCTCCGGTCTTCTCAGCACGCATGAGCCGCCTCCAGAATCGAGCCATTTGTCCAGCTGGTCGCTGAAGCGGGCGTGATACTCATCTTCAAATTGTTCCGACCACGGCTCTGGATGGCTGGCTTTCCAGGCTTCGCGCTCTGAGTTCCATTCATCGAGTTTTTCCTTGGGGAGGCTGTCTGCCAGTCGCCAGGTGACGAACACTGCGCATTCACCCTGCTGCCAGTGCGGAAGGCGGCGGCGATGTTTGGTGAATTGGGCACCTTTTTGAAGAGTCTGCACGGGCGAGACGCCCGCGCTCCCTTGAAGCACCTGCCGGACCGGCAGCCCAAACTTATTCGCAAACTCAAAATCCCGCTCATCATGCGCTGGCACAGCCATGATGGCGCCGGTGCCGTAACCCATGAGGACGTAATCGGCGATCCAGATCGGGATGCGCTCTTTGTTCACCGGATTGATGGCATAAGCGCCGGTGAAGACGCCGCTCTTTTCCTTCGCGAGTTCTGTTCGTTCCAGATCACTCTTGCGGGCGGTGCGTTCGCGATACTGCTCAACTTCCGCAAGCTGTTCCTCGCTCACAAGTTCATCCACCAGCCGGTGCTCTGGCGCCAGCACCATGTAGGTCGCGCCAAACAGCGTGTCCGGTCGCGTGGTGAAGACGGTGATGGTCTCATCGAGATCAGCCGCTTTGAAATGCACTTCCGCGCCTTCGCTTTTTCCGATCCAGTTTTTCTGAAGCAGCTTGATGCCTTCCGGCCAGTTGAGGCCGTCGAGTTCATCAATCAAACGCTGGGCATACGCGGTGATGCGCAGCATCCACTGGCGCATCGGGCGACGTTCAACCGGAAAGCCGCCGACTTCGCTCTTGCCATCGACGACCTCTTCATTCGCCAGCACAGTGCCGAGCTCGGGACACCACCACACGGGAGCTTCTTTGACGTAGGCCAGACGTTGCGCATCAATTTCCTCACGCTTCAAGTCTTGAGCCTCAAGCTCGCTGACCGGTCGCGCCCGGTTCGTCTGCTCATCGAAGTATGAATGATAGAGCTGGAGAAAAATCCACTGCGTCCACTTGTAATAAGCCGGGTCGGTCGTGTTCACCTCGCGCTCCCAGTCATAGGCGAAACCGAGGCGCTTCAATTGCGCGCGGAAGCCTTCGATGTTGGCCTCGGTCGTCGTGCGCGGATGCTGGCCGGTTTTGATGGCATACTGTTCCGCAGGCAGGCCAAACGCGTCCCAGCCCATGGGATGGAGCACATTGAAACCGCGCATCTTCTTGAAGCGCGTGACGATGTCCGTGGCTGTGTAGCCCTCCGGATGGCCCACGTGCAGCCCCTGCCCGCTAGGATACGGGAACATGTCGAGCGCATAATATTTGGGTTTGGTGGAATCAAAATCGGCATCGCCCGGGCCGGGTGTGCGAAAAGCCTTGGCATCTTCCCAGAGCCGCTGCCATTTTGGCTCGAATTCATCGAAGGGGAATTGTTTGCGGCGCTCGTTGTTCATGGAGAAAGTGACGGGCACAAAAGTCGAGGATGCACTTCATGACAAGATGAAACGCAGGCCGGTGCAGCGATTCAGCCTGCAATGCGGGCGGAATTGAATAAGTTCGCGCAAGTCAGCAGGCGCGCTCGAATTCGCAGACTATTCGGCAGGCACCGCCAAGATCTGCGGCGTGAGATTGCTTAGGAAATCAAGCAGCTCGTCCTTGGCGACTGCTTCCTCAATTGGGTCTTCGATACCGGCGGGGTGTTCGGAAACAGGCATGTAGAACGCCACCTGTCCCCAGCGGTGATTGAGATTGCGGAGAATGGAGTCGAGATAAGTGCGTGCGTAACTGACGTTGTAGCTGGGGGTGCTGAGACCGTGGGAGCCTTGATACCAGTACAGGTTTAAAGCGCGCTGGCGTACATGAATGCCGGCCGAAGACTGACGCTCCCGAAAAATATGCATCAGGGAAGCGCGTATCTCGCGTCCGTCTGCAAGCTTGATGGTGACATTCTCGGTGTCGCTTATCGTCCAGCCCTGGTCTGGCAGGCATCTCGTTGGTTCATGAAGGCTTTTTTTAACCGGACCGCTCATTATCAATGTGGCGACAAGCTGACGTCGGTCTGGACCGGTATAGAAACGACGCTTCAGTTTAACGCCCTCATCAAAAAGACTTTTCTCCTTGGAGTCCATATCCATTTCCGCGCTTCCCTGCCAGGAACCAATTCTGGCAGGCAGTTCCATCACCAGGCCGGGCTGGGCCATCTTTACGGTGGTAGGTGTCCATGCGCAAAGCACCAGGGTTACAGTGGCCAATGTCACGATTGCGGTGACGCGCATGAGTGCCGATTTGATGTTGCCATGCTCTGGTCCTGATCCCGTGGGTGTGCCGGCAGAGTTGGCGTCCAGGATTCTCGTGTTTTTCCAGTGCCTGCGTCCTTCGAGGGACGACGACAGGGCGAACATGCCTGACAGTGCGACTGCGAAGACCAGGTAACCCGAAATCTCGTGGTAAAATGATTCCGTCTGGCCGTGTTCATGAGTAGTGCCCACGGCAAAATCCTGGCCAAACCACACAGCGCCCAAGGCCAGGAAGATGAGACGGATGAGGTTGCCGGCCACGGCAAACGGGATCGAACTGAGAAAAAGCAGCGCGCGCGCCAGGGGGCGCTTCAATGCCATCAGGCCATAGAGCACACTGATCATGGCGAGAACCGAGAGCGAGCGTATGCCGCTGCAGGCATTGGCCACGTCGAGTCGGAAATGTTCGCCGATTTGCAACTGGTGTGCGAAATCAGGCGCCGAATACAGCCCGGTGCCTTCGCGCACCACCGGCACGCCGATATGGTTGAGGGTGAAACTGGCCAGTTTCGCTGTAATGATGCGCAGAGGAGAGGCCAGCATGCTTTCGAGCGGCGACATGGGCCAGGCGAACAGTAGAAACAACCAAGGCATCATGAGCACACGCATCCATCTTGGACCGCCAAGCAGCAGGATCAGCGCTGCGGTCATAAGTTGAATGCTGGCGAAGCCAAGGTAACCGGTGTCCACCTTGTATCCTGCCCAGAAAAACAGCACGGCGGCAATCGCCGGCACGAGTCCCCACCAAGTGCCGTCCAATGGCAGTGCGACGAGAATCGAACGCTGCCGGTAGACGAGAAAGCCCACGATAAATGGCACTACGTAGCAAAAATAAAGCTCGGGATTCGTCGCAATGTGACGGAACCAGCCCTCCAGCACACTGCCGCGTTGCTCGGTGGCGAACTGCCAGTGTTGATAGGGCCAGAAAGCATAGAGGACCACCAGCACCAGTGCGGCCGGCACCCCTGTGACCAAGCGTTTGGAGAAAATTCCTCCAGCGCGCGTGTTAGACTGGCAAAAGGCGTCAGCGGAGTTCATATGTCTGTGTGCTGGATATGAGACGAGACCTGGCAGCAAATCACGGGTTCACCATGATCCAGGAATTACGAATTTACAAGAACCTCCTCGAGCGCGAGACTGTTGCGCTCGCATTTCGGCATGCCCCGGCACGCAAGCCCCATCGAAGCCAGGCCACGATGACTGAACGCACACACTGAACTTTTGTATTCATGGCAATGTTGATTCTTAACTTTGGCAACGGCGAGGAATCGTTGGAGTTGCCCGTGAATGGCAATATCTCCATCGGCAGTGATGAAAACACCGATATTTTTCTTGAGCATCCCGGCGTAGCGCCACGCCATGCCAGTATTTCCGCCGATGCGGTTGGAGAATGCTGGATTCGAAATCTTGGTTCCACTCAGGGAACTTTTGTCAATGGAAGGCGGATCAAATCCCGGAAGCTGTCACCCGGTGATGAGTTACGCTTCGGACCGGTTAAAGTCCGGTTTGTGGGATTGCAAGCATCTCTGGCCCAGCCATTGCAGGATGACATCCCTCTGCAACTTCTTCACGGCACAAGCGCCGCTGCTTTCGGCCGTGCACTGCAGGAATATCCCAGCCTCGATGGACCGATGTCGCGAGCGAAACCAGAAGCCGGTGGGACACTTCCGGAAAATCAGTCCGCACCCGCAGACGAGTTGAATGATGCCAGGGCTGAAACCGTCTCCGTCAGCATCCTGACTCCGGCAACCCAGCCTGCGCCACTCCCAAGTACCGGGTCCAGCTTCAATCAATTCCGCTCCGGTTACCTGTTGCGGTTGTTCTTCCTCCTCGCGCTTGCAAACGCGGCACTGTTTTTCATGTGTGCCATCTGGTTTTACAGCAAGACCAGGAGCGATCTGGAGGAGAGACTCGAATCGCTGGCCAAGACCTTGCATCCGGCAACTCCGGCCATGCCCGTTGTCCATTCCCCTTCCGCCTCCGATACCATCGTAACCAGGCTGACAATTGATACTGATGACCTGAAAAAGCAGAGCGCGGATCTACGTTCCAAGCTGGATGACATGCAAAAAAATAAAATCGTATCCGAGAAGTTCGCCGATGAGACCACCAGGCAACTGGCCGGGCTCTCCGCGCTCGTTGACGAAGTCAAAAAGTCCAACAGTAAGAAGGATGCGCCCCCGGTTTCCCTGGCAGCCGTTGAGGGAACCCCGTTTACTTCGCAGACTGAACTTGTCCTGCTTAAGGAACGTAATCGGCTTACCGCCTACGCCGACGAAGCCATCGCCACCGGGGCGCGCGGTCCGTATGAACGGCTCTGGGACGCCATCGAGGATCCGCGCCTTGCGAACCTCGTCCACGCCGCACGCGCGGAAATCCTCCGCGTCCAGGACTGCTACATCAACGGTCAGCGGGTGAAGTTCCACGGCATCCAGCAGCATCAGATTCCCGTGGGAGAAATTTTTCCTGAATCCGCCGCGCTGGCGCCGGCGCAACTCAGCGACGATCAGCTCATCCAGGTGCTCCAAGATCTCAAGCAGACCTGGCAGACGCGCGTGAAGGCCGCATGGCACCTCGGCCAGCGCCGCAGCACAAAAGTCGGAGATGCCCTTGTCAAAGCGATCAAAACTGACCCGACGCTCGACGTGGCTGCGGAGGCCACGTTCAGCTTCGAGCAGATGACCGGCTATCACGCCAAGCTCTTTGATGTCCAGCCCATCGAAGCCTGGTGGAAAAGCTACAACGAAAAGCCGCCGGTCAATAAGAGCACTACCAAGACACCGAATGACGCCGGGGCTGATAGCAAGGCCAAGGCTAAATAAGCCTGGCTCCAGAACCCGGTTTTTTCTGCCGATATTCATGCCTGCATGAAGGGGCAGTCTTCCCTGTCTGAAATAAATTTAATTTTCTTCCAAGAAAACTCAAGGATGCCCGTCATGCCTGTCGAACACCACATGTCTGACCGTGATCCTGACCATGCATTTCTTATTGCGACGCTCGACCGATTCGAGCGTCCGCTCATCCGCTACGCGCTCGGCATCGTCGGCGAAATCAATCAGGCCCGCGATGTCGCCCAGGAGGTTTTCATCAAGCTCTCACAATCACTCGCCACGCTCGACCGCGAGAGGCTGGCGCCCTGGCTCTTTACCGTGTGCAAGAACCGCGCCCTGGACCACCGGAGAAAACTAAAACGCCTTGTCCCCATGGAACTAGAAGTACTCGACCGCGAACCCTCCGCCCAGGCCGGCCCCGCCGAAGTCATGGAGGAGAAGGAACTCAGCCACGCACTGAAACGCTGGATCGCGCAACTGCCCGACAAGCAGCGCGAAGCCGTGCAACTGAAGTTCGAGGCCGGCCTCAGCTACAAGGAAATCTCCGAAACCCTCAAGACCAGCATCGGCAACGTCGGCACGCTCATTCACCTCGGCGTGGCCAACCTCCGCCAGCAATGGCTGGCCATGAACGCCTGAACCTCCTCACCCACTTACCGTCATGAATGAAAAACTTACCGCTTACGCGCTGAACGAACTCCCGCCCGACGAACGCGCGGCCTTCGAGGCGCAGATGAAAATCGATCTCGCACTGCAAAAGCAGGCGGTTGAAATGAAGGCCTTCTGCACGCTGCTGGAGCATGAGGTCGCGCATAACGCCGATGACGCACTCATGCCCGCCCAGCGCGCGCAATTGATGCAGAGCTTCCAGAGCTCGCCCAAGATCATCCGTCCGCTCTGGCGGCGACCAGCGTTCCTCAACACGCTCGGCCTGGCCGCCGCTGCCTGTCTCGCGATCATGTTCACCGTGCACCACTTGAGGGAGGAACCGCTGGCTGCTGCCAAGGGTTATATACTTGCCAAGACCGATGCACCGGCTCCGGTGGAAGACGCCAAATTTAAACGGAATGCGCAGTTAGAGAGGCAGGGAGAACGCTCCACGCTCGTGCAGATTTCCCCCGGCTCCAAAGAAGGGGAGAGAAAGCAGTTGGCTGCGTCAAACGCCCCGCAACCCGCCGCCCCCCCGGTGCCGGTCGTTGGCGATATGGTGCTGAAAGATGCACTCACCAAGGCCATGCCCGTCGCTCCTTCGAATCAGACGGATAAACTGGCCTTCAAGCCCGAACCAAAAATGAGCATGACCGAAAGCTATGATCTCGATCTGCCAGGCAAGAAAAAGGAATTAGCAGAAAATGCTGTCGGCGACTTGGGACTTGGGGGTGTCAACGCCTACGCAGGAGTCACGACGATCCATCGAGACACAGATCTCCGATCCAAGTCTGAGAACCGGATCGTGAACGCTGAGGGGCTCAAGAAGATCGAGAGTTCGGCCAGCACGATTAACGACGGCTCTGTGGCTATTCGAGGTGCGTTGGTCGCCGACCAAAACAAAAACACCCGCGCTGCTGGCAACGAATTTCAATTCGCGACTGCCGCCGGGGGAGCGGGTGGTGGTAAATCGGTAACTCCGGGCGCACCGCTCAAGGAAAATGGCGCTTTTTTCCCTGCTGGCGAATCAGCAAAGAAACCAGCATCTGATATGATCGCCAGCAACCTAAGTAAAGCCGATGAGACGACCAAGTCCGGTGTCGGGACCCTGACCTTGAATGGTGCCAATACTTTCACAGGCGGCACGACGACTGCTGCGGGCGTATTAAACGCCGATGACAAAGTCGCAGTGGGTAACACCAGTGCCACCAATGCCCTGATCTTAAACGGGGGCTCTTTGCAAGCGGGCGGAGCCATTGCCGCCACGCCTCCGGCGACCACGCGCAGTCTCGGGTGGAGTGATGCCAGCGGCAATCGGGAAGAATACGCCCGATCCCCGGTCATCGCGTCTTCCGGGAAAATGTCAGCCACCAAAAGCACAAGCGATGCGGCGGAAGCACCAGCTTCGGCACCCGTTCCCGCATTACTCGCCAATACCACGTCTCTCGGTGGATTCCATCCATTTGAACCCGAAGAAGAAACACGCAGGCGGGATTCAGTTGAAGAACGCCCGGTTCCTCAATCACGCGTGGGCAACACCGCTACCTACCGCCCCATCATCGAAAACCCATTTACATTCGTCGCGCAGCAACCGCTCTCGACCTTCTCGCTGGATGTGGATACGGCCTCTTACGCCAACGTGCGCCGCCTTCTGAACTCCGGCCAACGCCCGCCGCCGAACGCGGTGCGGCTCGAAGAACTGGTGAACTATTTCCCCTATCACTACGAAGGCCCCGCCACTGACCGGCCCATCGGTGTGCAGGTCGATCTCGGTGAAGCACCCTGGCAGCCGCTCCATCGCATCGCGCGAGTGGCCGTGAAAGCGCGCGAAGTGAAAGGCGAACGCGCCGCCGCCAACTTCGTCTTTTTGCTCGATGTCTCCGGCAGCATGGAGCCCCAGGAGCGGTTGCCGCTGATCAAGCAAAGCCTGCGCCTGCTGGTGGATCAGTTGCGCGAGGACGACCGCGTGGCCATCGTCACCTACGCCGGTGAGAGCGGCCTCGCCCTGGAGAGCACTTCCGGCGCGCAGAAAGAAAAAATTCGGCAGGCCATTCAGAAACTCAACGCGGGTGGCTCTACCAACGGAGCCAGCGGCATTCGGCTCGCTTACGAACAAGCTGCCTTGAACTTCAGCAAGGAACGCATCAATCGCGTGATCCTCTGCACCGACGGCGATTTCAATGTGGGCACCAGCAGCGTGGATGAACTCGAAAAACTCATTGCCGAGAAATCGAAAGGCGGCGTCTTCCTCAGCGTTCTCGGCGTGGGCACGGACAACTTGCACGATCACACCATGCAGGCGCTAGCCGATCGCGGGAACGGCAACTACCACTACCTCGATTCCGCCGGCGAGGCGCGAAAGGTGCTGGTCGAGCAGATGACGGGCACGCTGATCACTGTCGCCAAAGATGTGAAACTGCAGGTCGAGTTCAATCCCGCCCAGGTCGCCGCCTATCGCCTCATCGGCTATGAAAAGCGGATGCTGGCCAAGGAAGATTTTAACAACGACAAAAAAGACGCCGGTGAAATCGGCGCGGGTCACACCGTCACCGCGCTTTATGAAGTTGTTCCGGCCAGTCTGAAATATCCCGATGGCAAACCCCTGGTCGATGATTTGAAGTATGCCGAAGCAGCGAAATCCAGGGCGGTTCAGGAAGAGTCCGCCGCCAAGCCGGCCGCCGCACCTGCGACCAACGAGACCCTGACCGTGAAAGTGCGCTACAAGGAGCCCGATGCGGATCAGAGCAAACTTTTCGAAGTGGCCGTGACGGATGCGCACAAGAAGCTAACGGAAAGTGATCGTGACTTTCAGTTCGCCGTCAGCGTGGCCGGATTTGGCATGTTGCTGCGTGGATCGCCGAACGCTAATGAACTGACCTGGGACGGCGTGCGCCGGCTCGCACTGGCTGGCAAGGGTGAAGACGAACAGGGTTGGCGCGGGGAGTTCATCCAGCTCATCGAGAAGGCGCGCGGACTCTGTGAAGATCAGCGATGAGTTGTGGCGCAAATCAATCAATTTTTCTTTTCCGTGTGCCGGTTCTTGCGCCCTTTAATGTGAACGCGGAGTCTCGATCAGCGGCTGACGATATCGTCAGCCGTGCCCATGATTTTATCCGGTCCTGCAGAGTGTATTTCCATGATGGTGGCGGAAAGTTGATGAAAAAAAATTGGGGTGCCCCATCGATCCACGAGTTCACCCTTTTTGTTAATGCCCTGGCCCTCCGGCGGTCCAAGTCTTGCCTGTCGGGGATTTTCACCCATGACCGCCCGCATGATCTCTGGATTGGTGCCCACGGGATTTTGACCCATGAGTGTGCGATAATCGCGCAGCATGAGCTGTATCTTGTCCAGGTCGGCGAATGATTCCGTGTTCGGCTGCGGAATGGCTGGTTGTCGTGTGATTGCAGGCTGCAACTCTTTGAATGATGGAGTTACTGGCTGCACAATATCATCGGATGATGCCGGTATGATTGAGTTGGGAGGTTTCTTGGCCGGGAGATGAGACTCAGTGGTCTGGTTTTTTCTTTTGCCGGTATCATGCGACGGGTGCAGCACCAGCCAGTAGATCACGGCGAGCATTCCTGCAATCCCGACGAGAAGAACGTTGCGCAGATTCATCGCCGGACTCCCTCAGTCAGTCCATTTTTAAAATAAACATAGCCGCATCTCGCAAGAGTGCGGGAAGAAGCCACGGCAGCCAACGAAGTATGCATATTTTCCACGTTTTCGCTTCGCGGCTGCGCAATACGAACGCGGCTACGAAATTATTTAAACTGCCCTAGCCCATGAAGCCGATATCGGGTGAGGAGAATCGTTTCAAATTGGGGAAGACAGTGCTGATGCCGTTGCTGTCCAGGCCGAACCATTTGGCGAGCGTGGCGGAGTATTGATCAACGGCCATCGTGGGTATCCAACGGCCGGTGCTGGTGTCATCCGGCCCTCCCACGGCAAGAGTTGGCCAGACGCCGTATGTCTTGCCGCCCAAGACGGCACCGCCCATGACCAGATGATGGCCACCCCAGCCGTGGTCACTGCCAAGGCCGTTGCATGGGAGCGTTCGTCCGAAATCACTCGTCGTGAAGCACGTGACACGCTTCTGAAAGTCGTCGTCGCCGTAGTGCGTGCCAATGGCCGCCATGGCGTTCTGAAATTTGTTCATGCACTGGCTTAGCTCCGCAAGGATGTTGGCATGGGAACCGACGATGACGTTCGCGCTGTTCGGAGAGCCACCGGCAGCGGTTGTCTGATTCCCATGCGTATCAAAACCGCCGATCGTGCAGAAGAAAATCTGCCGTTTCATACCGAGGCCGTAGTCTTCACTTGCGTTGCGGTAGCCCGCTTCGATGATTTTGGCAATCATGCGTAGTTGCGGCATCAAAGCGGAGGTTGTAGTGGATCCGCCATTCGGCGTGACGGTTTGATTATTCACCCCAGTGGCGCTCCAGTTGCTGATGGTGCTCCAGTAGCTCGTCATCTGGCTGTTGCTGAGCGCGGTGCTGAGTGCCGCGCCGGCGGCGATGGAGTGATCAAGGGCGAGTGCATAATTGCTGACCAGCATGTTGGCCTGCACCTTGTCGATGCCGAGCACGGCTTTCAAGGCGGCATCCCGGGCGGTGGCCGCGGGGCCGAGCGCACTCAGGGAGGCGACGCCGCCATTGGCATCGACGGCGTATTGCTGGAAGACGCCACCGATTTCGAAGGTGTTTGCGCCCGTGAGTGACACGGCCAGGGATAGCGCAGCTTGGGAGGAACCGGGGCCGCTTCTGGGATTGAGCGAGTCGAGAAGATCAGCACAGCGGCCCCCCCATCCGGTGGTTGGAGGTTGATCAGGAATGGAGGTCTGCCACTGCGTAGTCTGGTCGCTGTGGGAGAAAAGTTGTGGTGGCTTGGGAACGGAGTTGCTGATGTATTGGGACTTGGTCATCGGATAGACCAAGGTGCCTATGTTAAAGACGGTGGCGAGTTTACCACTGTTGAAGAGACTCTGTAATTCGGGACAGGCGGGGTGGATTCCGTAGGTGTGCCCATCGCTGTTGGTAGGATTCAGCGCGAGTGCCGTGGCCGGTCCGCCATCCTGATTGGGTATGGCCAGCACAGGGGTTCGGATGGAAGCGTAGTTGGAATATTCAGAAGGAATCGTCGGAATGATGAGATTGCTGGCGTCATTACCCCCAGCCAGGAAAATGCAGACGAGTGCTTTGTAGTCGCTGATGGGTGCCTGCGCCATGGCCGCGTTGACGAGGCGCAGATCACGGATGGTGCTGGTCAGGGCACCCGCACCGATGATCGGTGCTGTCCGACGCAGGAAACTGCGACGGCTGATGACGTTGGGAACATGTTTTGTGTCCATGGTGGGGTTATTTCTGAATGGAGTATCCAGCTGATGTGACGATGAGATGGACAACGGCCCGCACCCGGTCGCGCATCTCAGTGTCAGTGGGTGCCACTGTGGTGTAGGGAAAGTTGGTGGTGTTGGCTACGAAGTTGATGATGACGGTGCGCGCGTCTGCATTCATCGGGCCGCCCAGGAGAAGATTGCTCAGCTTGTCCACCAGCGACGGAATGCCGGCATTGCTGGTGTAGGCGGGAGTCTGATAAGGTCCCAAGTTCATCGTGATTGCGCCTCCGCCGTTCGGGAAGCTGCACAATCCGCTGGTGTTCGTATTGTTGCCGGACGGGCCGATCAGGGAACGGGCGATGGAGTTTGTCATGTCCACGATGCTGATATCGTTGGTGAGCTGGAACTCGGGAGTGGTGAGCCCGGCGTTGCCGAGGGTGCCGGGGTATTTGTAATCCGGGAAGAAGAAGTTGAAGACCGTGGGTGAGTTTAGCGGGGTTTGGCTGAGTTCGTCTGTCTTGCGGACATTGTAGGTGCTGTTTCCGGTGGCTGCGGGAAAGGTGCGGGCTAGCCCGGTCAGACGAAGCAGCGGCTCGCGCTGCTTGCCGAAGGCGGTGGAACTCTGCGCGGCCGCACTGTCGCGTGCTTCGCCATCCAGGAGAATGGCCTTGATGACGGCTTTCATGTTGCCACGGACATGGGAGGCGGTGCCGTCGTCGTTGAATTTCTGAACGACACGGCCAACGTAGCCGTTGCTCGGATGGCTGGTCACGAGACGTTGAATGAGCTGCCGGCAGATATACGGTCCGATGTTGGGATTGCTCATGATACTGTCGATGCCTTTCTCCAGATCGTTCAAGCAGTAGTTGTCGAACGCGGTCCAGTTGGGGTCAGCCTCCGAGTTGGGTGCGGGTGTTATGATCGGGCTGAAGGCGACCGATTCAGGTGCCTCGGCAGCATTGGCCGGTGGCAGGACCACGTTGTCCAATACGCGCTTCTCCCCAAGCTCGTGCCGGGTGGGCACGAGGACCATGGGATCAAGATAATTGGGGGGAGGGAAAAAATTGGTGGGCAGGCGGCCATTTGTTTGCAGGGCCTGACCGTAATTCCACCCTGTAAACACACGCGATATGCCGATGATCTCCGTCTGTGTGTATGTGGGGATGAGATTGCCCATGGAGTCCAGCATCAGTGTGCCATCCGGCCACATGCGGTTCAGCCCAATAGAAAAGAGCTGCATGAGTTCGCGGGCATAGTTTTCATTCGGATGCAGACCTGTGATAAGACTGCCCTTTTGGTTGCCCCGCATGTCGAGGTAGACGCCCATGGCGGGCGATAGGGTTACAGCCTTCAGGATGTCACTAAAATTACTGGTGAAACTATGGTCCAAAAGTGTGTCATAGTAGCCTGCCAGCATGAGCCCGTTGTTGTTGAGCGGCATGGGGGCGTTGTTGGACACGACGAGTATCTCGCTCAACGCAAATGCGACGCGCTGCCGGAGCTGGTCCGGCGCCGTGATGGATGTTTTCCACCAGGCGTTCCACATATGGTAGTCCGGATAGCCGCCACCATAGCCGCCACCGGGGGAATTAGACAGCACTTCAGGCACAAGGCGGGAGGGTGACAGGGCGAACTGACTGTCGATCCATGCCGCATAGCCCATGGATCGCACATTGGCGAGGTCAACGGGATCGACGCCGTAGGTGGCCTGCAGGAGAAATCTCGCCGCGCCGGCCTCCGTATCGTGGTCGTCGATGTAGCCGGGGTCCGTCACCGGGGACGGCGGACTTTGAGATCCTTGTACGAGGCTGAAATTTCCGCGAATTTCGCCGCTCGGGTAATTTACGCTGTGGATATTGATGTAAACCTTGCCGGTTTCAATGGCGGTCACCACATCGGCTGCGGAGAGGGTGCCGACAGCTGTGATGTCCCAGATGTAGCCGCCGTCAGCGGTGCGCAATTCGGGGTGGAATATATCGATGTCATCAATGTCGAATACGATCTGGCCGGGATGGATGTCAGAGCCGTTGCTAAAAGCATCGCAATGGACGTGGTAGCCCGTCCTAGGCGTGGTCAATCCGCTGTAGTTGAAGTGAAGAACCGCCTGAGTTTTGCCGGCATTCAAGCGTATGTTGGCGGAACCCGATCCTTTGGAAATGGCGGATCCCTGTGGTGCCAGGTTGGTGGCGAAGAGCGTTCCGGTGTTGGCGACCGTCGCCGGATAATCATAAGGTGCGAGGACAAAACCCGGCACCACGGCCGAACCGTCAGCTATGGGCGCGCTGGTTCCCGTGAGATCGCGCAGCCAGCCAACAGCGACATGATCGGCGGCGCTGCCGGCAGGGCAGTTGTGGAGGATTTCGTAATAGTATTTCTGGCCGGCGGTGAGGGCCAGCCACTGGGACTTGCGGCTGGATTGCGATCCATCATCCCAAGCTTTTGGTAACATCGCCGAGCCGTTTACAAACGCCCGACGGATCTTGTTGATGGGTTCCGCATTGTTGGAAATCCAGAGCTCCGCCGAGTTGTTCGCAGCGAGCCAGAAGTAGTAGTTGCCAGTCACCGGAGCGATGATGTAGCCGCGGAGACGCTCGCCTGTGTTGTCAGGATAGGCCGTTCCATCCTCGAGGCTGCTCAAGTCAGTGTCGATCGAGGATGGCGCTGTGTTCACGGGTATGTCAGCGATTTCGCTGCCCGAAACGCCCGTTGTCCAGATCTCCCGGGTGATCTGGGATCCCGCATGGATCACGTCAATGTTCACGACCGAACTGCCGGTGCCGGCTGCATTCGTAGCCGTGACTACGATCTGGTAATGACCCGCCTGAGCTGCCGATGGCGAGCCCGTGATGACACCGGTCGTGGTATTGAGAGTCAGCCAGGCTGGCAATCCCGTCGCGGTGAATGTCGTATCCGGACCATTGCTGGCCGTGATGATGTAAGTGAAGGGTGACGAATCTCCAGCCAGCGCCACTGCCGTGAGCGGGCTGGTGACAGCCGTTGGCGCGGCGACAACGGCGTTTGTCTGCGTGGACTCGGGGTAGAGGCGGTTTGTCGGGATGAGCTGTTTCGGCTGGTTTTGACTATACCAATGAAGTTGCGCCTGGGCGTCACCCACGGCCTCATAATATTCCATGACAATATCATAAAGGACCCCCGCTTGGAGGTCGATGGATCCCGTGGTATCCACGACCCCGCCTCCAGCATTCGCCCAGCGGTTTACGATCAACTGGTTGTTCACCGTGAGCCGCACTCCGTCATCAGCCCTGGCCACGAAGTAATACTTCTCTGAAAACTGGGGCAGCACCTGGCCGGACCAGCGGACGCAGAAATAGTCCGGATAAACCAAGTTCACGTCCGGAGTGCCTGTGCCCCAGTCGCCTTGGGCGATGGTTGCCGGACCATACTGTTCCACATTGGTTATTGCGGCAGGAGCGGTGAATGTGGTGTTATTGTAGTAATTGGCGCTCCAGCCTGAGGTGGTTCCAGTGTTGTTCGTGAAAGCGCTTATGTTCGCATTCGTGCCGTCGTTCAACTTCCAGTGGAACTTGCACTTCGCGGCGCCCGTGGTGTCCACAAACTCGATCCGGATATGATAGCGGTCCCCTGGTGCAGCTGGAACGGCAAGGCTTAACGCTGCACTTTGATTGTAGCCGCCCGTCGCGGCACTGTTCCAACCGTTCTCCAGGATTTGCTGAGAGCCATTGCCGTCATTCCGGTTGAGAAAGACCCGTGCCTTGTCATCCGCATCAAGAAAGAAGACATAATCACCAGCTGTTGCCGGGGAGAGATACGTTTCCCATTGAACGGAAAAATTGTCCGGACTGGCTATCTGGCGGCCATTCGGCAGGCCATAACTCCAGGAATTATCCACTTGTGGATCCACGCGCGTGATCACAGGCGGGTTCAGCAAGGCATTTCCAAGGCCAGAATTTGGGACGTTCGCTCCGGTGATGTCCACCGTGAAGGTGGTGGAAAGTGGAGTGTTGGCGATGATGTAAATCTTGTCGTATGCGCCTCCGATGAGACTTCCCGATGAGAATTGAAGATTCACCCGGTTATTGGGAAAAGATGTCGAGAAGCCGGGTGTGCCGAAATAGGTGATCGTGGCCGTGCCTGTCGTTGCCGTGTTCTTGGTGTAGCTGTAGCTCACCGAATTTCCGCCGAAATTGACCGGGCTGTTGAATGTCGGATTTGCCCCCACGTAGTATTTTGCCGTCAGGCCCGTGCCGTTGGGAATGACTGCCGGATAAATAACCACGCTTGCCGTGTCAGGTCCGCCCACGGTGTAACCGCCTCCCGGCATCGCCTTCACACTGGCGGTGATGTTGGTGTGCATGTTCGCGTTGGCGCGAGGGTTCACCGTCAGTGAGATCGAGTTGACCTGAGGCGGGAACGTAATCGAGTTAGGCAGGTTGTCATAGTCAGAGCCCTCCAGCGCCGTTCCGGATTTGACCAACGGAACCGTGATCGAGTTGAAGTGCAGCACCCCCGAGCGCGTGATAGTAATGCTGGCCTGGTCGGTAGCAGGGCTCATCGCGTCAGGAGGCATGGTTGCAGTGGTATTGTCCGCCATTATCGTCACGATGTTTTCGCGGGCAAGCACACCGGAAACTCCGGCTACTATCGTGTAGTCATTCGCGGAACCATTGCTTGCGCTGCTTTCGGGATTGTAACCGATCGTTTTCTCAGCCCAGTCACTCAAGCCATCGCCGTCCGTATCCGTGTCCTCCACCATCACCCGGAAAAATTTAGCGGCGCCTCCAGGGGGGGCGGTCAATGTTTTTGACGCACCATCTCCCAGCACCTGCACGCCCGGAGATAGGTTGGCCCAACTTGATGCGACGGCGGGGGTGTTTGTAGACTGAAGGATGTAGAGTTTGCCGTTCGTAGTGGGGAAGGCAAGGTGCGTTCCAGTGCCATCGAAGTTCACGCTGGTGACATTGATCGTCGAGTTGGCTGCGAACGGATTTGTGCCGGCTGCCAGCTCCCCAGCGTTGCTGACGCCGTCACCATCGTCATCAAGGGTGTGCCAGAACGCGCTATTGAACTGAGCATCCGTCACCGCATAGAGCATTTTCCAAACGGTCTGGCTTACAGCTGCGTCCACCGCGGCGAGGCTCGCCGAGGCACACGCCAGCGAAAAGATGCACAACAGGCACGGAAACAGGTAGTGTCGCCTCGTCAGGAGGCACGTATTGTTAGGGCTGCGCATGGCCCATTCAGCTTGCCGAGCCCACATCGCAAAGTCAAGGTAGAAGCCAGCTTGATTTGAGCGGAGGAATGTGACGTTTTCGCCACTCATTTGCATTGTCTGATAATCAAGGTTTTCATAGTTTGAGCGCTGGGGATGGTCGATGTCGGAACAGCGCGCTTTTGGAGGGCTGCATGGAGACGTATTTAACTTGCCGCCCTCTGAAAAAGCTGATAATGATCTTGGTCAGATATCACTTCCAAAATGAAAATCCTCAACTGCATGGTGTTGGCTGCATTGATATTTGCAGCAGGCGCTCGAGCCCAATCAAATCCTGTCGGATTCAACACGGTCACTTGCCTGAAAAATTCGGACACCCTGTGCTCGGTGCCGTTTTGCCAGAGCATTGATGTCCAGGATCGGGTGTCTGGGCTCCCGACTTTTCCAGCAACGGGTTTTGCTACTTTCTCTCCGCAGAATTTGGTTGCCTGGACGGCCGGACAATTCGTCACGGGTCATTATTTCGTCCGGATGCTCAGCGGCCCCAAGGCAGGGATGTATTACCTGGTTGCTGCCAACACCAGCAATTCATTGACGATTGATCTGGCCGGGGACAATTTTACCGGGGTCGGCAACAATGACGGCTTCATGGTGTGCAAGTTCTGGACGCTGGCCACATTGTTCCCGCCCGCGACACAGACGACAATTGTCGCTTCGTTGAACCTCCTGGGGCCGGGACGGCGCACCGAGTTGCTCCTGCCGGACACCATTGGCAACGGAATCAATCTCGCGCCAACCAAGAAATACTTCATCCATGCTGGCGCTTGGAAGGAGGCGAATACGGGGTTCCCGCTGGCTGGCAACACTATTCTGCTTCCAGACAGTTATTTCATCGTGCGTCACAACAGTGCCGCCATCACAAACTCAACCACTTTCACCAGTGCGGGGCACGTGGAATTGAATGCGGTTTCGATGCCGCTGGCCACACTCCCCTCCGGCAAGCAGGACAACCCGGTGAGCACCGGACGACCGATTCCGGTCAAACTTGCGGACATGGACCTGATCAGCAGCGGAGCCTTCGTGGCCAGCGACGGACCGGGCGGCCCCCGCAGGAAAGATGAGCTGATTGTTTTCGACAACAACATTGCGTCAGTGAATCGTTCGGCGGCGGCCACTTATTTTTACAACAGCGAAACTGCAAAATGGCACCAGTCGACAACCAACTTTCCGGTGGCGGACAACGTGGAGATTGCGCCAGGAACGGGATTCCTGATCCGGAAATACATTTCAACCGGCATCACCTCCATTTGGACTCACGCCTACTAATCCAGTGATTCCAGCCATCCCATTTGAATTGCGTGCAATACCGATTATGAAAAAATTTCTACCGTTACTCGCTTGCGCCGCCCTGACCTTCCCTGCGGGGGCGACTGTGACGCTGAATATCAATGTCGCCGACCTTCGCACGGGAACTGGCGCTATTATTGACAGTAACACCACCCTCATACTCGTGGCTGACGCAAGTGGCTTTAACATGGGAACCTTGTCCGCCGACTTGCTTGGCCTCAATTTGACGATTGGAAGCACTTTCGGTGTTGGGGGGCAAATCATCGATATCATCGGCGCTTCGGATTTAGGCTCGGGTGACTACGGATACAACCTGTCCAACACTTATGACCTGACTGCGTTGGGACTCGTCGGTGCGGATTCCCCGTCCTTGCTTGGAAGTCAAATCGCTGTCATGTGGTTTCCAGGACGCACGGGGATCCTTCCGCAGGCCGTGCTTTCCAATGGTGAGTCGTATGGCTTTTACCGCTCGGATACCATTGATGGGCCATCACTTGGTGACCAGAGCTTCAATATGCCCGCTGACGGCGCGAGTCTGAACATATTTGCTTTGGATACCACTTTGGGCGGAGGAATCCCTACCGAATCACTCTGGGCCAGCGGTCTTGTCGGTTCCGTTCCTGAACCTTCCCGTGGCATCCTCGCTCTGCTTGGTCTTGGACTTGCGGTCTTGCGTCGTCACCGCTGTCGAGCTTGATGTCTGTTTTAGACAAAAAACATGGTGCATGAGTGTGCCGTCTTGTCGCATCATCAACCCGCATACCCAGCACAGCGGCTTTTCCATCCTTCCAGCCAGCGTTTCTCGCCGCGCTCCGGTGGACTGTTCCTTACGCGCCGGGCCAGCACGCGCTGGGCGGCACTTGCAAAGCGCTCGGCGGGCGTTGCCTTGCCGTCACTGTCCATCTCGATAAGCACCTGAAGCAAGCCCCAGCCTTCACCTTGATATCGCTCCTTCGGATTGAGCCCCTCGCCTTTGAAATTCACGTAGTCGATCAAGGCGAAATTTCCCGCCGCAGTCTGGCGCAGTTGCGAAATATTCTGTTCCACTCGCTGCGCCTGTTTCCCAGCGGCAGCACGATATTTCGGAACCGCTTCCTCCAACCTGCGGATGATGAAACGCACCTGCGCGCGGATCGTGCCCGACAACAGCGTGCGCAGTTCCTTCTGCTGCGTGCCGTGATGGCTGGCATCGAATGATTTTCTGTCCAGCCACGGACACTTCCTGCCCTCAGCCAGCCACGGCGGCAGGTTCACGCCTTCCGCTTTCAACCAGGTGATCAGCTTGGGGAAGCTCTCCTCGAACGGCCCCTGCACACCCTTCGGATACCAGATGAAATGGCCGATGCCGAGTGAGGCAAAGTTCTCCCCTGCATTCCAGCTCGTCAGCCCCTCCACGGTGCCGCCACATTCGCTCTGCCAGATGCGCCGGCCGATGCGATCCAGTTCCGCGCCACTGGGCTCGGCTGCGACTCCAATGGATGCTTGCAACAGGATTAAACCGAAGATCGCCGTGCAAAAAACTGGGGTGGTTGGTGTCGATGCGGTCGGCAAGAGGGGGGCTGTCATGGTCAAGAAGGTTATGAGAGATGTTGTTTCGCGTTGATTAAGAATAAAAAAAATTCTAGACTGCCTCTCCGCAAAGCAAAAAATGCCCTACCTCGCGTTTAATCTCAATGACGGCAATGAGTTCATCTTCGATCTGCTCGAAGAAAGACTCTCGCTTGGCCGCAACCCGCGCAACGAGATTGTCATCGACAATAATCAAATTTCCAGCTTCCACGCTGAATTCGCCCGCCAACCTGGCGGCGCTTACGTGCTGACCGACCTCAAAAGCTCCAACGGCACCTACGTCAATGGCAGGCGCGTCGAAAGCGCCGAACTGAAGCCGGGCGACAAAGTTCGCTTCGGGCAGCTTGAGGCGCGCTTCCGCGATACCCATCTTCCCGGCCCTGATCGGGAAGAAAAGGGTTCGTCCCCGAGTGCGGAAGATAAACGCCGTGATGCCGAGAGCATCGAAGGTCCCGGACCCCAAACGGAATTCATCCCGCTTCGGAAGGCGCCGACGGATGCCCCATCGCCTCTCAGCGAATCGACGACACTCGGTCCGAAGGTTCAAGCGCTTGCTCCCACGAGCCCGGCACCTGTGGCAGGCGCCACCATTCCCAGGACAGTGTCCGTTCTTTCACAAATCGTCGCCAAAACTCCACTGCTTCCGACTCAGCATCAGTCGGCTGGCACCACTCCACACCCGACCCAACCGACTGTCCCCGTGCCCACACCCAACGCCAAGGGTGACCCCCAAGAATTGCGGGAACAACATGCGGCGCTCAAAGCTGGAATCGTCGAGGCACAGGTGCAGCTCCAACATCTGCGCGATGAAAACGAAAAACTTGACCACGTAAAAAAAGAAGCGGCTGCTGCCAGGCTGGCACTCGAAACACTGCGCCAGGAAAGTGAAGCAGCCCGGAAGCAGATTGCCGAACAACGGGAGGTCGAGGGAAAAAATCACGAGCGCGTCTCGAATGAATCAAAAAATGCCGGAGAACGCCTTGCAGGACTCGCGCGCGATATCAAGGCTGCGGAGGAGCGGCTTGTCGTGTTGCACAAGGAAGGTGATTCCGCTGCTGCTGCTTCCATCAAGGATGCTGAAAGTAACGCTCAGCTGGGAAAACTTGCCAGCGAGCGCGCAGCCAAAGAAAAAGAGCACGCGGAGTTCATCGCGAAACTCAATGCAACACGTCAGGAAGTCGAGAGACTCACCGTTCAGCGTGACGATCGCGAGAGGGAACTCGGGAAGCTCTCTGCCGACCACGCGGCCAGGGAGGAAGAACATGCCGGGCTTGTCGCGAAGATCAGCATCGCCCGCCAGGAAATCGAGGGCATCACCCAACAGCGCAATGAACACTCCGAGAGACTCGAACAGCTCTCTGTCGAGCGTGCGGCCATGGAAAAAGAGCACGCAGAGTTCATTGCGATGCTCAATACGACGCAGCATGAAGTCGAGCGCTTCGCTGGCCAGCGCGCCGATCATGCCAGGGAACTTGAGAAGTTCTCCGCCACGCGTGCTGCGGAGGAAGGGGAGTTGGCCGCATTCGCCACGAAACTTGTGGCCGCGCGCCAGGAGTTTGAAAGCCACAACCGCGAACGCGTCGTTCACGCAAAAGAGTTGGAGGGCCTGGCCGTGCAACGTAGCGCACAGGAAAAGGATTATGCAGAATTGCTTGCCAGGATCGAAGCGGCTCATCAGGAGCGCGCGACATTAGCGAAGCAGCAGGCAGCAGCAGGAGCAAAGTTGCAGCAGACCTGCCAGCTTCAGGCTGGTGCCGAAGCGAGAATCCAGTCACTCCAGCCGGAGCAAATCAAGCTGGAGGCGTTGATTAAGAATTCCAAAGAGGAGGTTGCCCGGCAGCAAAAGCAATTGGAGTCTGAAAAACACGAGTTTGATGAGGCGATCTCCAAGCGCCACCAACAGCTTGAAGCAGTCGAACGTGGAGTTGCGGAAATCGAGGGCCGTCGCACTGCAGCCGAGAAGCGGATGGAAGAACTGGCTGCGACCGACAGCCATCTGGCCACGGCCACCAAGGCGCTCACGCTCGTCAATGAACAACAGTCCGCTGCGGAAGCTGCGCTGCTGGAGTTGAAGATGGCCCATGAAGAGGTGCGAAAACAGGTCGATGAAACTGCGGAAGGCCACAGTGAGGCCAGGAAAGAACTCGTCGAAACACAGCAAAAACTTTCCCTGCTGCAAGATGAGCGGGTCGCATTGGAAAAAAGCACCACCGAAGCCAGGGCCGCGCTCACCGGGGCTCAACGGAACTTTGCGGGACAGCAGGCTGAGCTGCAAAAATCCCACGCGATCAAGGCTCAAGAATTCGACGCCGCCCTCGCCGCAAAGCAATCGTCGCTCAATGAGGCAAGCAAGCGCTTGCGGGAGTTGGAGGCGCGGAACGCCGACCTGGAAAGCAAGACCGCCGCTCTGGCAGAAACGGAAAAAAATCTTGCGGGTCTGCGGGACAAGATCTCCGGACACGAAACGAAGCATGCTGAACTGGAGGGGCTGATCGCAGAGTTGACGTCGCAGCGCGGCGCACACGAAGTGGAGATCGGCGCTCTGTCGGCTGAACGTGAACGACGGAACAGTGAGATCAAGGAACTTGTCGCACGGGAAGAGGAGCTCAAAAAATCAGTCGGGACCATTAATGTCGAAGTGGCGGGAGCTCGCACGCGCTATGAAGAATTGTGCAAAATTAATGGTGAGGTCGAGTTGAATTTTTCTGTTAGGCGCAGTGAACTTGAGCGTGACTTGGCGGACAAGGAAAGTTCTGCGCTGGTCATCGAGGAACGCATCACCCGGCTTACGCGACGCGAGGAGGACTTAAACACCAAGCTACGCGCCCTTACTGCGACTGAATCACGGCTAAAAGAAGCAGTGAACGCTCTCACACTGGCCGAGGAGCAGAAAGGCGTGCTGGAGGGAGCCATCACATCCCTGACACGCCAGCGCGTGGACAAGGAGCATGAGATCGCCGCCCTTGCCGAGCAAGGTGGTGCCCAGCACGCGCTCATCCAGACACTTTCCAAACAGCGCGCCAGTCTCGAAGAAAATGTCGCGACGCTTGATCGCACTTTGGAGGATGCAACCAGGCGTTTGGCTGAAGTTGAATCACGCACGGCGGAACTCGAAGGTAAATCTGCCGCTCATCAGGCGGAACTGGAAATAGCCCGCGCGGGAGTGGCGCAGGCGGCGGAGGATCTGCAAACACATCGCGCCGAAATGTTGGCGGTCGCCAACGCGAAGGAAAAGCATCTCGCGGAACATAAAGAGGTGAAGTCGCAGCATGCCGCCGTGACAAAACGGCTGGAAGAAACTGCCGCCCGGCATCGAGTGGCCGAATCGCATGCCGTTGCAGCCGAGACTGAGGCAAAGAAACAACAGGCCAAGCTCGACGCCCTGGTTGCTACGGTGTCCGAGAAATCCGCTGTTGTCGCCAGACTGGAGGAGCGACACGTCACACTCACCGAAGCAGCGGCAAAGTTCGCAGATGAGGAATCGGCACGCAAGGATAGTCTCGCCAAGATGGAAAAACAGCTCGGGGAGAATGCTGAAAATTTGGAGGCCAAACGCATTGAACTCGCGGAAGCCGGGAAGCGGCTCTCCGCCGCGGAGATAAAATGCCTTGAGTTGGAACAGAGGCTCGAAGAGCACCGTGAAATCGAACAACGCATCGTTGGGGCGAAGGATTCACTAGTTGCAACGCGGGCGATGGAGTCCGATGTCCGCACGAAAACGGAAGCGGTGCGAAAGGAGCGTGAGGCTCTGCATCAGGAACTCCTGCGCTTGCAGAATGAGGCTGGGATCCATGGCCAGTCGCTGGCCACACTGCGACGCGAACACGAGGCCGAGAAACTGCGGCTCCAGCAGACGCGCGATCACCTTGAACTGGAAACCAACCGTGCCGGAGGAGTCCGAAATGAAATTGCGGTCCTCCTCGCCACGCTGGCTTCCAAGCAAAAAGAAGCGCAAGATGCCATGAATCAAGTGACCCAGGCTGCCGAGCGACTGACCATGCTCGAACGGCGTGCGAACGAGCTGAAGGACATCGAGCAACAAATCCTAAAGGCACAGGTGTCACTTGATTCCATTTCTAAGCAGAGACTGGAGGAGTTGCAGACGTTTGACGCATTGACGGCGCGGAAAGGGGCGCTCAGCCAGGACCTGGCCCGGATCGAGCACGAGATAGCTGATGAACAAGCGCGTGAAACCATGGCTGCCGAAGCAGCGCAAGAGCGCTTGGCCGAACTCGCGGAACTGGAGGAACATCTTGCCGCCGAGCGGGAAAATCTCGCTCATGTGGAACAGGCACATGCCGGGATCACGCAGGAGCTTCAGGCAGCCAAGGCTGAAGCAGAATCCATTCGTGCCACGAGTGCTGCATTGAGCCTGGAGGAGGCCGCGACGCAGAACAATTTGAGCGAGTTGGTGGCGCGGCGCACTTTGGAGGAAGAACATTCCGCTCAACTCAAGGCGCTGGCGACTGTTACTCAGCAGGAAATTGTGGATGCGACGCACCGGCTTGATGCGCTCCGGGAACAGTGCGCAAAAGGCGAGGAATCACTCCGGCAGATTTGTGATCAAATCAGCCTTGAAGGCAAGAGGTTGCAAATGGCCCAAGGCGGAGTGGAAGTGACGGAGAAACGTCTCGCCGATTTGCAGGGAAGCCTTGGAGAGCGTGAAATTACACTGACTGGCCAGGTGGCGGAGCTCACGAAGCAAGTCGAGAGCCTGCGTCGTGAGGAGGATGGGATCGCCGCGAGTTTGCAGACGAACCGGGAGCGGCTTCAGCGCGGAGATGCTTCCCTCGAAGAATTGCTGAACAAGATAGCGGCCAATGAATCCCGCTATGCCGAGCTTCTTCACAGTGGTGACAAGCTGCTTTCGCTCAATGAAGCCCTGGCGATGATGGAAACCAAGGAGCGCGTGGCCAGCCGTCATTTGAGCGAGGCTGCGGAGCAGGAGCTTTCCCAGCAACTGAAGCTGAACGCCCTGAATGAATCCGTCGCGAAGGAGCAACAGCGTCTGGAGCAAATCCGGCTTGAGCGCGGGCAGGAAGAAGAGGACCGCGCCTGTGCGCTGGAAAAAGCCGGGCGCGACCTGGAGGAAGCAAGGCACCGTGTGACCGAAGACGCGAAGCAAGCTGAAATTGCGCTGACCATGAAGCTCAAGGAGCGCGTGCGCGAACTGGAGGAGAAGCACGAAGTCCTCAGGCGGAGCCTGCACGCGAACATGGACGAGAAGACCGTTATTCTTTTTGCCAACGACCTCATTAAACGCATCGATTTGATCGACATCCTCATTCAGCGCGTTACCGGCCCTGGCATCAATGGCGGAATGGATCAGCAATTGCGAACACTGCGGGCGAGTTTTGAGGACATTCTCGATCAACACGGCATCGAGGAGTTCAAGGTGGCGCCAGGCACCGAGGTGGACGTCGATCTTCGCCAACGCATCGCGATTGTCGAAAGCGTGTCGGGCCCGGCCCGGCCCAAGGTCGTCGAAAGCTACAGGCCGGGTTTCCTGTATTCAGGCGGAGGCGGCCGCGAGGTGGTTCTTCGGAAGGTCGAAGTGAAGACATCCAGTGAATCATTAGCGCGCTGAAATCACATATTTTACCACGACAAAAAGATGGCTGAACACGTAGGAATCGATCTTGGCACCACTCTTTCCGGCCTGGCTTACCTCAAGCCCGACGGCAATCCGGAAATCGTGCCCAATGCGGACGGCGAACGACTCACTCCTTCCGTGGTCTTTTTTGATTCCCACGAAGAGGTGAAACTCGTCGGCAGCGCCGCTCGCGACGGAGGTGATCCGGAGCGGACGGTCTTCCAGATCAAGCGTCACATGGACGACCCGGAATACTTTGTGGAGATCGACGGCCGCAAGTGGACACCGGCGGAGATATCCGCCTTGATCCTGTCGAAGCTCAAACGCGAGTGCTCGCGCATCATCGGTGACATCCATGAAGTGGTCATCACCGTGCCGGCAAACTTCAACGAACTGGCGCGCAAGAGCACCATCGCCGCAGCAGAGATGGCCGGCATGAAGGTGCGACGACTGGTGAACGAACCGACGGCAGCCGCAGTTTACTATGCGCAGACCCAGGGCGTGCACGGTCGTGTGCTCGTGTTCGACATGGGCGGCGGCACGTTGGATGTCACTATCTTGGAGGTGGAAGGCGGAAACATCCGCATCTTGACCAGTGAAGGCGCGCGCCATCTCGGCGGCGCAAATATTGACGAATTGCTTCTCGATATCTACGCCGCGCAATACCGCAGCCAGGTCAATGCCGATCTCTTCAAGGACGAGCGCCAGCGCCGCAGGGTGCTGCATGCCGCAGAAGATGCGAAGAAGATGCTCAGCAAACTCCATCGCGTGCACGACACCATCGGCAACGACACGGATGGCATTGCCCGTATCGATCTCACGCGAGAGAATTTCGAGAAAATCGCGCAGCGACTGCTGACACGCGCGATCATGCTGGTGGAGCAAGCGCTCGCCAGCGCGAAACTGCAGCCGGGCGACATCGAACATGTGGTGCTGGTGGGCGGCAGCACCCGCATTCCTAAAGTGAAGACGGCATTGGAAAAATTCTTCGGCAGCCCTCCCAAGTCCTGCGGCAACGTTGACGAGGCAGTCGCGCTAGGCGCGGCCATCTTCGCCAAGAGATCGGCGCGCATCCGTGAAGTCTGCAACCAGAGTTACGGCACCCTGGCTTATGTCGTGAACTCGAAGACCGGCGAGGAAGGCGTGAAAAATTCCATCGTCATCGCCAAGAACACGCCGATTCCCTGTTCCATGAGCCAGGTTTACACGACCTCCGAGGCCAATGAGCGGGTCATCGAAGTCGACATCACCCAGGGCGAGGATACGGATCCGCGCTTTGTGGATGTGATCGGGCGCATCACGCTGGAGGTTCCGCCGGACCGCGTGGCGGGCTGCGAAATTGCCGTCACCTACAGCTATGACGAGAATCAGCGCGTCCGGGCTCTGGTGATGGACAAACAAAGCGGCCGCTCACAGGAAGTCGCAGTCACCTACAAGGGCGCGGGCATCCTTAGCGAGGAGGAACTGCTCAAGCGAGGCTCGATGTTGCGGCAATTTCGCATCGAGTAGCTCTCCATAAACTTTCCCCATCCATCATGTTTAAGAAATTATTTCAGTCCATCAGCGAGACACTTGCCAGCAAAGAGGATGCCAAGCCCGGTTCCTGGGTCAGCGCCAAAAAAAAGACCTCGGAAAAAGCGCGCAGCCTTCTGGATAAAATCAGTGCCACGCTGAGCGCCACCACCGGCGGGATCAGCGCCCCGTCTTCAAGCCCAAGGGTCGGTCAATCCAAGAAGTCGCCCGAACAACTTTGCGGCATCAACACAAAAATGACCAAAGACGAGATCAAAACCCGGCTGGCCCTGCTTTATCGCCGCTACAATCGCGCAACCTCAAGCCTCGACACCAAATTGCGTGCGGAGGCGGAGAGCATGCTGGACGCCATCGTTGCCGTGCGGGAAAAAACGTTTGGGCCGATTTAGCCGAATGTCGGCTTTCAACCGCGCCGTCCTCGGCGTCGGTTGGAAAGCCTGGTTCTGCGTCCTCTTTCTTTCGCTTATCCTGCAACCGTCGGCTTGGATTCCTCTATATCCTGAGCCAGGCGCACCGAAAAATATTATTGATAATATGATCCAAGCAATGACGAATGCAAGTGCGTCCAATGCTATGAACTTTGAAGACGGAAATAGGTATGGTAACGGCCTCGAAACAAGTGACACAGCAACTAGCGTAACTAGAAATATGCCACCTTGATGAAACGCCTTAGAGCTCTCAAAATCGCCATGCAGAATCGAAGTAATGCTTCGAGTGATGCCACATGACGAACATGAGATACCCATATCGGCAATGCAACAACTGGGGCGCAATACCGGGAAAACCGACCCTTTCACGAAAAGGGAAGCCATCAAGATCACAACGGTCGTGATCGCTAGCCGAATGGCTCGCCACTGTAATGAGAGTTGCGTAGAATTACTGCTTATTATTCTCATTCTGGATTCGTTCCTGACGGGCTTTCGCGTCTCTCTTCATTTCTGCGTCGAGAGCTTGAACTCCGTTATTGGCAGCCTTGGCTGCCCCACTGATCGCCACTATCTGAACCGCGGAAATTATCATTCCGAGAACGCTGACAATGAAAGCCGCCACCGGAAGACCAATCGAACAACCTTTCGACTTCGCCATATAGGTTGCACCCGCACCGCATAATGCTGCCGGTATAGCGATCCAGATTGCAAGGGCACCTAAACATGGAATGAATGAGCCGAGCAGTCCTATTGTGCCAAAAATGATCGAGACTACCGCTAGGGCAGTTACTGTTCCTGATTCTGGGCGTTGGGTGGCTACGTATTGCGGCTGTTGTGGAATGTTCTGGTTCATATTTTGATGCGTGTTGTTTTGTTTTGTTTGGAAATTTTATGCCGAGAGTTTAGGTTACCAGCAACCAAGCGGGATTGTGGATGATCGAAGAAGATGATGAACGAATGATCTCAAACTGTCAACAGTCCAAAGCTTGGTAGTCTGGTGCACCGACTTGATGAGCTCGCTGGCAGTGTGCGCCCGCGCAGTCCATTCCATCTCATCAGGGTATTGTGCATTCGTATGTCCTTGCCCCCGTCCGAGGCTCCGGGATCAATCGCGATTGTTTGGTGCAACTTGTTCACCATCATTCGCGCCCCGGAGACTCGGGCACGAATCTAGTCGCGCGAGTCGTGCTCCTTTGATGAAGAGTCCAGCCCTTTGGCGGCTGCCAATTGTCAGGCAGATTTACTGAAAGATTTGCTGCCCGCCAAACGTTATCAGTCCACTTTACTCGCAAAGCTGAAAGGCTTGTCTGGCAGGGGAAGGCGCGGGCAAGATGCCCACGCTCCGTTGGGGAGGGGCAGAGCCTTCGTTGGTGGATGGCGCGACCGGGCATCCAAATTTGTGCCTCGTCACCTCGTCAGCTACTTTTCAATGAAGGGAGCGCGGGCATTATGAAAGGGAGCGCGGGCATCTTGCCCGGGCTTGGCCAAGCAGGCTAAAGCCCTGCTACACACTGCCGACAGGCAAACCCGGCGTCTGAAATCAGACAACCCGGATGGCTACACCAGAAAACACCGCCCAGTCTCGATAGAATGAAAATTCTAAAAAACACGAGATTTTGCTCGACATTCAAGATTTCTTGATTAAATTGGTTTAGTAATTATGGTTGCCACTGTCCCTACACCCGCGAACCCCATGCAGTTCGTTTATCCGAACCAGTTAAACCTCGGGCCGCAGTCCTCAGAGGGCTTTCATCAGGATTTGTTGCGCGGATTGACGCACAAGCTCAATAACCTGCTCGCCATCATCCAGGGTTTCAGCAGCCTGATCCTGATGAACGAGGAACTGGATGCTACCGTGTTCGAGAACATGAAGCACATCAAGGAGGCCTCCATGAGCATCTCCGGACTCAGCGAACGTATCCGTGCCGCCGGTGGCTGCGCCAAGATCAATCTCCAGCCTCTCAATCTGAACGAATATATGGGCGTTGTCGCCACCGCGATCCGCGATCCGTTTATCAAGGCGGGCGTGCCTTTTGAAATGGATGTGCCGGACAACTTGCCGCCTGTGCTGGTCGATCCCTCGAAATTCAAGGAGCTGCTGCTCGAAGTTCTGAAGAACGCTGCCGAAGCCGCGCTCAAGGGTGGCGGTCGCGCGCTGATTCAGATGACCGGCCCTGGAGTCATCAGCCCTGCTTCTGAAAAACGGGTCGACATTCTCGTGAGCAACACCGGATCGCAAATTGCGCCGGAGAAGCTGGCGGATGTTTTCCGTCCGTTTCAAGGAAGCAAGAGCGCCTCCCATCTCGGTCTCGGCCTCACGATCGCCGCCATGCTGGCGCACCAGACGGGGATTCGATTGGGTGTGAATTCACAGGACAGCACCACCACTTTCTGGGTGAGCGTGCCGGTGGCTTGAACTGATTTCAAGCACGGCACGTCACATGAAGCGCGCGAGGGGGGCCTCGCGCGCTTCATATTTTACACCTGATAATAAATAGCGTGTCCAATGCTGTTTCTTCACGTCGCAGAGCAACGGCGGACGGTAGCCGTGGGTTTCAACCCACGGTCGTAGCCGCAAATTAATTTTGTCTCGTAGCGACAATGTAACTCGATGAGACAGCTTGGCAAAGCCCGGTTCCGTCGTCGCTACGCGACGGATACGCTTGTGGACGTCAACCGTGGGTTGAAACCCACGGCTATCATCCATTGTCGCTCTGCGACAGAAGGCGCGCGTGGTCTGAGAATTATTTGTCATCCGTCCGCAAGGTCCCGCTGGTCACGCCGAGTTGTGATTGCGCCCGAAGTTCGCGCCAGAGCAAGGCACCGCCGCGCGCGCCGCTGAGCAACGCCTGGTAAGTTTCAATTACCTGGGCGGCGGCGCTGGCGGATTCCTCAAGAAGTTCCACCCGATAGTGTCGCAGTCCGGCCTGCATCAGATCGCTGAAGAACCTGGCCCCGGTCTGCGGCACGGCGTTGAACAGCGTGTTCCGGCAGCCGACGTCCGCTTTCAACGGGTGTTCCATGCCCACACGGTCGCGCAGTTTGACGCTGTGTTTTTCGCAGGGGCGACCGCAGTCGAGCGATGTTTTCCCTTGCGACATGAACGCGGCGAAGACGCAGTGCTCCATGTGAAACATCGGCATGTGCTGGTGCAGCGTGAGTTCAAACCAGGACGGTGGTGCCGCGCGCAGCAGATCGAGCACCTGGCCGATGTCCAGATCGTAAGAAACCGTGAGCCGTTCCAGTCCGGATTCGATCAAGAAATCAGCGGTGAGCGGGTTGGCCACGTTGAGTGAAAAATCTCCCGCCATTCGCAGTCCCAATGATGCGAAAAATTCGATCGACCCCAGGTTGCGGATCAGCACGCCATCTGGCTTTGCGTTGGATATCAGCTTGAAATATCCGGACTCACCCGGTTTCTGGATACGCGGCGTGGCGAGGAATATCTCCGTGCCACCACCGTGCTGTCGCACCTGCGCAACCGCTTCCGCGAACAGCCGGATGTCTTCGAAGTCCGCGTAAATTCGCGTCACATTGGCATCGAGTGCTGCGGTGATCTGCTCGGAATTGCGGCAGAGGATGAACAACGACGGTTCGGCTTGTGGCACAGGCTTGGAGCCTGTGTGGAGGGCGGACATTCTGTCCGCCAGTGCAGCATCCTGTGCAGGCAAGATGCCTGCGCTACACACCGGCTGCAAGCCGGTGCCACTCAACTTTTCCACCAAGGCCCGCCGCATCCGGTTCAACTCACTTATCGGCAGAATCAAATCATCTTCCAGCCGCACTTCGAGCGTGGCGATTTCATACGGTGTGCCACCCAGTTTTCCGAATTGCTCCAGGAGTGACTCCCGAGTCAGCGGTCGTTTTTGCGCTACCTGCAATGGCATTCCGGATGTCACACTTTCAGCGGCTTGACCTTTGTCATCAAGCAGCGAGAGCGTCAGTGATTCACCCGCTGCGCCACTGACGCTCAAGTGCAGGGCGCGCTGCTTGCGCAGGGGAATCTCGCCTTGGAATGTCGCACGCAACTTCTTGTCCAGCGCCGGATCACTCGTTTTATAGAGGCGTGTTCCCAGTGGGATGCGTGTGAAGTCGAGTTTCTCGCGTTGGAATTCGATGCAGTTGCCTTTCACGGCGTAGAGGAATCCACCTTGTTCGTAGTCGGTGTTGCTCGGATTCTCAAACACCACTCCGTCGCCCGGCTTCAGTGGCACGCGCATTTCGGTCAACTCCACGCCATCGGTCGCATGACGCAGAACTTCACCGATGAACGGCCCGCGCTTTTTGCCAAAGCGCGCGCCCACTAATTCTTGATGGTTCACGCCGTGCATCCAGCCGGAATACAAACCGCGGCTGAAGGTCATCTCCAAGGCATGGCGATCTTCTTCATCACAACCTTGAACCCTGAACCCTGAACCTTGAACCTTCATCGCTGCATCAATGGCCTTGCGATACACTCCAGTCACCGCCGCGACATATTCCGGTGTCTTCAGCCGGCCTTCAATTTTGAAGCTGCGCACGCCGAGTTCGATCAGTCGCGGGATTTCATCCACCGCCGCAAGGTCTTGAGGCGAAAGCAGGTAGCGCTTCTCACCGAGATCCTGCTTCACGCCATCGACGATCAATTCATAGGGCATCCGGCAGGCCTGTGCGCATTCGCCCCGGTTGGCGCTGCGCCGGCCGAGCGATTCACTCGTCAGGCACTGGCCGGAATAGGCCACACAGAGCGCGCCATGCACGAACACTTCCAGCGGCAGCGGATTGTTTTCCCTTTGAAATCGTTCCAAATCCCGCAGCGATAATTCCCGCGCCAGCACCGCCAGATCGAGTCCGAGCTTGCGCGCAAAACGCAAGCCTTCTGGCGAAGTGATGGTCATCTGCGTGCTGGCGTGGAGTTTGATCCGCGGCGCGATGTCTTTGATCATCCGTGCGAGACCGAGGTCCTGCACGATCACAGCGTCCACGCCTGTATCGTCCAGCAGGCGGATTTGTCTTTCTGCATCGGCCAGTTCACTGGTGAAGATCAATGTGTTAAACGCGCAGTGGCCGCGCACGCCATGTTGGTGGAGAAATTCCATGAGCCGCGGCAAATCATCATCCGTAAAATTGTCCGCGCGCAGCCGGGCGTTGAATCGCGGCAGCCCGAAGTAAATCGCGTCAGCGCCGTTGGCCACTGCGGCGCGCGCGCAGTCCCAGTTGCCTGAGGGCGCGAGCAATTCAGGGGGCTGGAGTCGGGGAATCACGAGGTATCAGTAGCACGAAACCAAGCCGGTGGCATCTTGAGCCTTACATGGGCATGGAGCAGTTGAAACAAGATCTGGTTTCGAGGGCGCGGGTAGCGGGCTTCGGCGACTGCCGGATTGCCACGGCGCAACCAGCGGCCCATCGCGCTTTGTTCGAGCAGTGGATTGCCGAGGGGAAGCACGGCGACATGGCATGGATGGCGCGCAACATGGAACGGCGCGGTGATCCAGTCGCAGTGTTGCCCGGTGCGAAGTCGGTCATCGTGCTGGCCATGAATTATTTTCCGGGAGCGCAGCAGCCGGGAGCGCTGGAAGGAAAAATCGCGCGCTATGCCTGGAATGAAGACTATCACGATCTCATCGCGGAGAAGTTACGCTCGCTGGATGAATGGCTTAACACCCACGGGGGCACACAGAAATGCTATGTGGACACGGGCCCGGTTCTGGAGCGGGACTTTGCGAACGAGGCCGGCCTCGGCTGGAATGGGAAGAGCACCATGCAAATCCATCGTTCTCTTGGCACATGGTTTTTCCTTGCGGAAATACTGACCACCCTGCCCTTGGAACCGGATGCGCCGCAGCGCGATTTGTGCGGCAAGTGCACGCGCTGCATGGTCGCGTGTCCCACCCAGGCCATCACCGCACCGCGCCGGCTCGACGCCCGGCGCTGCATTTCGTATCTCACCATCGAACACAAGGGGAGCATTCCGCTGGAGTTTCGCCGCGCCATCGGTGACCGCATCTACGGTTGCGATGACTGTCTCGATGCCTGTCCGTGGAACCGTTTCGCCGTGGCCTCGCGCGAAGCTGCGTTTCAGGCGCGCGATGCCGTGTTCGACATGAAGCTGCGCGACTTTCTCAAGCTCACCGTAGATGGGTTTCGCGAGATGTTTCGCAGATCACCCATCAAGCGGATCAAGCGTCCCGCGTTCCTGCGCAACGTGTGCGTTGTGCTGGGGAACATCGGCACGATCGATGATTTGCCAGCATTGAACGAAGCAGCGCGGGATGAGGAGCCGTTGATCGCCGAGCACGCGCAGTGGGCTATCGCGGAAATCCAGGCGCGATGTGGCGCCGTCCGGATATGAATAAAAAACCTTGAGAAGGTCTGGAATGCGGATTTTGTCCGCTCATTCAATTTTATGTCAGGTCGCTATAAAATTCTTGAAGAGCTTGGCGCGGGCGGTGCCGGCTCGGTGTGCAAGGCTTACGACACGCAGCTCAACCGCTACGTCGCGTTGAAACGGCTGCTCACCAAGGAAGAGGAGCAGAAGCAGGACACCCAGTCGTCGGCCCTAAAGAATGAGGCGGCATCGCTCGCCACGCTGCAGCATCCGAACATCGTCACCATCTACGATCTGGCCAGCGATGAGAACGGCCTGTTTATCGTGATGGAGCTTCTGGAGGGCGACACGCTCTCCGACTGGATCCTGGGCAGCAAGGTTGGCATTGGAGACTTTTATGAACTGGCCACCCAGACGCTCGAAGGCGTGCTCTCCGCGCACGGCCAGAGCATCCTGCATCGCGATCTGAAACCCGAGAACATGAAGGTGAAACGGCTGCCCGGGGGGCGGTTGCAGATCAAGATCGTGGACTTCGGTCTCGCCCGGCTTTCGTATGGCGCGAAAAAGCAGACCGAGGACCATCGTGGCCACATCCTCGGTTCCATTTTCTACATGGCACCAGAGCAGTTCCTGCGTAAACCGCTGGATGGTCGCACGGATTTGTATTCGCTCGGTTGTGTCTATTATCAGGCGTTGACCGGACAACGTCCATTCCAGGCGGCAACAGTGGCCGGGGTGATGGACATGCATCTGAAGCATCAAGTCACACTTCTGCATGATTTACGTTCTGATCTACCTTCACAACTCTGCGACTGGGTGATGTGGCTGATGAACAGCGATCCAGGGGATCGGCCCGCAAATGCGCAGCAGGCGCTTGACTCACTGCGCGGTCTCGCTGCGGAAGGAGTGATCAGCGAACCCGCCGCCATCGGAGATGGTCCGGCTGCTTCGATCTCCAGCAGCGTGGCGCGTCCCGCGACGGGAACATTATCGCCGCGCACTACGAGTTCACTTCAGCCGAAGGCACAGCCTGAGAATAATTTATTCCAAGCATCACCGCTGCCTCGTGCCAAGAACAGCCTGGCATGGCTCTACATCGTCATTGGCATCTTCGTGCTCATAGGCGGCGGTACTTTTTTGTTTATAAAAATGTATGGTGAATCAGCGGGCTTGCTCGGAGCACCACCGGCTGATGCAATTGTGGATGGCTCCATCATTCATTGGGTTTCCGGTGAAAAAATGGAGGCTTGGTCTGAAGCTGGCGCAACCATTTCTCCTGCGAAGTCCGGTAGTCTGATCCTGAGCTGGCGCGATCTTTCACCTGCTGCCGGCGATGCCGTTCTCGGCGCATGCGACCGGCGTAGGGAGAATTGCCCGATGCAAATCGTCGAACAGCCTGGTGAATTTAAGAAAAAGATCAGCCTGTTGCGCTTCGATGCCGGTAAATGCATGTTCCACGTGGCCAGTCCGGGTGATGTGAAGGACTATCCGTTCGGCAAAAACGTGAAAGACAAGGGAATGACGATTTTTTTGATTGTTCGACCCCGGATAACCAACAAAGAAGTGACAATTTTGCGACTTCATAACAAGGGCAATAATGAATGGATCCAATTGCAGGCGTTTCCTAATAATGAGTTCCGAGCCAAGGCCAGCGCTCAGCCGCCCAAGGGAAAGCAACTTGCCTATGAGTGCAAGGTTGGTGACCGGAGCACAAACATTTTTAGCCTGGTCAGTCTTCGCCTGGATCCCGAGATAAAAAAAATCACACTTACAGTGCGGAGCGGCACCGACGGCGGAAAATCATCTGGCGAATGTATCATGCCTCCTGGCTGGTCCGCGCTTAGCGAAATCAATGTGTCCGAGGCAGTCACCAACCCCGCGCGTCCACCCGCACCCAACATGCTTTTCACCGGGGACATTCGCGAGGTCATCATCTGGCCATTCATCATGTCCCCAGACCAGCACGCCAGTCAGGCCCTGAAGCTCGCAGAACATTATTTTAAGAATCCGGGCAGCAAATGGTAGTTCAACGCGAGACGCTGACCGACGCCGCCCGCTCCTTGTCGGATGCGCTGCGGAGCTTGAGCTTCAGCGATCCGGTCACGCATGTTTATGATCCGCTCGACTATGCCCGTGCATCGCATGAAGCCTACCTCTCGCGTTTCGGTGGTGGATTGAAGAAAATTATCTTTCTCGGCATGAACCCGGGTCCCTTTGGCATGGCCCAAACCGGTGTGCCCTTTGGGGAGATTGCGGCCGTGCGCGACTGGATGGGCATCCGCGAGGCTGTCGGCAAGCCTGCGCGCGAGCATCCGAAGCGTCCCATCCTTGGTTTTGACTGCCCCAAAAGCGAAGTCAGCGGCCGCAGGTTATGGGGCTTGTTCGCTCAGCGCTACGGTTCTGCCATAAATTTTTTCAAGGATCATTTTGTCGCCAACTTCTGTCCGCTTGTTTTCATGTCAGAGACTGGCGCCAACCTTACTCCGGACAAAATCATTGCGCGGGAGATGGAACCTGTGTTCGCCGCCTGTGATGATCATTTGCGTCGCGTCGTGGAGATTCTCCAGCCGGAGTGGCTCATTGGAGTTGGCGGTTTCGCTGAAGGGCGCGCTAAACTATTGCAGCCCCATTTTCCGAATCTGAAAATCGCGCGCATCTTGCATCCGAGTCCTGCGAGTCCTGCCGCGAACAAGGACTGGGCCGGCAACGTCACGCGGGCATTGGAAGAACTTGGCATCTGGTAGCGTCGGGGTTGCCAAACAGTGATCGTCCGTGCCAAGATATCGAAGATGACTTCTCCGACTCTGGCTTCATCAGCTTCTCCCGCACGTTCGTTCCCTTGGGTTTCCTGCCTGCAGATGCTCCTGGTTCTCGGCGGGGTTTTCGGGCTTTACTGCCTGGTGCGGATTCCGGCGGAGTCCATGGTTTCGCCGGACTTCCGCTCCAGTTCATTTTTGTGGTCCGCTTTGATGCGCAGCGTGGGCGACGGGCGATTCTGGCTGGGCGTGGTGCTGGGTGGAGTTTTCGCCTGGCAGAATCGCGAATGGCGCTCGTGGCGCGGTTTCTTTCCCGGCGGCAGATTGCATTATGTGGTGTGGACCATCATCATCATTCTCGTCTGGACGACGGCGCTTTATCCCTACAACTATTTTTTTGGCCGGGCACATGTGATGGACCGACTGGTGATTCTGCTGCTGGGAGTGGCGACCTTGAGAAGGCCTTCCATTTTTCCATTGCTGCTGTTAGCGGTGCTGACCAGTTTTCTGCAATGGCAGGGCACCGGCCTCGCGGATGCGGAATCCACAAATCGAAAGATGATTCTGGACATGGCCTTCATGCTCGCCGCGGCGGGACTGGCGCGGCCCTGGCTGCTGCGCTGGCTGCCGGCTCGACTGCCGATGCTGACGGTGGTCTTCATCGGTGCCAATCTTATTCACTACTGGCTCCCCGGCCTGGCGAAGCTGAAGATCGGTCAGAACTGGGCTGACTGGGCGCTCCATGATGATCTCTACCACCTCACGATCTCCACTTTTCTCTACGGATGGAATCTCCTGTGGGATCAGGCAGGCGTGATCCGCCTGCATGGGGCACTGCAAGCCTTGGCGGTGCCGCTCAAGATCTTCGTGATCTTCATCGAGGTGGCGTTGCTGACAGCTTTTTGGAACCGCCGCTGGTTCGTGTTCCTGGCGGCGGGTCGCGCGCTGCTGCACATGGGCATCTATTTTTTTTCTGGCGATACATTTTGGAACTGGATTCTCGCTCAACTGGCCATCGTGGCGGCCTTCTGGCATAAGGAGCCGGAGGATGAAGTCACACCCGCGCGATCCGGCGGCCTCGCATTATTCACGATGCCGGTCATGCTGTGCTCGATGATTTACATGCTCCTCACGGCGCATTCGCACAAGGCGAGCAAGCTGGCCTGGTTCGATTCCCAGATCACGGAGCGATACGCGCTCCATGCGGTGATGGAGGATGGACGCCGGCTTTATATCACGCCCACATTTTTCGAGCCCTATGACTTCCCGATGATCCAGACGCAGTTTCATCATCTTCATTTGCGCGAAGATGGCACGGGAGGGGAGAAGATTCTCACGCGGACCTTTGGTGCCATCCATGACTGGAAGGCGGCTCATCAAATGCGCGGAATCAAGACAGTCGATGAGGCGCGCTTCATGATTCAGAAGCTCGGCACTGTTACTGCGAAACCCGTCCGCGATGCCAAGCACAATCCCCAGTTCGATGAATTTCTCCGCACTTGGATGAAGAACTATCAGGAGCAGCATGGAGTGCTGGCGGATGGGCTGCATTTTCTCTCTCCGCCGTTGCACGCCTATGTCTATTCAACTCACCCGCCAGAGAAAACCTATCGGGGCGAATCCGGAGTGATAATGATCGAGGTTGAGTTCGAGCGCATTCTTTTTGATGGGAAAGCCTTTCATGACATCGACCGGCGCGTGATCCGCGAGATTCCGATGCAGAAAAAGTAACACCAGTTTCAGAAGCTGCTGCGGGCGAAGTCAGCCAAGTCGCGGGCCCGTTCCTGCCAGGTAATTTGAGCGGCGCGGGCGCGGGTGCGGCTCACCGCATCCGCGTAAGCGGCGGGATCATCCAGAAGTCGCAGAGCGGAGCTCACAAAATCTTTTTGGTTTCCTTCGGTGACGTAAGTCCCGGAATCATCCAACACTTCGCGCACCGATGGAATATCGGTGCCGATGGATGGGATGCCGTGAGAGAGATAATCCAGCGCCTTCACCGGGCAGGTCAGATAACGATTGTAGTAAGTGTCTGCGAGCATCGCCACGCCCAGGCTGGCGCGTTCCGCCAGCGCCGCGCGGAGGGCTGCTGGCGGTTGAAAGGGCACGGCTTCGATCCATTGGCGCAGCCCCCGTGCTGAAGCCGCCTGGCGAATGCGTTCCGCATCCTTTTCATAGCCGCCCCAGAATTCCGTGCGCACGCCATGTCCTGCCAGCGCGATGGCGGCCTTTTGCAGAAACGAAACTCCTTTCGGCCCGTGCATGTGGCCCACATAAAAAAGAGTGCGCGACTTCCGCCGCAGTTCCACATCGGTCGCTGGCAGCAAGTCGGTCCCTAGCGGTCGGGCGATGGTGGCTTGCCGGGGAAAAATCTGCTGGTAACGCTTCTCCATCTCCCGAGTGATGCACACCAGGCCGGAGATGCGCGGCAGCAACAGGCGCTCCAGCCATTTTTCACGCAAGTCCCTGGCCCTCGGTTTGCGCTCGCGCCAGGACAGATCCGCATAGAGGTCATGCAGTTCATAAAATCCCCGCACACGCGAGCCGCGGCACATCCAGGCCAGGCGCGGCAGAAAACCGGCGTCGCGAGTGAAGACCGCCACATCTTCCCTGGCCGCCAGTTCCCGGACGAGATGCACCCCGGCTTTGCGAACGGAGGCGCTTTCGCTTCCCAGCAGACCGCCGCGACGCGGCACGCGATGGACGGTGAAATGTGGCAGCGGCTCCAGCGCATAAAAATCGCGTAGATCTTCATCCGTGCGGCTGTCCGCCGTGCCTTGGCCGAGAAAAAGATGCGTCGGCAATCCGATGCTGGCGAAGGAATGGGCATTGCGCACGCCCATGTTCACGATCGGCCCTGGATGCTTCCAGTTGCGCTTGTTGATCCACACGATGGTCATGCGCAGTTGAGAACACGGAACCGCATGAAGCGCAACCGCGAATGCAACGGCGCTGATCGCGGGGAAATCACGAGTCCGCACTACGCATTCGCAATCTGCGCTGTCGCTCAGCTTCGGGAAAATGCTCGATGGCGTAGCGCAGCATCGTGCGAGGCATTCTTGTTTGGTGTTCGTTCAGAAAGTCCATCAGCACGGCCACATCTTTTTTCCCGGCCTCCCGCAGCATCCAGCCGCAGGCCTTGTGCATCAGATCGTGCCTGTCGTGCAACAATCCGCGAACGAGCCGCAGCGTGTCTTCCAGTTGCCCCGCGCGGATGAACGCCTGGGTGGTGATGACGGCGATCCGGCGTTCCCAGAGATATTTTGATCGGGCAAATTTGTCGAGGATCGCGCGGTCATGCGTCAGCAGCCAGACGCCGAGCAGTTGCGGTGCGCTGGTGTCCACAAGATCCCAGTTGTTGATGTGCGCGGTGTTGGCGAGATAAAGTTTCACCAATCGCTGTTGCGCGGCTTCATCGTGTTTCGCTTTTACAAAACGGCGCACCATGATCAGCAGCGCGCAGAGGCGTTCCTCATGCCAATCGGAGTGCAGCAGGGTGAGCACGTCGTCCCCGGTGAGTTCATCACTGAGTTTCACCAGCGCGCGAACCTGTGGAACTTTCAGGCCGAGGAATCTGTCGCCCTCGCCATATTGACCAGGGCCGGTCTTGAAGAAGCCCTGCGCGACGGTAGCGACTTTTGGAGACGCTTGTTTCCGCAGTGCGGAACGAAGTTGACTGAGCTTCATGTAAAGAGGGCAAGCGAAGCGCTCGCCCTACAGTTGGATTCTGTATGGCAACCGCTCCGGCTTCCGATGATCTTATCCGATCTTCTCCATCAGATACGCCAGCAAATCTTTGATGGCGACGCGCTCCTGCTTTTGGGAGTCGCGCTCGCGCACGGTCACGGTGTCGAGCAGATCGGGGCCTTTTTCGCCGAGCGTATCGAAGTCGATGGTGACACCGAAGGGCGTTCCCGCTTCATCTTGTCTCGCATAGCGGCGGCCGATGCTGGCGGTCTCGTCCCAGAAGCAGTTCAGGTGCTTCTTGAGCAAGTTGTGAACTTCACGCGCCTTGGCCACGATCTCGGGCTTGTTCTTCACCAGCGGAAACACGCCGACCTTGATCGGCGCGATGCGCGGATGAATGCGCATGACAGTGATTGTTTCCTTCTTGCCCTTGTCGTCGGTCTCCTCGGATTCGTCGAAGGCGTGCGACAAGACCGCGAGTGCGAGACGATCCAGACCGGCGGACGGTTCGATGACGTGGGGGAGGTAGTTGCCTTTGAAGAGACGGTCAAACCACGCTCGCACGTCGGCTTCGGGCATCGGTTCACCCTTGGTTTTCGATTGCTCGGCTGCGAGACGCTTCTGGATTATCGCTTCTTTTTGTTCGTCGCTCAGCTTCGCAACGGCGGCCTTGAGTTCGTCGTCGAAGACTTCGAGATTCTTGCCGCTGTGCTTCTGGTGCTGTCCGAGGTCAAAGTCGCCGCGCGCGGCGATGCCTTCGAGTTCGTCGGTGCCGAAGGGGAATTTGAACAGGATGTCCACGCAGGCGCGGGCGTAGTGGGCGAGGTCTTCCTTCGGTTGCTCGAAATACTCCAGCACGTCCGCGCCGAGACCGATGCTGGCATAGAACTTCGTGCGTTCCTGCACCCAGTAGCGGTGCCACAGCTCCCAGCCCCAGTTGGGCTGCGGTTCGCTCAGATCGGCGTCCTTGCTCCAGGGCGCGACGCTGCCGTGAATGATCTCGATGGCTTCGTCGGGCTTGATGAAGAACTCGAGTTCCATTTGCTCGAATTCGCGCGAGCGAAAGGTGAAGTTCTTCGGAGTGACTTCATTGCGGAAAGCCTTGCCGATCTGGCAGATGCCAAACGGAACTTTCACGCGTGAGGAATCCAGCACGTTTTTGAACTGCGCGAAAATGGCCTGCGCGGTCTCGGGGCGGAGATAGGCGACGTCCGCCTCGGTCGCTGTGGGACCGACGTAGGTCTTGAGCATGAGGTTGAACGGACGGGCTTCGTTTAAGAGGCCGCCAGTATCAGGATGGAAATCCACCGAACCCTCGATGACGTCGATCTTTTCCTCGCCGAGCAAGGTGATCTCCTCGACCTTGCCCGCAGCGGCGCCTGCACCTTGTCCAATCAACTGCCGCACACGCTTACGGAAGCTTTCAATGTGCTCGCCTTGCTTCATCAGCACGGTGAATGAGCGGTCGAGTCGCCATTCCGTCGGCGCATGGGCTCCGCTGAACTTCATCACTGTGCCCGCTTGCGGCTCGACGTGGTCGGCCCGCACGCGCTTGTTGGTCAGCGAGCACTCGCGCATCATATCCGCGAAGGTGTCCACGTGGCCGCTGGCCTTCCAGATCGCGGGATGCATGATGATGGTGGCATCGAGTCCAACCACATCCTCACGCTCGCGGGTCATGACCTTCCACCAGGCGTCGCGCAGGTTGCGCTTTAGCTCGGCGCCGAGGGGGCCGTAGTCCCAGAAGCCGCCGATGCCGCCGTAGATTTCGCTCGATTGATAAATAAAGGCGCGACGCTTGCAGAGGCTTACGAGCTTTTCCATGAAGGCGGTGTCTTTTTTGTCGGCGGACATGAGTCTAAAAATGGGGATTTGAGGGCGGGGAAGAACGCATCATTGCGCCGATGCGCAAGTCTGAGCGTGGCACTGGTTTGCATCCTGTGTGGCCCGGGCATTCTGCCCGGAATCTGAAGATCGCCCCGGCAGAATGCCCGGGCAACACACAGGCCGGAGGCGCTGTGCCACAGTGATCACGGCGGCAACTGATCCGGCGGAGGCAGTGGTCCGGGAAGAATGTCAACGCGGGCACCGGTTCCGATTCGGTCGTAAAGCCAGAGGACATGCGTGGATGCCATGCGCACGCAGCCGTAACTCGCGCGTTGGCCGAGCTTGTATTCCTCTGCGGTGCCGTGGATGTAGATGTCGCGATCGTAGCTGTTGGCATTCCACGATTCCTTGCCCCGCAGCCAGAGGATGCGGGTTACGATCGGGTCGCGGCCGGGCGAGTTCGGCTGGACGATCTCGCCAGTCGGCTGGCGACTGGTAAATTTCATGCCGGCGGGCTGGCCGTCGCCGATTTTTTTGGCGACCTCCAGCCGACCCAGTGGCGTGCCGTAGGACCCGGGTGTGTTCGAGAGGCAGAATTTCGAGGTGCTGACCGGGAACATGGTGACGAATTTTCCTTCGTCAAAGAGCGCCATGCGCTGCTGCGCGACGCTGACCACGAGGCGGTGCTTGTTGTCTGCGCAGTTGGTGAGCAGCAGCGCAAATGAAAATGCGAGAATGTGTTTCATGGAGTCGTGCGATCTATATTTATGAATTCAGTCGTAGCAAGGGCATTCAGCCCATGCCTGGGAGTCCAAAGGGGCAGGATGACCTTGCTACATAAGCAGCGGGTTCCGGTTGCATCGCGCGCAATTCATTCTTTCATCAGTCATGAGCAAGGTGAACCTCGGCCTCATTCAAACTTACGCCACTGACGACAAAGCGGATAATCTCCGTCGCACCGTTGCGCTTGTCCGCGATGCGGCGAAGCGCGGGGCGAACATCGTGTGCCTCCAGGAGTTGTTTCTCACGCCGTATTTCTGCAAACGCGAGGATACCGCGCTGTTCGATCTGGCCGAGTCGGTGCCGGGCGATACGACGAAGCAACTCGGCGATCTGGCGCGTGAGTTGGGCGTGGTCATCATCGCATCGCTCTTCGAGAAAAGGGCGCCGGGCTTGTATCACAACACCGCCGCGATCCTCGACGCCGATGGCGCGTTCCTCGGCAAGTATCGCAAGATGCACATTCCCGAGGATCCGGGTTTTAATGAAAAATTCTACTTCACGCCCGGCGATCTTGGGTATCGCGTATGGCAGACGAAGTTCGCGAAGATCGGTGTGCTCATTTGCTGGGATCAGTGGTATCCGGAGGCCGCGCGGCTGACAGCGATGCAGGGGGCGGAGATTCTCTTGTATCCCACCGCCATCGGCTGGCTGAAATCTGAGAAAGCAGAGCTAGGCAAAGCACAGCACGGCGCGTGGGAGACCGTGCAACGCGGACACGCGGTGGCCAACGGCTGCTATGTCGCTGCGGTGAATCGCGTGGGCATTGAAGAAGAAAGCGAATTCTGGGGCCAGAGTTTCGTGGCGAATCCTTATGGCGAGATCGTGACCAAGGCTTCAGCCACTGATGAGGAAGTGATGATCGTGCCCTGCGATCTGAAGGCGGTGGAGGATTTCCGCCGCATCTGGCCGTTCTTCCGCGACCGGAGAATTGACACCTATCAGGGAATCACGCAGCGCTGGAACGATGGAACGAAATAATAGTGGGTCGGCAGCCCTCGGTCGACAGGAGGTTGCAGATGATCGGCAGAGGGCTGCCGGCCCACTTTGGGCCATGCCCGCCGAGTGGTCGCCGCAGGAGGCACTCTGGCTTTCATGGCCGTGCAACCGGGACAGCGCGCCAGAAACACATGAGGCGCTCCAGGCCAAGTTCGGCGAGATCGCAGCAGCCATCTCGCGATTCGAGACTGTGCGCATCAACGCCGCGGGCGCGTGGCACAAGCGCATCGAGCACAGCCTCGAAGCTCAGCACGGCGACCTGAAGCGCGTCGAGCTTTACGATCATCCGACGAACGATGTCTGGTGCCGCGATCACGGACCAATTTTTGTGAGAAATGGCGAGACCGGCGCGCTGGCAGTCACCGACTGGCAGTTCAATGCCTGGGGCGGGAAGTTCCCGCCGTGGGATCTGGATAACCAGATTCCTGAACGCATCGCGCAGGCGCTCGATCTCCCGCGCTTCGAGTCGAAGATGATTCTCGAAGGCGGCTCCATCGAAGTGAACGGCAACGGTGTGCTGCTGACGACCGAAGCTGTGTTGCTGAACAAGAACCGCAACCCTGACTGGTCGCGCAAGGAGATCGAAGCGGAGATCAAAAGGCTGCTCGGCGTGCAGACGATTTTCTGGCTCGGGCAGGGGATCGAAGGTGATGACACCGACGGCCACATCGACGACATCACGCGCTTCATCCGTGAAGATGTCGTCTTGACGATGGTGGAGCGGCGCGATGGCGACCCGAACTACCGGACACTGGAACAGAACCGCGAGCGGCTGGCTGATTTGCGCACGATCAGCGGTGGTCGGGTGGAAGTGCTGACGCTGGAGATGCCGGAGCCTTTGCGGCCCCGCGGTGACTGGCGACTGGACCGGTTGCCGGCGAGCTACGGAAATTTTCTCATCATCAATGATGCGGTGCTGGTGCCGATTTTTGACCAGGGCAAACTTGACGTTCAGGCGCTCGGTTTCATTGGCGAATGTTTCCCCGGCCGGGAAATCATTGGGGTCGACGCCAGTGATCTTGTCTTTGAAGGTGGCGCGATCCATTGTATCTCACAGCAGCAGCCGCGGGCCGGCCTCTCCTGAACCAAGAACGAAGAACCACGAACCAAAAAACCAGTTACGCATGGGCGCACAATGGAAACAGAAATGGCGTGAACTCGCCGCGGATCAAAAAGGCAAGGTCGTGGGCAAGATCGTCCGCGAAATCCTGGTCGCGTGCAAACTCGGCGGACCCAATCCGGAGTTTAACGCCCGGCTGGCTGCGGCCATTGGGGTGGCTAAAAAACAGAGCGTGACGAGGGAAACCATCGACCGCGCTCTGGCCAAAGGCAGCGGCACGGGGCCGGACGCGGTGCAGTATCATACGGTCGTGTATGAGGGCTTCACGCCGCATCGCATTCCGGTGATCGTCGAGTGTCTCACGGACAACAACAATCGCACCGCTAACGAGATCAAGCTGCTCTTCAAAAGTGGCAACCTGGGCACGCCGGGCTCGGTCGGCTGGTTGTTTGAGCACGGTGGACTGGTCGAGGCGACGCATCCGGACAAATCGATCGACATTGAAACTGCCGCGCTGGAGGCGGACGCGGACAACGTCGAGCCCTTGGACGCCGAAGATGATGAGGGTGCGGCTCATGCAGGCGCGCGCTTTTACTGTGACAAGCCAAAGCTCGACACCGTATCGAAGGCATTGAAAGCGGCGGGCTGGACCATCACGACCTCGGAACTGGCCTATCATGCGAAGGAGTTTCCGGAATTGACCGAAGCTCACCGCGATGAAGTCACGAAGTTTCTCCAGACTCTCGACGCGCATCCTGACGTGCACCGGGTGTATGCGGCGGTGAAGTGATGAATGGAGCGCGGGCTGTGAATTTGTAGCGAGGGCGAGACGCCCTTGCTACGGCTATTCGGACAGCCTCTAGATTTCCGCCGCCGGTTCCGTGTCGGCTTCGCCTCGTTGAACCGCGCCTGCGCCACGGGTGGGCGTGCGCAATCCGGCTCCGAGAATCAGCGTGACGACCATCAGAAACGCGGCAACCCAGAATGGTGTGCGGCCATATTGTGCGGGATTATTGCGATCCATCCCCAGCAGCCAGCCGCCGAGGATGGGGCCGATGCCGCGACCGAGGCTGGCGGCGGATTGCAGAAGACCCATGGCGCGACCCTGCCAGGCGCCGTCGACGCTGCGCGAGGCGAGCCCGTTGAGCGTGGGTTGCGTGAGACTGTTCCCGAGCGCGATGAGACAACTCACCGCCAGCATGGAGCCCATGCCGCCGACGAGCGGCAGAAGAATGAAGCTGATGAGCAGCAGGACGAATCCAGCGCGCGCCAGTTTGACTTCGCCGAAGATGGGCAGGATGCGCCGCAAGACGCCGCCCTGCATGATGACTCCGATCAATCCGATCACGGCCATGATGTAGCCGATGTGTTTTTCATCCAGCCCGAAGCGCGCCTGGCCGAAGAGGGAAAACACTGCGGTCATGATGGAGAACGCGGCGAGGCAGACGAAATACGATGTGGCCACTGTGATGAAAACGGGGCCGTCGGAGTGGTTGAGCAGTTCGCTGATCGGCTGTTCCGTATGCGCCTGGCTGCGGCGTCCTTCCGTGAGGCTTTCCGGCAGCGACGTGTGCACCATGATGGCATTGATGATGCAGAGCACGCCGACAAAATAGAAGGGCATGTGTCCTTCGGGGATGTCGATCGATATGCCGGCGATGGTCGTGTGCACCGTCCAATTCGCCATGATGCCGCCGACGACGGGACCGATGATGAAGCCAAGACCGAAGGCGGCGCCGATCATGCCCATGGCCTTGGATCGTTCGTCTGGCTTCGTGATGTCGGCGATGTATGCCTGCGCTGTGGCCACATTTCCGCCGCTGGCACCATCGATGATCCGCGCCACAAAGAGCCAGGTCAGGGAGCCCGCCCAGCCCATGATGAAGTAGCCGATGGCCGAGCCCAGGATGCTGATGATCAGCACGGGCCGGCGACCGATTCGGTCGGACAATTTGCCCCAGAGCGGCGAGGCGACCACCACCATGAGCGAGAAGACACCGGTGAGCAGGCCGTTGACGAATTCTGTGGCCCCGAAATTCTTGGCGTAGAGCGGCAGCACCGGGATGCAGACCCCAAAGCCAATGGTGCTCAGCAGGATCGTCAGGAAGATGATGAAAAACTGGAGATGGCGGTTTGAAGTCAAGGCGCGCATTGTCCGCCGTGCCGGGCGGGGTGCAACCGCCATCTTTGCAGCAGCATTGGCGCAACTCCTGCACTTACAGCGCCAAGCGGTGCCTTTCCTTTCTCGCCATACCAGTTAGAATCCATGATAAACTTCCTTCAAACAGCATGACCCGTCATCAACAACTTCTGCAATGGGTGGAGGAATCCGCCGCGCTCCTGCAACCCGATCGCATCCACTGGTGCGACGGCAGTGACGCGGAATGGAGCGCGTTGTGCGATGAACTCGTGCGGGCGGGAACATTTCGCAGGCTCAATGCCGAAAAGCGTCCGAACAGCTTTCTCGCGTGGAGCGATCCCAACGACGTGGCCCGCGTGGAGGACCGCACCTTCATCTGTTCGCAGCGGAAAGTGGATGCCGGCCCGTCGAACAACTGGTGCGAACCGAATGAAATGAAGGCCACGCTCAAGGGCCTCTTCCGAGGCTCGATGCGTGGCCGCACGATGTATGTCGTGCCATTTTGCATGGGGCCGCTGGGATCGAAGTTCAGCGTCATCGGCGTGCAGTTCACGGACTCGCCCTACGTCGCAGTCAGCATGAAAATCATGACGCGCATGGGCGCGGCCGTGCTGGATGAACTTGGCGAGGACGGCGCGTTCGTGCCGTGTTTGCACAGCGTCGGCCAACCGCTGGCCCCCGGTGAAAAAGACGTGCCCTGGCCCTGCAACACAGAAAAATACATCGTCCATATCCCCGATGAGCGCAGCATCATGTCCTACGGCAGCGGCTACGGCGGCAACGCGCTGCTGGGAAAAAAATGTCTCGCCCTGCGCATCGCCAGCGTCATGGGCCGCGACGAAGGCTGGATGGCGGAGCACATGCTCATCAGCGGCGTGGAATCGCCCGATGGCAAGAAATCCTACGTCGCCGCTGCGTTTCCGAGCGCATGTGGCAAGACAAACTTCGCCATGTTGGTGCCGCCGGCCGGATACGAGGGCTGGAAGGTGACCACCGTGGGTGATGACATTGCGTGGCTGCGTCCTGGCGCGGATGGACGTCTGCACGCGGTGAATCCCGAGGCGGGTTACTTCGGCGTTGCACCGGGTACTTCCTGGCAGAGCAATCCCAATGCGATGGCGACCATGCGAGCGAACGCCATTTTTACTAACGTCGCGCTGACTGATGACGGTGATGTCTGGTGGGAGGGACTCGGTGAGCCGCCAGCACATCTGATTGATTGGACTGGTCAGGACTGGACGCCAGATTGCGGACGCAAGGCTGCGCATGCGAACTCGCGCTTCACCGCGCCTGCCTCACAGTGTCCGACGATTGATCCTGATTGGGAAAAGCCCGAGGGTGTGCCGATTGACGCCATCATCTTTGGTGGCCGCCGCGCCACGACGATGCCGCTCGTGTTTCAGTCGTTCAACTGGGCCCACGGTGTATTCTTGGGCGCGACCATGGGCAGCGAGATGACCGCTGCGGCGGCGGGAACTATCGGTCAGGTGCGTCGTGATCCGATGGCGATGCTGCCCTTCTGCGGTTACAACATGGGCGACTACTTCAAGCACTGGCTTTTGATGCGCCGGCTGATCAATGAAGTGCCGCGTGTGTTTCACGTGAACTGGTTCCGAAAAAACGCGGACGGAAAGTTTCTCTGGCCCGGCTTCGGCGAAAACATGCGCGTGCTGGAATGGATCGTGAATCGTTGTCGCGGCCGTGGCAAGGGCCACGAAACCCAGATCGGCTGGATGCCGCGCTACGATGAGATCAACATGAACGGGCTCGATCACATGACGCCGGAGAATTTCGACGCCTTGATGCGCGTGGATTTGAAGGAGTTCCGGCAGGACCTGCTCAATGCCGGCGAATTGTATCTCGATCTCTACGACTCCATGCCCAAAGAGCTCATTTACCAGCGCGAATTGCTCGCGGGGAGGTTCTGACGATCTATTGACCATCGATAATTTCACGCCTAAAATGCCGCATGGATTACAGAGTCACGCTGGTGGAGTCAGACGAGGGTTTTGCAGTCTGGTGCAATGATCTTCCGGGTTGTTGCTCCCAGGGTGGCAATCGCGAAGAGGCCATGGCAAACATTCGCGAGGCCATTGCAGAATACCTGGCTTCGCGTGACGAGGATATTCCCCGGGTCTTTGGCGCGCGTGTGACGCATGAGACGGTAAGTGTGGAACCCGGACTCACACATGCCTGAGCTTCCGGGCATTAGTCAGAAGGATGCCGTGCGCGTGCTGCAGAAACTTGGCTATGTGATTCTGAGGCAGGGGAAGCATATCAACATGAGCAACGGTGTCGTCTTGGTGCAAATTCCGCGGCACAATCCAATCAATGCCTTCACCATGGGCCACATCGCTGCTACAGCGGGTTTGACACCGGATGAGTTCCGCAAAATGCTTTGAGCCACCCAATGAAATCACGAACCGAAAAATCAAAATTAAAGCTGCTCGGCAGCAGCGAACACCGGCTCCCGAAATCGCCCGATGAAGCGAAGCTGGAAACTTTTCCCAACCGCACGCCGGGACGGAACTACCGCATCACGCTGACTGCTCCAGAGTTCTCCTCGATTTGTCCCGTTACCGGACAACCTGACTGTGCCCACATCGAGATCGTTTATGTGCCTGACAAAAAATGCATCGAGACGAAGTCGCTCAAGTTCTATCTGGCGTCCTACCGGAATTTTCCCGCATTCAATGAGGCCATCGTGAACCGTATCCTCGATGATCTCGTCAAAGCCTGCGCGCCCAAGCAGATTCACGTGCGCGGCGAGTTTGGTTCGCGCGGCGGCATTCAGCTCACTTGCGAAGCGCGTTTTCCCGACTGGACGGAAAGTAGTCTCGAACTTTAGTTCGATTTCATTTTTGTCACTGCTCGGACTAAAGTCCGAAACTACTTTATGAAAACCCTCGTCCTCCTCAGCGGCGGCATGGATTCCGTCACCGCCCTGTACTGGGCCGCGCGGGAGCATGAGGTTGCTGGTGCCGTGAGCTTCGACTACGGCTCGAAGCATAATCACAAAGAAATTCCGATGGCCGCGTGGCACGCCGCGCAACTTGGCGTGAAGCATGATGTTATCGCGCTCGATTTTATGAACCGGCTCTTCGCATCGGATCTTTTGCAGACCGGCGGTGAAATCCCGGACGGACACTACGAAGCTGAAAGCATGAAGCGCACGGTCGTTCCGTTCCGCAACGGCATCATGCTCGCCGTCGCCTGCGGCCTGGCAGAAAGCCGGGGAGCGGACGCGCTGGTCATTGCCGCGCACAGCGGCGATCACGCCATTTATCCCGACTGCCGCGAGCCGTTCATGCAGGCAATGGCAGACGCCGTAAAGCACGGAACCTACGCTGCTGTCGAGTTGCTGCGTCCGTTCATCGACTTCGACAAAACGGAGATCGTGCGTCGCGGCGCGAAGCTCGGCGTGGACTACGCGCACACCTGGAGCTGCTATAAGGGCGGCGACATTCACTGCGGCCAATGCGGCACCTGCGTCGAGCGGCGCGAGGCGTTTGTTGAGGCGGGCCTTGTTGATCCCACGTCCTACGAAGATACCGGCCCGCTTCCCGCGAGGCCCAAAGTAGCGGGTCTGGCGCCCCGCTGGCCCTGACAATCTTCTTACAATCTTCTGACGGCGCGCTGACACATCCGGCGCGAATATGTGGAGAATGGGACTGTGATTAAACCACCAACCCAAACTGCCATGAAAACTATTCTGTCATTCGTCTTCACATTCGCTGCGCTCGCGTTGAACGCTGCCGACCAGAAAATCCCGAACCGTCTCATCGACTATGATGGCTTCATGAAAAATGCCGCCGAAGTCGCTAAACTGCGCGAGCAGCGCCGCGTGACCGAGGAGGAGTTCATTCGCATGGCGGCCGAACCCGGTACCGTCGTCTTCGACGCGCGGAGCGCCGCCATGTTCGCCCGGCTGCATGTGAAGGGCGCGAAGCACCTCAGCCTCCCGGACGTGACGGCGGAAGAGCTCGCAAAAATCATCCCGGACAAGACCGCTCGCATCCTCATCTACTGCAACAACAACTTCCTCAACCAACCCGAAGCCTTTCCGGGCAAGTTCGCGCCAGCTTCGCTGAACATCTACACCTTCAACACGCTCCACAGCTACGGCTACACCAACATTTATGAGCTGGGGCCGCTCATTGACTACGGGAAGACGAAGCTTCCATTCGAAGGAACCACGCTGCTAATGTCAAAATAAAACCACCCATCAGAATTTCAAAACCCAAAACATCTCAACCTATGAAAACTCAATCGATCATCCTCGCGCTGGTTGCGCTCGCCACCTCAGTCATCGCAGAACCCTCTGCACCAAAAGTCCGCCTCTCTGCCGACCTCGCTCACCCGCGCATTATTGCCGGAAAGAAAATGACCACGTATCTCAAGGTCGGCCTTACCGGCTTTGATCTGGAGGCCGCCGCCAAGCGCGCTCCAGTCAATGTGGCCATCGTCATCGACAAATCTGGTTCGATGCAGGGTGACAAGATCAAACACGCCAAGGAAGCCGCGAAGCAGGCGCTGGATCGTCTGGGTCCTGGCGATACCGTTTCCGTCATCGCATTCTCCGACAAGGTGGAGGTCGTCGCCCCCGCTTCAAGTCTCAACGAACGCGAAGCTGTGAAATCGGCGATCGACCGCATCACGGCGAATGGTTCCACCGGGCTTTTTGCCGGTGTCAGCAAGGGCTCCGAAGAGCTTCGCAAGAACAAGCAGCAAAACCAGGTCAGCCGCATTATTCTGCTTTCCGATGGCATCGCCAACGTGGGTCCGTCATCGCCGCAGGATCTCGGACGCTTGGGCACTGCACTCTCGAAGGAGGGCATCACCGTCACCACGCTCGGCCTTGGCCTCGGTTATAACGAAGACCTGATGACCGAACTCGCACTGCGCAGTGATGGCAACCACGCCTTTATCAAAAACAGCGAAGAACTCGCCGTCATCTTCCAGCGTGAGTTCGGCGACATCCTCTCGGTCGTCGCCCAGCGGATCAACGTGCGCATTCGCTGCGGGGACGGTATTCGTCCGGTTCGCGTGCTCGGACGTGAGTCCGATATTCGCGGCCAGGATGTGACGGTCACCATGAACCAGCTCTACGCAAAGCAGGAAAAATACGTGCTGCTCGAAGTGGAGATTCCCGAAGGTGCCACGGAAACCGATGCCACCGTCGCCGATGTGCAGCTCACCTGCATCAACGCTGTCTCGAAATCCGAGGACGTGATCACGACTCGCGCCGTAGCCCGCCGCGTTTCAGACGCCAGCCTGGTTGCGGCCAGTGCGAATAAATCGGTGCTGGTGGACGCCGCGAAGCTCATTGGCACCGAGAAAGAAGCGATCGCTGTGAAGCTGAATGACGAGGGCAAACATGAAGAGGCCATGAAAGCCTACACCACTGCGGCTGCATGGTGTCTCGAACAGGGCAAGTTGCTCCAAGCGCCGGTGTTGGAGAAGCAGGGTTACGACCAGGCGATCCGTCAGGGGCAATTCAAGGAGGGCGGGAGTGAGGCCATCACTGCGCGTAAAGGATGGAGAGATGACTACAACGTTAACAACACTCAGAACGACGGCCTCCGGAAGAAATAATGTCGGCGGGAACACGGAAAGCTGGCGCAGTGCCGGCTTCCGTGTTTCTGTTTTCCAAGAATCATGCGCCTGCGTTCCACGTTGCTTTTTGTATTTCTGGTGGCCGTGCCGCTGGCGCTGATGGCATGGATCGGCGTCATGCTGCTGCGCCAGCAGCAAGCTCAGGCACGGAACTCATGGATTGCCGTGATCGAGGAGAAGCTCGGTGCAGCGGATACATTGCTCTCCCAGGAAATGACGCGGCTAGAAAGTGATCTTGATTCACTCCTGCAAGACACGGCTCTGACTGACGAAGAGCTGCATGAACTGCCGCGTGATCAGCCGTTCGTGCGCCATGCCTTTCTTCTCAACACCCGTGGAAAAATGATCATCCCAAGTTCCGCTGATGCGGCAATGGCCGATGTCACGGCGTTTCTGCGCCGCACGGAATCCGTCTGGGAATCTGGCGTGCGGTTCGGCGCTGCGGTCGCGCAGGCCAAGCAGGAGCCGGCACGCGTCGCGCAGCAGCAGCAGGAGACTCAAAACTGGCAGAGCCAGATGAATTATTCCCGGAACTCATCGCCATCGCAGGCCACCTATGCAAAAAAGGCCGATGTGCGGCCCAATGTGAAAGTGTCGGGCAAAACTGGCATAGCGGAACCGGTCATCGCCGCCAGCGGCTGGCATGTGTGGTTTTACGGCAACGGTCCCCAGATGATTTTCTGGCAGGAGCGCGCGGACAAGCAGATTGCTGGAGTGGAGATCGAAATGACCGCACTAATCTCGCTGCTGGTCAATCGTCTTTCAGGTGCAGACGCTCCGCAGGCGAGGGGCTTGATGCAGATCACTTCGGCCGATGGGAAAATGATCCTGCATCAGTGGGGTGCGGCGGCAGAGAATGACGTGCTGCCGCCCATCGCCCAACGGGCCTGTTCTTCACCGCTGGGAATGTGGCGGCTGGCCTATCTCCCGGCACGGAACGAATCGCCCAGGGTGCAGCGCGCGCCCCTGATTGCCGGACTGGGCGGCGCGGGCCTCGCATTGGTGGCGGTCGCGCTTCTCTTCCTACGCGAAAGCACGCGCGACATCCGCGAGGCAAGGCGGCGCGTCTCTTTCGTCAATCAAGTCTCGCATGAATTAAAAACACCACTGACGAACATCCGGCTCTATGCCGAGATGGCGCAGCAACGCATGGAAGAACTCGACGACGACACGGCATCGCGGCATCTTTCGGTGGTGGAAGCGGAGACTTCGCGATTGAGCAGATTGATTCATAATGTGCTCACTTTCGGCCAGCAGCAGCGCGACCAGCTTACGGTTCATCCTCGCGCCGCATCCCTCGATGAAGTAACGCAGCGCGTCGCTGGCATGTGGCGACCCGGACTGGAGGCCAAGGGCTTCACTGTCGAATGTACACTACATGCGCCGAATTCTTTCAACTTCGATCCAGATGCCGTGGAGCAGATTATCGGCAACCTTCTCTCCAATGTGGAGAAATATGCCGGCAGCGGGCGCTTCGTGAGCATCGCGACTCAGGTGAATGAGAAGCATGCACGCCTGACCATCGAGGATCACGGCCCCGGCATCCCGGCGCGGATGCGCGCGACCGTGTTTGCGCCGTTTGTGCGCGTGCGCAACGACGTGACTGAAGGAGTGAGCGGCACGGGCATTGGATTGTCCATTTCCAGAAACCTCGCGGAACTGCACGGTGGTTCGCTCTCACTCGAAGATGTGGCGGGTGGCGGATCGCGTTTTGTGCTTGTTTTACCTATTAAACAAGATGTCGGCGGAGGGCCGCCGACCCACTTATTATGAAGATTCTCGTTGTCGAAGATGATGACCACACGCGAGCGGCGCTTTGCGAAGTGCTGCGCTCTGAAGGATTTGAGGCGATCGCCGCTGCCGATGGACGTGCGGCGCTAGCCCTGTTCGAGAAGCATGTCCCGGACTTCGTGTGTCTCGACGTGATGATGCCGCAGATGGACGGGTATGAAGTATGCCGTCGCATTCGCAAACATGACGAAAGCGTTCCGATACTTTTTCTTACCGCCAAGTCAGAGGAGATCGACAAGGTGCTGGGTCTCGAACTCGGTGCGGACGATTACATGGCCAAGCCTTTTGGGGTGCGCGAGATTCTGGCGCGCATTCGCGCCATCACGCGACGCACGGGACTGCTCAAGAAAACGGGCGGGTTCGAGGAAGAGTTCATGCTGGGCGATTTGCGCGTGGTGCCGGCTGAGTTGCGGGCTTATCGTGATTCGCAAGAGATTGCTCTGAGCCTGCGTGACGTGAAAATCCTGCGCTTGTTCCACGATCGCCGTGGCAAGGTGGTGGACCGCGACGCGCTGGCGGACGTGGCGTGGGGCGTGGATTTCTTTCCCGAGAGCCGGGCGGTGGACCAGCAGGTCTCGCAGTTGCGCAAGCGCATCGAGCTTGATCTGGTGTCGCCCAAGATCATTCGCACGGTTCACGGCGCGGGCTATCGTTACGAAGGCTGAGTGACGCGCTCGCTATGTGGCACAGGCTTTCAGAGCCTGTGTGTAGCCCGGCCATTCTGGCCGGGTAATGGCACACTCAGTCCCGGCAGAATGGTCGGACGACACACAGGTTGCAACTTATTGCCACTGCCAGTGGCGATTTGTGAAAGGGCCAGTCATTGACTCCTGCCAAATTTCCTCTCAATCGCCTCCACCAATCCCGGAATGCTATGTTCCTTGGCCTCAATGTCCACGCGCAAGCCGCGATCCTTGAGTGTCTTGGAGGTTATGGGGCCGATGCTGGCGATCTTGATCTTGTCCGGCAGCGGCAGCTTCAAATCTAGAAAATGCTCGACGGTGGATGAACTGGTGAACGTGATCACATCCGCTCCCTCGTCTTTGAAGCGGGCGAAGGCGTCGCTGTTGTCTTCGGTTTCGGGAACGGTGCGGTAGGCGATGGCTTCATCCACGATGGCGCCCATGCCAGTGAGTTCGTTGGCGATGATTTCACGCGTCCTCTCGGCTTTGACCCAGAGGATGGTCTGGTTCTCGACGCCTTGCAGTTTGAAGGCCTTGATAAGTCCCTCGGCGACGAACTTCTCCGGGAGGAGATCCACCGCGAGGTGATACTGTTTGATCTTCTCCGCTGTGCCCGGTCCGATGGCGGCGATTTTTGCGCCACCGATGCTGCGGGCATCCTGATAAAGCTTGTAGAACATCTCGAAGAAACGGTCCACACCGTTGGGGCTGGTGAAGACGATCCAGTCGTAGGTGTGGCAGTCCATCACCAGCTGGCCGAATTCCTTCAAGTCTTTCGGCGGTTCGATGCGGATGGTGGGCAGTTCGATGACATCTGCGCCGAGTTGCGCGAGTTTTTTGGTGAGCTCGCCCGCCTGCAAGCGCGTGCGGGTGACGACGATGCGTTTGCCAAAGAGCGGTCGGTTCTCGAACCAGTTCAGCTTGTCGCGCTCCAGCACCACGGTGCCGATGACGCAGACGGCGGGTGCTTTGAAATTTTTCTCCTGCACGATCTGCCCGATGGTGGCCAGCGTGCCCTCGACGGTCTGCTGGCGTCCCGTGGTGGCCCAGCGGGTGAGGGCGATGGGCGTGGCCGGTTTCGCGCCATGTTCGATGAGTTTGGCAGTGATCTCTTCGATGCGGTCCACGCCCATGAGCATGACCTTGGTCCCGTCGGCTTGCGCAATTTTCGCGTAGTTGAGCGAGCTTTCAGGTTTGGTCGGATCTTCGTGTCCGGTGAAGATGGTGACCTGCGAGGCGTGCAAACGATGCGTCACCGGGATGCCGGCATAAGCCGGGCCCGCGATGGCAGATGTCACGCCGGGAACGATCTCGAAGGCGACGCCGGCATCGGCGAGTTCCTGAGCTTCTTCCGCACCGCGACCGAAGAGCACTGGGTCGCCGCCTTTCAAGCGCGTGACGATTTTGCCCGCGAGCGTTTTCTCGACGATCAACTGGTTGATGCTCTCCTGGGGAAGCGTGTGGGCCCTGGCTTTCTTGCCCACATATATTTTTTCCGCGCCGGGTTTGGCATGGCGCAGCAGTTCTGCGTTGCTCAGGTAGTCATAAACGAGCACGTCGGCGAGTTCGATGCATTCTTTGCCGCGCAGGGTGAGTAGTCCGGGATCGCCGGGGCCAGCGCCGACGAGGTAACAGATGCCTGGGGTGTTTATAGACTTGGACATTAGGAGGGCGGACAACCTAGCGCGTTTGGACGAGTCGCGCCAGTTCCGCAGCGGCATTTTCCGGTGTCGCGAGCGGCGAGGAGGCGGAGGCCTCGAAGGGTGGAGCAGCAGGGTCGGATTCGTTGAAGACGCACACTTTCATGTGCAGCGTCGTGCCCTCGATCCAGGTGTGCGCACCGATGGGCGTCTGGCATCCGGCCCTGAGCAGGTGCAGGAACTCACGTTCGGCAGTGACGCGGGCGAACGTTTCTGAGTGGTTGATGGGGCGGAGCAGTTCAAGCGTCCTTGCATCCGTGCGGCGGGCTTCGATGCCGATGGCGCCCTGGCCTGCGGCGGGAAGAAATTCGGAGCAGGGGAGGATGGCTGCACGGAGGGTATGTCCGTCTATGACCACGGGCAGGCTGCCCGTGGGAACCACAGGCTGGAAGCCTGTGCCACAAAGCAGGCCGAGCCGCTCCAGGCCGGCGCGGGCCAGCAGCACACCATCGAGATCGGAGGGCGCGATGAGTTTTTTTACGCGTGTCGGTACGTTGCCGCGAATCTCGACGCAGGTCACATCAGGTCGCAGCCATCGCAATTGCCGGATGCGCCTCACGCTGCTGGTTCCGATGCGGGCACCCGCGGGAAGCATCTTCAAATTATAGCCGTCCCGGCTCACGAGCACGTCCTCGATCGGCGCGCGCGGCAGTGTGGCGGCGATCATGAAGGCGGCGTCCAACTCCGTGGGCACGTCTTTCAAGCTGTGCACCGCGGCGTTGATCTCACCCGCCGCGAGCGCGATCTCGAGTTCCTTGGTGAAGATGCCTTTGTCGAGATGCCCGCCTTCTGTGAATTCGCTGAAGCGCAGGTCGGTGCGCTGGTCGCCGATGGTGGAGATGATTTTCTTCATCACCTCCAGCGAAGAATGGGCTTCGCGCAGAGCAGCCATCACCATCTCTGTTTGGCGTAGGGCCAGTTCGCTGCCGCGGGTGCCTAAAATCAGAGATTCAAGATTCAAGATACAGGGTTCAAGGTTCGAGGTTTTGCGGCGGCAAGTGGGTGAGCACCGGTGGAGAGGGCGGCGAATCTTCCGCGTAGCCAAATTTGCGCAACTGCTCTTCGATGATTTCCTCGCATTTCGCGAGGGATCGCTGGCGTTCGCGCCGGCCCTCGTCAGCGATGCCCTGGAGTGCGTCCACGTCGTAAAGATAGACTTCTTCAATGTCGTTCACACGCGGGTCCACGTCGCGCGGGACGGCGATGTCGATGATGAAGAGCGGCCGCCCGCGGCGCTTGGGCATCAGGGGTGCGATGAGTTCCGGGGTGACCACGAAGTGAGGCGCGCTGGTGCTGCTGATGACAATGTCCACGTCATCCACGGCCTTATCCCATTCGTCGAAGTGCAGCGCGGTGCCCTTCATTTCCGCCGCCAGTTCCGCCGCGCGCTCATAGTGACGGTTGGAAATGAAAATGCTTTTAGCCCCGCGAGAGAGCAGGCTTTGGGCGCAGACGCGGCTCATCTCGCCAGCGCCGATCAGGAGCACATGGCAGGCGCGCAGGTCGCCGAAGATTTTCTCGGCCAGTTCGACCGCCACGCTACCGACGCTGGTGGAGCCGCGCTGGATGGTGGTTTCGTTGCGCACCAGTTTGCCCACACTGAACGCGCGCTGGAAGAGTTTGTTGAGGTCGCGTCCGGTGGCTCCCGATTTGAGCGCCGTGTCATAAGCGGCTTTGACCTGGCCGAAAATTTCCGTTTCGCCCAGCACCATGGAATCCAAACCGCTGACTACGCGGAACAGGTGGCGTGCGGCGTCGGTTTCGCTGAGGTGATAGCTGGTCAGGGCGCTGCTTTGTTCCGGGGTGAGATCGAAGTGTTCGGCGAGGTAGCCGGTCAGCGAGGAGAAACCCGATGCGGGATCCGCTGGCGCGCGCGCGGTGTAGATTTCCACACGGTTGCAGGTCGAGAGCACGACGCTTTCGCCGAAGCCCGGCAGCGATTTGATGGCGCGGGCTGCATCAGGAACCTTGCTGTCGGCAAAGGCCAACCGTTCGCGCAACTCGATGGGAGTGGTGCGATGATTGACGCCGAGGCAGAGGAGCATGGGACGGAGGTCAGAAGTCGGAAGTCAGAGGTCAGTGAACACTTGATCTTCGTGGAGTGGATTATTTGGAGATCATCCAGATTGAGATGAACACGATGCCGAAGCTGCCGATGGCGAGCCAGGCGGTCTGCCGGGCACTGATGCGGCGGCGCCACATCAGGAGCAGATTGACGATGTAAAGCGCCCACACGCCCCAGGCGAAAAGCATTTTAGTGTTCGTGATGGGGATGTTGATCTGAAACGAGGCCGCGAGCGCGATACTCAGGAGCACGATGCCGAGCAGCATCATGCGGGTGATGGCTTTTGCGAGGTCATGAATGGGAGGGAGTTGGTGGAAGAGGGCGTTGATGCGGTGGCGTTTGAGCAGGCGGTCCTGCAGGAGAAACATCACGCCGGTGATGCAGGCCAGGGCAAAGGCGGCATAGGCGATGAGCGCGACGGATGCGTGCAGTTCCAGCCAGGCGTTGACCGCGCCCCGCGCCGGCTTTGCCGCCTGATCCAGGGGGGAGAGCAGGGCCAGCGTCTGAAGAATGGCCAGCAGGGGCGCGGTGAAGACGCCGAGCAGCGAAAGCCGGTAGGCCGCGCCCACCAGAAAATAAAGCAGCATGATGCTCCAGCCGATGAAGATGAAAATTTCAAACTGGTTCGTTAGCGGGCAGCGCCCGTGTTCCTGTCCCCGGAGATAGAGGAAGGCGCACTGGAAAATAAAGCCCAGCGCCATCGGCACTAAATGCCAGCGACTCTCACGCCAGCGACCTGCGCGCAGGGCCAGAACAGCCTGCACCACGGCACCAGTGAAGGCGGCGGTTGAGAGCGCGAGCAGTAATCGGGGAGTTTCCATGAGGCCGCAACTTGGCGCAAAGCGGCGCGGATGTCGAATGGCGAACCACTCGCACTTGCGGCGGACGGCGGCAACGTCCACGGTTGCCCGATGGACCCCAAGACCCAAGCCCGTCTCCGCGCCGCGATTCGCGACGTGCCCAATTTTCCCCAGCCCGGGGTCATGTTCAAGGACATCACGCCAGTCTTGGCGGATCCGGCCTTGATGCATGATGCCATCGAGGCCATGGCCGAACTCGCCGGCATGCAGCAGGTGGACAAGGTGGTGGGCATTGATGCCCGCGGTTTTATCTTTGGCGCGTTGCTCGCTGCGCGGCTCGGATGCGGTTTTATCCCGGCGCGGAAAAAAGGCAAGCTTCCCTGGCGCACGCACACGGTGGACTATTCGCTGGAATACGGCACCGCCTCGATGGAAATGCACATCGACGCCATTGCGCCCGGCGAGAAAGTGTTACTGGCGGATGACTTGCTCGCGACCGGCGGAACCGCCGGTGCGGCGCTCAAACTGATGCAGGAATTGCAGGCAGAGGTGCTCGGCTCCGTATTTTTTATCGAGCTGGGATTCCTCCATGGACGCGAGCGTGTGGAGCCGTTCGGACCGGTGCGCTCTGTTGTGTCCTATTGACTGTCCATGGCTTCTTCTCGTGTCTCTTCGATTCCCGCTCGTGCGCGCGCGATGCTGTCGCCTCCGCTGGGGAAAACCTGGTCGGCGCTGGAAGTGCAGCGCGCGTTGAAGCGTTTTCGTAAAATTGAAGAGGCGCGTCTGCGCATGTTGCACCGCGCGGGAGGCGGCGGTGTTGAAATCTGCCAGATGCGCGCCGCGCTGGTGGACGCGGCTTTGATCTGCCTGTGGGATCACGTGGCGGGCGAGCACAAGGACACTGGTTCGATCAGCCTCGTGGCCACCGGCGGTTATGGTCGTGAGCAGATGAATCCGAGCAGTGATGTGGACATTCTTCTTCTGTTGCCCGGCAACAGTGCGCAGGTGCCGGCCGGTGTCGCGGCCAGGGTGACGCAATTTCTCACGGCTTTGTGGGACAGTGGATTCAAGGTTGGGGACTCGGCCACGCGTTCTGTGGGAGAGACGCTGAAGCGGGCCAATGAAGACAACCAGGTCAAGACCGCGCTGATTGAGGCACGGTTGGTTGCCGGTGAATCCTCGGCGTTCGAGGATTTGCAGAAGCGCTTCGACCGCGAGTGCATGCTGGGAAAGGAGACAGCGTTCCTGAAACTGCGTCAGCAGGATCTCATCGATCGCCACCGCAAGCAGGGCGTGACTCCGTTTGTGCAGGAGCCTAATGTGAAGACGGGCTGCGGCGGGCTGCGCGATTATCACAACCTTCTGTGGACCGCCTACGCCAAATTGCGCGCCACGAATCTGCGCGATCTCGTAAAAGCCGGAATGCTTACGCCGACCTCACTGCGTGAACTGTCGCAGGCGCATGACTTTCTCCTGCGCGTGCGCACAGAGTTGCACTACATTGAGAAACGCGAACAGGACGTGCTCACCCTGCGGCTTCAGGGCGTGGTGGCCACTAACCTCGGCTACCGGCACAAGGGCATGCTCGGACGCATTGAGGCCTTCATGCGCGACTATTACACGCATACACGGAACGTTCTCCAGCGTTCCAATGAGCTGATGGACCGGTTTCATCTGGAGACGGTCGAGCAGGAGCAGCGCGGCATGGTGCTTGGATTCCTTGCGCGCCGCCGCGCGGGACGACCCGAGAAATTCGATGGCTTCATCAGCAAGAATGAGCGCCTCTATCCGGAGAACGACCGGATTTTCAAGGATGACCCTCCCCGACTCATGCGCCTGTTTGTTCACACGCAACAGCGGCACCTGCGACTCAGTCCGGAATTGTTCCAGCTTGTGCAGAAAAGCTTTCCTCTGGTAGATCAGACTTTCCGTTACAGCAGGGCGGCGCGTGACAGCTTCAGCGCCATCCTCTCCCGAAAGGGCGAAGTTTCCCGCGTGCTGCGGCAGATGCATCGCGTGGGATTTCTCGGGCGCTGGATGCCGGAGTTTGGCGCGCTCGACTGTCTGGTGCAGCATGAGTTTTTTCATCGTTACACGGCGGACGAGCACACGCTGCGCACCATGGACAAGCTTGATGAGCTTGCGGGCGAACCGCATGAAAGCCTGGGCTTCTTCCAGAAGCTCTTTCATAAACTCCAGGAGCCGGGCATCCTCTACCTTGCCTTACTGCTGCATGACACTGGCCGTGCCGCGAACACGCGCAATCATTCCGATGCCAGCGCCTTCCTTGCCAGTCGTGTCTGCCGCCGGTTGCAGATCAAGGGAGAACGCCGCCGCCTGATCATGTTCCTGGTGGATCATCATCTGACGCTTTATCAGACAGCGACCTCGAAGAATCTGGACGACTCGCAGGTCATCGAAGAATTCGCGAAGATAGCGCGCGACCGCACGTTTCTGGATGCGCTCATGGTGATGAGTTGTGCCGACAGCCGTGGCACCAGCGAAGGGAGCTGGACATCATGGAAAGAAAGTCTTCTGCGTCAGCTCTATAGCAACACTGTGCGCTATCTGGACGATCCGTCTGATTATACCCGCCGGATCACAGCGCCGCTGCTCGCACTTCAGGCGGAGGTGATGGGAAATCTGGACGAGAGTTATGGCGAGGAAACAGCCGCGCATTTCACCTGCATGCCGCGCAGCTATTTTAATTTTCGGGATGCTGCGGTCATCGCGCAGCACCTCCGGCTTGTCCGTGAGTTTTTTCAGAAGCTGGTGGAAGGCAAGGCGGATGCCGGGCTCCTGCCCACGCTGGAATGGATCGCGCATCCCGAACAGGGATCCAGCGAACTTGTCGTGGTGAGCTGGGACCGTCATTTGCTCCTCGCCCGCATCGCCGGAGCACTTGCCGCCAACAACATCAACATTCTCGGCGCCGACCTCTTCCAGCGTTCCGATGATGTGGTGCTCGACATCTTTCGCGTCTGCACCGCCAATCTCACGCCGGTTTCCCATGATCGCACCAAGGCGCGTGTGTGCGCGCTCATCGAAGATGCCTTTCAGAGCACGCACTTTGATTTTAGCGAGGCCGTTAAAATCAATCGCGCCCCCCTCAAGGAATTTGAAGGCGTTGCCGGCGAAATTTCCCAACGCATCCATATCAACACCGAGATCAGCGCGGAATACACGGTCCTCGAACTTCAGGTCCTGGACCGCATTGGCCTGCTTTACGATGTTTTCATGGCCATCGGCCAGCACGGTCTCAGCGTCTGCCATGCGCGGATCAACACCGAGAAAGGTGTCGCCATTGATGCCATCTACCTTCAGGACGCTGCCGGAAAGAAAATCACCGATCGCGACATGCTGCTGGCGTTGCGGGAAACCGTGGAGCGCGCGGTGTTTGAGTGAAGCGCAATCCACTGGACGATGAAGATGCAAAACAATAGCCCGGTCATTCTCTTCGATGGCGTCTGCAACTTCTGCGCCTGGAGCGTCCGCTTCGTCATCGCGCGCGATCCGCTCGGCGTATGCCGCTTTGCTTCATTGCAATCTGAAACAGGCCGCCGTCTTCTGCGCGAGCACGGCCTTGATGAGGTAGATATGAACAGCTTCGTGCTGATCGAAGGCTCGAAGGCCTGGCGCGAAAGCGACGCATCACTGCGTCTCTGCCAGCATCTGTGCGCACCTTGGTGCTGGTTGAGCATATTGCTGATCGTTCCACCATGCCTGCGCGATCCCGCTTATCGCCTCATCGCGCGGAATCGCTATCGTTGGTTTGGCAAGTCGGATACCTGTCTCGTGCCATCGCCTGAAGTTCGCGCACGCTTTCTGGATTGAGTGATGCGGATCTTCGCAATTTCCTAGCCAATTTAATGAAGCCGCAGGGGAGAGTCAGACCGCTAGTGCGGTATAAATAATTTCGTAGCCGCGTTCGTGAGAACGCGCGGAATAGGCATACTTCGTTGGCTGCCGTGATTTTTCCCGCACTCTCACGAGTTGCGGCTACGTCTTTTTAAAAATGCTCTAATGGGCGCATAAATTGCCTTGCTTGCCTGCATTATTTGAATACATTGCCTGCATCATGAATACGCAATACACCATTCGGGCCGTTCCTAATGCTATTGACCGTGCTTTGCGCCGTCGTGCGAGGCAGGAGGCCAAGAGCCTCAACGCCGTTGCTGTCGAAGCGCTCGCCCGGGGCCTCGAACTTGAGGCGAAGCCGGTTGAACACACCGACCTTGATGCCCTCGTTGGCTCGTGGCAGGAGGACAAGGCGTTCGACCGGGCCATCGCCGACTTCGAGCGCGTGGACGAGGAGGCGTGGAAATGAACGTCGCGCTGGATACCAACGCCTACAGCGATTTCATGAGAGGCGACGTCACGCGCGTCCAAATCATCCGCACCGCACGTCAGATTTATCTTCCGCTTATGGTGCTGGGTGAACTCCGCGCCGGTTTCGCCGCTGGGAACCAGAAATCCGTTAATGCTGCCAACCTTCAGCGTTTCCTCGGCAGCCCCCGCGTCTTGGTGCTCCTGCCAGACGAGCAGACGACACATCACTACGCGCAACTCTACTTTCAGCTTCGCAAGAAGGGCGTTGCCGTCCCGACGAACGATCTCTGGATTGCTGCCCTCGTTGTCCAGCATAGCCTTGTCCTCTGCTCCTCCGACACACACTTTCAGTATCTGCCGCAGGTGGTGATGTGTTGAGTGAATCTCCGCACAAAAATAAAGATGCACTAATCTCAATTTCTTTCGCAACTGAACTATGGGCAGCGTCCCGCCGCGCCAGTCACCTGCTTCAGCCGTTCCTCAATCTGCGGCGTGAGTTGATCCCAGCGGAAGCGCCAGTTCCAGAACTCACCGCTTTTGCCGGGGATGTTCATGCGGGATTCGCTGCCTAAGCCGAGCACATCTTGCAAGGGGCATAGCGCCAGCTTGGATTGGCTCTGCCAGACATGGCTGATGTAATCCCAGTTCAATTCACTGCCGTCGGTCTTTGTGTAATTCAAAATGGTGCGCCGCTCGGCTGCAACCATCTCTGTCGTGCGGGTGGTGTGCTCGTCGGCTTCACTGTGGAAGAGTCCGAGCACGGTGTCGTTGTCATGGGTGCCGGTGTAGGCTACGCAGTTCTCCGGGTAGTTCTCAGGGATGTATTCCGGAGCCAGCGTGTCCGCGCCGAAGGCGAACTGCATGACCTTCATGCCTGGGAGATGGTGCTTATCACGCAGCGTGACGACATCCGGCGTTATGATGCCCAAGTCTTCGGCGATGATAGGCAGATTGGCTCCGAGATCTTCCTTGAGTGCAGCAAACAGAGCGTCACCCGGTGCTTCCACCCACTGGCCTATGACGGCCGTTTCTTCAATAGCGGGAATTTCCCAATAAGCCGCGAAGCCACGGAAGTGGTCGATGCGCACCACGTCCACCAGCGAGAGCGTCTGACGGAGGCGGGCTTTCCACCAGGCGAAATTCGTCTGCTGGTGCTTCTCCCAGTGATACAGGGGGTTGCCCCAGCGTTGTCCAGTAGCGCTAAAATAATCGGGAGGTACTCCTGCGACCACCGTGGGGTTGCCGTTTTCATCAAGATGGAACAGCTCGCGGTTAGCCCAGACATCGGCGCTGTCGTGGGCGGCGAAGATGGGGATGTCGCCGATGATGACTATGCCCAGCTCCTTTGCGCGCAGGCGTATCTTGGTCCACTGGCGGTGAAACAGAAACTGGAGGGCTTTGGCTTCCTCGATCTCAGTGACACGCGCCGACATCACTTCCTCCATGGCGATTTCTTCGCGCAAGGCCAGGTCGCGTGGCCACTGCGTCCATGGCTTGGAGCCGTTCGCTTCTTTGAGCACGGTGAACAAGGCCCAGTCGTCCAGCCACGATTGTTCGCGCTCGCAGAAGGCCTCGAACGCGCGATGCAGCAGCGGGCTGGCGTCGCATTGACTGGTGAAGCGGCTGGCGGCCAGCTTGAGGAAGGCGTTGCGGACTTCGATCACCGGACCGAAGGCCACGTAGTCATCGGGAAATTCGGGCAGCAGAGCGAGATCATCCGGGGTGAACAAGCCGTCGCGCACCAAGGCGTCGAAACTGATGAGCAGCGGATTGCCCGCGAAGCTGGAGAGGGATTGATAGGGCGAATTTCCGTAGCCGGTGGGGCCGAGCGGCAGAATCTGCCAGAGTTTCTGGCCCATGCGGTGCAATGCTTCCAGCCAGAGTTCCGCGCCAGGCCCGAGTTCACCGATGCCAAAGCGCCCCGGCAGGGATGTGGGATGGAGCAATATTCCGGAGCAGCGGGGGAGATGGAGCATCAGCGATGCTTGGCGCAAGTGTCGTGCCGATGCAACTGATCACCGCATGAGCGCTCAGGAATTCTCAGGTCCCGCGTCCTCGTCCTTGAGGTTCAAGCCTGGCAGCGACCGGGCTTTGTCTGCGTAGCGGTCGAAGCGGTTCGAAAGAATCAGCAGTGTCGGCGCCCAGAGGCCGACGAAAATGCCGAAGCGTTCGGCGTGGGCTTTTTTCTCCGGGTCGTCACTGTTGAGGAGCCACCAGATGGCGATGGAGAGCACGATGGAACTCACGCCTGCCAGAAAGCAGATCGTGCTGAGGGTGCGGCAGGTGTGCGGATTCATCTGGCTGATCTTACCGGAAGGTGCCGGAAATCGCCAAGCATGGATTGCGATTTTCTTTGCACCGACGACGGAAAGGTTCAGGCTGGTCCTGAACAAAAAACCTTGCGCCCATGAAGACACCCGCAGACGTCGTAAGCATTCATCCCTATTACAAAGCCCGCCCCGGGAAGCTGGAGGCTGCGAAGGCCCTGCTGCCTGCATTTGTGAAGATCAGCGCCACCGAGCCGAAGAGCCTCGGCTATGATTTTACGATCAACGATGACGTGATCTTCTGCCCCGAGGCCTACGTGGGCGCGACCGGTGTGCAGGAGCACCTGGCAAACGTTGGTACGCTGCTGAACGGACTGATGACGCTCGATGATCTCATCCGCCTGGAGATTCACGGTCCTGCTGCGGAGCTTGAAAAACTGAAGGAGTCGCTGGCCGGCCTCAATCCGGCGTTTTTTATTTATGAATGCGGGGTGGTGAAATGAAGGAGAAGACGGTATGCGGCTGGGCGCAGTCCCATGAATTGAATCGCGTCTATCACGACGCGGAATGGGGCCTGCCTTTGCATGATGACGCCAAACTATTCGAGTTTCTCATTCTGGAAGGAGCCCAGGCCGGATTGAGCTGGCTGACCATTTTAAAGAAGCGCGAGAATTACCGGCGGGCGTTTGACGAATTCGATGCGGCCAAAGTCGCGCGCTATGGCGAAAAGAAAATCGCCACGCTGCTGGCAGACGAGGGCATCGTCCGCAACCGGCTCAAGATTCGCTCGGCAGTCACGAATGCCAAAGCATTCCTGGCCGTGCAGGAGGAGTTCGGCAGTTTCGACCGCTACATTTGGCGTTTTGTGAGCGGTAAGCCCATCGTCAATCGATGGAAGACGATGAAGGACCTTCCGGCGAAAACCAAGGAGAGTGATGCCTTGAGCAAGGATCTGCTTCAGCGCGGTTTCAAGTTTGTGGGGTCGACTATTTGCTATGCGCACATGCAGGCCACCGGGATGGTGAATGATCACACGGTGGATTGCTGGCGCTGGTGCGAATGCGCGAAGCTGAAGTGAGCTATACGCGGACAAAAAATCCGCCCTTCAGTTATATCATCGCGGCAAATTTCGCCTCGATGCGATGATCCAGATCGACCATCAACGTCTGGTTCTCCAGTTTGGCGATGGTGTCCTCGATGAAGCCGGTGGCGATCAGCTTGCGGGCCTCGTTGTCGGGAATGCCGCGCGCCTTGAGATAGAAAAGTTCGTCCTCGCTGATGGGAGCACTGGTCGCGCCGTGGCTGCATTTGACCTGATCGGCATTGATCTCCAGACCGGGCATGGAAGCGGCCTCGGCCTCCTCGCTGTTGAGGAGGTTGCGGCACTTCTGGTAGGCGTCGGTGTAGTGGGCGCCTTCCTCAACCTGGATGAGGCCGGCAAAGACCGTCTTTGATTTATCGTAGAGTGCGTTTTTGTAGAGCAAGTCGCTGAAGGTGCGCGGGGCGATGTGATTCTGCAGCGTGCGCATGTCCACGCACTGTTCGCCGAAGGGCAATGATACGCCGAGCATTTCACTGCGGGCGCCTTCGCCAATGAGGTCGCTTACGGTCTCGTTGCGGCTGAACGCGGCACCGAGATGGAGCTGCAACGCTTTCACAGACGCGTCACGACCGACGGTGGTGGAGGAAATGTGCAAGGCGCGCGAGCTGAGCGACATCTCCTGCGCGCTGATGTAGGTGATGCGGCTGCCGGGGCCGGCCACGAAGTCGGCCACGGCGATGCTGGCGCAGCTTTCATCGCGCAGCGAGCCGTGATGATCCACGACTGTGACCTGCGCGTGATCGCCGGTGACGATGAGCGTGTGCGGGAAGATGACGGCATTCTCGCCTGTGACCCAGTGAAAGACTTCGATGGGATGTTCAATGACGACGTTCTTCGGCACCAGGACCACGGCTCCGGCGCGGACGTGGGCGAGATGGAGCGCGGCGAATTTTGCTGAACCGAGTTCCGCCTTGCGCTTCATGAGGTATTGCTCGAGGACATCGCCCTGGGTGCGGAGGGCATCTTCGAAGGGCAAACAGATGAAGTTGTGGCACAGGCCTGTGGCCTGTGTGTTGTGAGGGCTTCCGGCCGGCACATCCGAACTGACAACAGGCTGGAAGCCTGCTGGACCCACAGGCAGGATGCCTGTGTTACTTGCGAGGCAGTCGTTGACGAACACGAGCTTCGCTGCGTATTCCGTCAGCCCCTTGGAACGCGCAATCGCTTCTTGTTTGTCAGCTTCACTCGGATTAGCGGCTATCTGAAAGGTTTCGAAGGCCAGTTTCTTCGCGCTGGAGTAGCGCCAGTGTTCGTCTTTGTTTCCGGGAACGGGCAGCGATTGAAATTCGTCCCAGGCTGCGGCGGTGCGTTGCTGGAACCAAGCTGGCGCGCCGTTCAGGCGATTGGCTTGCGGCATGAGTTGCGGTTGCGCGAACAAAGGCTGGTCCACTATAGATTCGGCGGTGGGGGCGGCGACGGACATGGCAAGAGACATTTGATTGATTGCCGATCGCTTAACCAACAGACCCTTCCATTTCTAAATCAATCAGGCGCTTCAGTTCGACGCTGTATTCCATGGGGAACTCGCGGACGAGGTCATTGATGAAACCGTTGACGGAGAGGCTCATGGCTTCGGCTTCGCTGAGGCCGCGCTGCTGCATGTAGAAAATCTGCTCGGCGCTGACCTGGCTGACACTGGCCTCGTGCTGGGTGGCGTGCTTGTTGCCGCGGACGTTGATGGCGGGATAGGTGTCGGTGCGGCTGCTGCTGTTGATGAGCAGGGCGTCGCATTCGGTGTTGTTCTTGCAGCCCTTGAGATGCTTCGGGATGTGGACCAGGCCGCGGTAGGTGGCGCGGCCTTTGCCGATGCTGATGGACTTGCTGATGATGTTGCTCGTCGTTTCATCGGCGGCGTGGACCATCTTGGCGCCGGTGTCCTGGTGCTGGCCGGTGTTGGCCAGGGCGATGCTGATGACTTCACCGCGTGCCTTGCGGCCTTTCATGATGACGCCGGGATATTTCATGGTCAGGCGGCTGCCGATGTTGCAGTCGATCCATTTGATCTCGGCTTCCTCGTGGGCCAGGCCCCGCTTGGTTACTAAGTTAAACACGTTACTGCTCCAGTTCTGCACGGTAACGTATTGAATCTTTGCGCCCTTCATGGCGACCAGCTCGACCACGGCGCTGTGCAAGGTGGCGGTCTCGAACTTGGGTGCGGTGCAGCCCTCCATATACATGACCTCGGCGCCTTCGTCGGCGATGATGAGCGTGCGCTCGAACTGGCCAAACTGCTCGCTGTTGATGCGGAAGTAGGCCTGGAGCGGATGCTTTACCTTCACGCCGGGCGGGATGTAGATGAACGAGCCGCCACTGAACACCGCGCTGTTGAGCGCGGAGAATTTGTTGTCGCCGGTGGGGATGACCTTGCCGAACCATTTGCGGAAGATTTCCGGATGCTTCTGCAAGGCCTCGCTGCTGTTGAGGAAGATGACTCCCTGTTCCTCGACAACCTTTTTCACGTTCGAGTAGGCAGCCTCGGAATCATACTGGGCCTCGACACCGGCGAGGAATTTGCGCTCCTGCTCGGGAATGCCCAGACGGTCGAAGGTGCGCTTGATGTCGTCCGGCACGTCGTCCCAACTGCGCTTCGGCTTCTGGCCGTCGGACAAGTAGTAACGGAACTGGTCGAAGTGGATGTTCTCTAGGTCCTTGGTCGCCCAATGGGTCGGCATCGGCTTCTCGAGGAAGGTCTTCAGGCCGTGCTTGCGGAAGTCGCGCACCCATGGGTCGTCGTTCTTAACGCCGGAGATGTAGTCAACGGTTTTCTCGCTAAGGCCCATGCCCGCGTCGTATTTATGCTGCTCGGGAAAGCGGAAGTCGCCCACGCTGTCAGCCCGGATGTCGGAGATGTCTGGAGTTTCAGCGGTCATGGGGGAAGAGGTGAAAAGTTATAAGTGAAATGGGGCAAGTCAGGCGGCGTTCGCGAGTTTTTCCTTGGCCCAGTCGTAGCCTTTTTCTTCGAGAACGAGCGCGAGCTCTGGCCCGCCGCTGCGGACGATCCGGCCGTCCACCATCACGTGGACGACGTCCGGCTTGATGTAATCGAGCAGGCGCTGGTAATGGGTGATGACGAGAAGGCCGCGCTCCGGCGAGCGCATGGCGTTGACGCCCTTGGAGACGATACGCAAGGCGTCGATGTCGAGACCGGAGTCTGTTTCATCGAGCACGGCATACTTCGGCTCCAGCATCATCATCTGGAGAATTTCGTTGCGCTTTTTTTCGCCGCCGGAGAAGCCTTCGTTCACGCTGCGTGCGGTGAAGCTCCGGCTCATTTCGAGTTCGTCCATGCGGGCATACATGCGCTTGTAGAAGGCGACGGCGTCGAGGTCCTCGCCCTTCGGCAGGCGGGCCTGGAGTGCCGCACGGATGAAATTGGCATTGCTCACGCCGGGGATTTCAAAAGGATACTGGAACGCGAGGAAAAGTCCGGCGCGCGAGCGGGCGTCCACCGCGATCTCGAGCAGGTTGATGTCGTCGAGCATGACCCGGCCCTCGGTGACTGCGTATTCCTCATGGCCGGCGAGCACCTTGCTGAGCGTGCTCTTGCCGGAGCCGTTCGGCCCCATGATGGCGTGGACTTCACCGGGCTTCACTTCGAGCGTGAGGCCTTTGAGGATTTCGCGTCCGGGGATTCCGGCGTGGAGGTTTTCGATTTTGAGGGACATGGAAAATACAAAGGATGAAGACGGAAGGATGAAGACGGAAGGATGAATTATCGGCGTGACTTGGATTGTTTCTTCGCGCAATCGGGGCAGAGGCCGCGCACGGCCACATCGGTGTGCGTGATGCGCGCGCCGTTGGGCAGCTTCCAGAATTGTGCGGGGTTGAAGTCTGTCGTCGGCAGTGCATCACTGACTTGGCCGCAGGAGTCGCAGTGAAAATGAACGTGCTCATGCAGGTTCGCGCAGTAGCGGGACTGCGAGCGCTCGACGTGCACCTGTTTGATCGCGCCGCTGGTGGTCAGGTGTTCGAGGCAGTTATAAACGGTCGCCAGCGAGATATTAGGCGAGCGGTCTTTGACGCGGGCGAAGACATCATAAGCCGTCGGATGATCTGTGGACTGGGCCAGCACTTGAAAGACTTCGCGACGGTGCGGCGTCAGGCGCACGTCTGCACCCAAAACAGCCATGCGGCAGTCCAAACCGGTGGGTTTGGATGATGATTTGGGTGGGACAGGACGCATGGCAGGAACAGAATACGGGGGAATCAGATTCTATCAAGAACGATTCTTAGAATCATTCTAATTTTAGTTCGTTTGGGGCAAAGGATTGGATGCTGGCAATCCTGAGGCTGCTTGGCCAATCGCCGCTCCTCCTTGTTGAAATACGATCTCGCGCTAGACTCTCAAGCACATGAAACTCGGACTTATCGGCTGTGGTAAAATGGGCGGCGCACTTCTGCGCGGCGTGATCAAGGCGGGACTCGTGAAGCCCGTTGACATTGTTGCATGCGACAAATTTCCCGAGGCCTCCGCCGCTCTAGCGAAGGAATTTAAGGGGCTCAAGAATGCAAAAGCACCCTCCGATGTCGCCTCCGCAAGTGACATCATCATTCTCGCTGTGAAGCCGCAGGACATGCAGAAACTGCTTCAAAGCTTAACCCCAATTCAAAATCGACTGTTCTTGTCCATAGCTGCTGGCATTCCGCTCAAGAACCTCGAAGCCTGGCTCGGCGGGAATCATCGCGTCATTCGTTCGATGCCGAACACTCCGGCGCTAATCTTACAAGGAGCCTCTGCATTTGCCCGTGGATGCAAAGTTACCGACAAAGACGCTGGCGTGGCCAAGTCCATCCTGGGATCCGTCGGCACTGTCAGCGAAGTCGCCGAAGTTTTACTAGATGCCGTCACGGGTCTGAGCGGCAGCGGTCCCGCCTATGTTTACACCGTGATTGAGGCCCTTGCCGACGGCGGCGTACTCATGGGTCTCCCTCGTGCGGCGGCCTTGCAGCTCGCTGCGCAAACCGTGGCCGGAGCCGCGCAGATGGTATTGCAGACAGGCAAGCATCCCGCTGCTCTGCGTGATGAAGTTACGAGTCCCGGTGGCACCACGATTGCGGGGCTGGAACAGTTGGAAAAACAGGGACTGCGGAATGCGCTGGTGCAGGCCGTGCGCAAGGCGACGGAGCGGAGCAAGGAACTGGCGAAGTAGGTGATGCGTCCCGCTTCACGTTTGAAGAGTGAAGCCAGGGGCACCGCCTACTTTTTCCACCCGCGCAGCTTCGCATGCACTTGCGCAGCCTTGCCCATGTAGTGATCCATTTTGTAATCAGTTGCCGCTTTGAGCATGTGTTCTTTTGCCTTGTCAGGGTGGCCGAGTGCTTCGTGATATAAGCCGAGATACAAATGCGCGTAGCAAAGCTGGTTGCGTAGTTCCTCGCTGCCGACGGCGCCTTTATTCGCAGCCGCCATCACAGCCTCCTGGGTGCCCTTGCCGGCGAAGAGATCATGCACCTGCTGCATCGGCACGCGGGCGTCACCTTCGATGGAGATCAACGCCTTGCGTGCGACTTCGACACTCTCGGCGCGCGCCAGGCAAATAAAATGCCATGCAGCATTTTCCACATCATGCGGGTTCACGGTTTGATGAAGCTCAAACTGCACGCGGCCTTTCTTGAATTCGCCAGCGTAGTAGAGTGACATGCCCCGCTGCCAGAGTTGCGGCGCAGTCTGCGGGGCGAGTTTGATCACCTTGTTGAATGCGGTGACGGATTCCTTCGGCCTGGGATCGCAGAACGCGGCGATGCCTTCGCGGAACCAAGCATTGGCATCTTTGTCCTGCGCGTGAAGTGACGTTGCCATCCAAAAAAGTGTGGAGAAAAAAATATGCAGGGCCATGTCTTTGTTATGCATCTCCGTCTTCAGACGGAATGGGACTGGGGGGATTTCGCCTGAAGTCGGAACTGCATCACGAAGACACCAGTTTAAGGAAGCGTCCCATGCGAGGATTTGCGGCTTCATGCACGGGAGCAGTCACCTCAAACTCATCCGCCGGATCAAGCGGCGGTATTGAAAAAGAAGGAGCGTGAGCATGACGAAATCTACCCGTCAAACTGATCGAACCGCCCAACTTTGCTTTCGTGCCGATTGGCAATCGCAAACCCGGCAACCTCGACCGCGCGGATTTTAGGCGAGTGGCCTCACGACACACTCGCACTCCTTCTATTTCAGACTTCGAATTCACAGGCGGGATCAGACGGCGTATCGGGAGGCGGCTGACATGATTGGGAGAAACGACCACTGGGAATTGCATTCGTCAACGATTGGGTGTCGGGGCCAGCCTGGCCCGCGTCATGGAGGCTGGCAGTCCCCGACACTTTTATCGTCCTATTGAGCGAGACTCAATAAGAAGTTAGTCAGGCGCCCATTCGCAACGCCGCCAGCAATTCATCCAGCGACAGGCTGACGATGGCAGACGCGGTATCGCTCATGGCGAAGGGCAGGATCAGTTCGCGACCGTGAATGAATGAACCGCAACTGTAGACGACATTGGGCACATAACCCTCGCGCTCGTTACCCTCGGGGGAAAGCAAGGGCTTGCGAAGGCGGCCGATGACTTTTGTGGGATCGTTCAAATCGAGCAGGGCGGCACCGATGCAATACTTGCGCATGGGACCGACGCCGTGGGTGATGACGAGCCAGCCGGCTTCGGTCTCGATGGGTGAGCCACAATTGCCGATCTTCACGGACTCCCATGTTTCCGCGGGTCGCAGCAGCAAGTGAGGATCGCTCCAGTGATGCGGATTATCGGAGAACATGATGAAGAGGTTCTCATCATCCTGTCTCGAAAGCATCGCGTAACGACCGTTGATGCGACGCGGGAAAAGTGCCATGCCTTTGTTTTGCACGGCGCTGCCATTTAGCGTGAGGACGCGGAAGTGGAGGAAGTCCTGGGTCTCGATAAACTGCGGGAGAATGGCGCGGCCATTGTAGGCGGTGTAGGTGGCGCAATACATGACCGAGCCGTCATCATCGACAAAACGAACGAAGCGCGCGTCTTCGATGCCGTTGCTCTCGTTGGGCGAGACCGGGAAGATGATGCGCTCACTGACGGCGAGTTTGGATGGGAAGTTGAGTTCGTAATTTGAGTCGGCGAGCCAACGGATGCACTCCAGGGCACGGCGCAGATCGCGGCCAACGTATTTTGTCCCACGGCGCACCCGCTGAACGCTATCATCGAGTTCCTGGAATGTGAAGCTTTCTGCGAGCGGGTCCATCACCGAGGCGGCGTGGCCGTTTTCGAATCCCATCTCCTGGAGTTTGGTGATGAATCGCTTTTTCTTGTAGGTGGGATTGGGCACGACTTCCGGCACGGTGACGAAGCGTGAAATTGGATCCACGGCGATCGAGCCATCTGGCGCGATGATGCCAGCGCGGAACTCGATGGACGAGATGTGTCCTTCACCCGTCGCGCGCAGGCTCATGATGAAACGCAGACCACCTTCGGGGACGCCGCCCTGATCAGGATGAGGCACGATCGACGGGTTGAAGAGCGCGGCGGACTCCAGCGCATACTCACCGGAAAAAAGCGCCCCGATGAGAAGCTGACGCACGCGGGAGAGCGGACGCTTCAAGGCGATTTGCGGGCGCACTTTTTCGTAATGCGCCAGCAGGACCAATTCGATGTCGAAATGCCGTGAAGCAAACTCCTCATGCAGCACCTGGAGCTGGGCGATGGCATCTTCCTCGCTCATGGAGAGGGCGCGGTTGAGAATGCCGGCAACGATCCGGGGGCTGGAGGGGATAAACGGGCGGATGATGACTCGTGCGCTCTGGGGCTGGAAAGTCACCTCATGGCGGCGAAGCCGGATGGTGTTCATAAGGCGGGGCGCATGGAATCTTCGAACAAGTGTTCGGCGTAGTTCATTTCGGCGAGGGAAAGCTGGAAGGCCAGTGACGACTCCGCGCCCTGGTTCTCACTGATGCGGTCATGATGCAGTCCGTCGCTGCAACCGCCGGTGCTGGAATCGTAGAGCGGAACGCCGAGATCGTTGCGGCCGAGAAACCATTCGAAGGCGCGCTGCGCCGCGCGCGACCACGTTGCATCGCGCGTGGCGCGAAAGGCTTCAAGGGAAGCCGAGACCATGGCCTGGGCCTCCACCGGCTGCTGGTCGAAGTCCGCCCGCGCACCGTCACGCTGATAGAATCCGTTGCTGCCAATGGGACGGAAGTGGCCCGCTTGTGTCCGCTGAATAGAGGCCAGCCAGCGCAAAGATTTCAGTCCGATCTCCAGCGCCTCGGTGTCAGGCATCCACTGGCCGCTGAGGATCAGTGCCTGGCAGAGGCGCGCGTTGTCGTAAGTAGCGCTCGGTTCAAACCAGGGCCAGTCCTCGGTGGCGCAGTTATTCCATAAGGTGACCAGCTTGCTGGTCAGTATATTGCGTGCCGAGTTCACCGCAGGATTGGATTCGACGCGGCGCAAATATTCATGGATGCCCAGCAGTGTGAAAGCCCAGGCGCGAGGCGAGGAAAAAGTTTCCACCACCGGCAGGCCGCGTTCAAAAAGCTGGATGCACAAGCGCCGGTGTCCCTCCTTGCGCGAGCGTCCCGCGCCGGTGCCCACGGCCCAGAGCGCGCGCGCGTGGCTGTCCTCGCTTCCCATATCTTCCAGCCATAGCCGTCCATGGCTCATGAAGTTTCGGAATCGCCCGGAGTCGTAATTCAAGGCTGCGGAGAGGAACGCGAGATAACTCGTGGCCAGTTTGTCCAGGTTCTCCGCCGGAGCTTCGCCGCCGAGTTCATCCAGCAGATTGCACAGGATGAAGGCGCGCGCGTTGTCATCGGTGCAGTAGCCCTCGTGAAAATTGGGAACATTAAAAATGGCGTGTTGGAAAATGCCGGTCCCGTCGCTCATGCGCACCACGTGATCCAGACGCAAGGGTGGCAGGGCGTAGGGCCTGCTGGCCAGCGTCCAGCCGGCGAAGGCCTGCCGCGGCACGGCTCTGCGATCGGCGCGCGCATGTTGGAAGCACTTGAGATAACGCTGGGCGACGGCTGGCCAGACCATCTCCCGGCCCATCTGAAAAGCGTCACGGCGTGTTTTCTCCATCAGTGCGGGATCATCGAGATACCTGCATACTCCTTCGGCGATGGCTGGCGGGTTGCGGAATGGCACCAGGATGCCGCGTCCATCCGCCAGCAATTCCTGCGCATGCCAGTAGGGTGTGGAGACCACTGCCTTGCCCGCCCCAAAGACATAAGCCAGCGTGCCGGAAGTGATCTGTGCTTCGTTGAGATACGGCGTGATGTAGATGTCCGCGGCGCCGATGAATTCCTTGAGATCTTCCAGCGACACGAAGCGGTTGTGAAAGATGACATGCTCCTTCACTCCGCGATCCTCGGCCAGTCGCTCCAGGCTGAGGCGATATCGCTCACCTTCGCTGGCGATGAGATTTGGATGCGTGGCCCCCAGCACCAGATAGACCACGTTTGGATGCCGTTGCACGATTTCCGGCAGCGCCTCGATGACATGCTCGATGCCTTTTCCGGGACCAAGCAGTCCAAAGGTGAGCAGCACCATCCGGCCTTCCACGCCCAGTTGCGCTTTGTAGAAATTTGTGTCCACGAATGGAATGTCCGGAATGCCATGAGGGATGAGGTCCATCTTATCTTCCGGCACTTCATAAATTTCACGCAGCATCTCCGCGCCCTTGTGCGCCATGACCACCAGGCGATCGCTGCGCCGCACCAGTTCCATCATGACCTTGCGCTGTACCGCGCTCGGCACGCGCAACACGGTATGCACGGTCGTCACCACGGGCATCCGTACCTCCTTGAGAAGGGCCAGCAGATGGCTTCCCGCCGGTCCGCCATAAATGCCAAACTCGTGCTGCACACACAGCACATCCGCGTTGTTGAAGTTCAGGAAGTCAGCGGCGCGTCGGTAGGAATCCAGATCCTTCTCCAGCAATTCAAAACGCACCCGCGGCGAATACTTGTAGCCTTCGGCGCGATCATTCATCGCTCCTGCAAAACATTCGGAGCCTGGTGCTACAGCAGCCACCGCTTCACACAGGTCATGGGTGAAGGTCGCAATCCCGCAGCGCCGCGGTTCGTATCCGCCCAGGAAGGCAATACGTTCAGGCGGGGTCGAGTCTATGGAGATGTTCCTCTCAATAACGGCACCATGCCAGCATCAGCAGCCAACGCAACTATCGCCGCGCGTGGCCGCTCCGGCATTGTCTCACTGCATCCACACCTGCGCGAAATGATGCGCCAGCCGCAGCTTTTGTGCGGCGCGCACGGAGATGACGAAGGGATAGAGTGCTGGCTCGCCCAGGCTGCTGGAGATTTCATTGAGCACGGTGGACAGACAGATCCAGCGCTGAAGCCACGCGAGGAACTCGCCATCGGCAATCCCGCACTGCGGCAGCATGGGCGGCAGCGTTCCCGCTTCGCCGGTCAGCGGCACCAAGGGCAAGGCGATGAATTGCACCTGGATGCCCAAGCTCTCGCAAGTTTCCAGTCCATCCACAATCTGCAAATAATGCGCCCACGTTTCCGCCCAGTCCTCCCAAGGATGCGATGCGGCATACGCGGTGATGAAACTCTGCTCCCAGCCGGCGGGCGCGCCATGCTCATAATGCGCACTCAGCGCCGCTGCGTAATCCAGCCATTCATCGCCAAAGCGATCGCGGAATGCCAGTCGCAGCGGATCATTCCAGGCCAGCTCCGACAAGTAACGCTGCCAGAGATAGTGTGCACTTTCGTGCCGGAAATGCCCGAGCAGCGTGCGGCTGCTTTCGCCGAGCTGCTGGCGGTTGAACTGGCGGTAGGTGTCATCGGCTTCCTCCAGATTCACCGTGATGACACCATTAAGATGGCCTGTTGTCACCTCGGGATTCGACAGTGTGCTGACGATGTCAAAGGCCAGTCCGATCTGCGGGTTCTCCGCTTTCGATGGCAGCGTCAAGCCCATGCGCAGCAGCGTGTAGATCAGTCGTCGCTTGGCGATTTCCGTTCGGCCCCACAACGTCTGATTGCGCTCCGTGCTCAAGTCGGGGATGGTGCGGTTCATCCGGCAGGCTAGACACAGCGCGCCGTCGGAGTCCGCCGGAAGCAGCCAGTTGCACACCGCGTGTTTGACACCGTTGTCGCACAACTTCATCGCGGTGCCGCCGGGTCGCAGCCGCAACATGGCACCGCCTTGCGGGTCATAACCCACCTGACCGCCACACTTCAGGCACGTTGAACTGCCGAAGAAAAGGACGTTGCCGCAGTCACAGGTGAATCGTTGCATGGGGAAAATGGACGACTCCATGATGGAGTTGCGATTGTTAGCCGCGTTTGGTTCGCCTGTCATGCAAAGCCCGGACCAATCGCCTGCTCGCGCGTCTTGCCTCGCCGTGAAAATCATCTTATGTGCCGCCAGTCTTCCAAATAATGTCCACTCCCGTCGCACTCAAATGCCCGAACTGCGGTTCCGTATTAAGTACGGATGATATCGATACCACGACAGGCATTATCAAGTGCAGCTACTGCAAGGTTTTGTCCACGCTGCCGAGTGTCATGGATCAGGCGCGGGGTGAGCCGGGGTTTCGCCCGCGGCCGGAGGTTCCGTTGCCGCCGGGATTGACGGTGGAAGAACGCGGAGGAAGCATCAGCGTCACCCGGCGCTGGTTCAGCGCGATCGTCTATTTTCTGATTCCGTTCTGCATCGCGTGGGACGCATTCCTTGTGTTCTGGTACAGCATGGCTTTATCCGGTAACGCACCATGGATCATGGTGGTTTTTCCCATCGCGCATGTCGCGGTCGGGGTGGGGTTGACTTATTATGTCCTAGCGACGCTTTTTAATCGCACGGTCATGATCGCGGGGCAGGGCAGCTTGAGGATTGGGCACGGGCCGTTGCCGTGGCGGGGCGGCGTGGAACTCGCGGAATCGGAAATCGAACAGCTCTTTTGCAAGTTGAAAACGAGCCAGGGCAAAAATGGTTCCAGCGTTTCTTACGAAGTGTGGGCGGTCATGCATGAAGGCGCCACGCGCAAACTGCTGAGCACCGGGACGTCTGATGATCAGGCGCTTTTCATCGAGCAGAAACTCGAGCGCGCCCTGGGCATCAAGGACCGCCCTGTGCCGGGTGAACTTCCACGGTGATTCGATCAACATCGTTTCTGAATCATGCGCCTCATTCTCGCCAATCCCGCCGGTCTCTGGGCTCTGACCGCCATTCCGCTGGTGCTGCTGATTCATTTTTTGCAGGAACAATCCCGCAAGGTGCGCAGCAGCACCTTGTTTCTGCTGGATCGTGTCAAGCCGGAGAGTGTGGGCGGCGCGCGCCTGGAACGCCTGCGCCATTCGGTGCCGCTCTGGTTGCAATTGCTCGCCGTGACGATCATCGCCTGGCTGCTCGCCGAGCCGCGGTGGATTCGCCAGGACTCGCGCCAGACCGTGGTGGTGGTGCTGGACAGTTCTGTTTCCATGAGTGCTTTCAAAAAAGAGACGCGTGCCCTGTTGCAGAATAAGTTATCGCATTGGCCGGGTGCGGCGGCACACACTGACTGGCATCTGTTGGAATCCGGCCCGCGCAAGCCACGGCTCTATGCAGGATCGGAAACCGGCGAGTTGCTCAAGGCGTTCGACAAATGGGAGCCGACGCAGGGGGCACATGCGCCTGATGCCGCACTGCTCACCGGGCGCGGACTGGTTCGGAGCAGCGCTGGCATCGTGATCTTCGTCACCGACCGCAAGACGGAAGTGTCGGCGGACGTGGCTTTAATGTCAGCGGGTGAACTAATTGAGAACGTCGGCTTTGCCGGTGGCGAGGCCAGTGTGGGCCGTTCACTCCGTGAGCGGAATCAGGTTTCGCAAGATGACGGATCACGGGGTGCCCCGGCTACTTATTGGAGCGCGCTGGTGAAAAATTACGGACGCGAGACGCAGGAAAGGGAGTGGTGGATGGAAGAGGAAGGCGGAAGTCAGAAGGCGGAAGGCGGAAAAGGAAAACATAAATTCACCATCGAACCGGGGCAGACGATTGCGTTGCAAGGTGAGTTGCCGCCGGATGTGGAGCGAGTGACGCTCGTGCTCGGCGCTGATAAATTCACGTGGGATGATAGGCTGCCGTTGCAGAAGCCGAAGCCGCGCATCGTGCATGCAGCCGTGCGAGCGCCGGGTGCTTCAGGTGAATTAATGAAGAAAATTTTCGCGGCGCTCGATGGCGTGGAGCTGGGATCGCTCACGCCTGATTTCGTGGTCGACGAACTGGGCAACGCGCCGGGCAGCGATGCCGTGCAGCTAGGTGGCTCACTGGGAGAGAACGGTGCGCTGGATCCGGCGTGGGTGGCGGCGGAGGATCACCGGCTGACGCGCGATCTGGCTTGGTCGGGTCTGTTGAGTGGACGGCCACTGGAACTCACGATGGGAGACGGTGACATTCCACTCTTGTGGAAGGGGAATCGCGCACTCGCATTGTTGCGTCCGGGCGCGACCGCAGACGGCAGACAAATACAGCGGCTCATTTTGAATTGGGATCTCGCGCAATCCAATGCTGCCCGGGTGCCAGCGCTGCCGGTGATGTTGCAGCGCTTTGTCGAGATGGTGCGGGAGCGCAAGGCGGAACCATGGGCGGGGAATTTTGAGGTCGCGCAGAGAATTGAGGCAGGAGGCAGGAGGCAGGAGGCAAAAGTGGAACTGCGTGTGAATGGGGCGACGACTATGTTTGAGGGTCGCGCGCCGGAGCGTCCGGGATTTTTTGAAGTGCTGGAGGATGATAAAATATGGATCAGCGGCGCGGCGCATTTTGCCGATATTCGCGAAGCGGACTTTCGAGATGCGGAGTCGCTCGACACTTCGAAGCAGCGACGGATCGAGACGGCACTGAAGCAGAGCGAGGCTGATCCATGGACGCCGCTGTGGATGCTGGCGCTCGTCGCGTGCTTCATCGGCGCATGGGCGTGGCGCGGGACGAGAACCGGTAAATCAGTAGTCAGTGAATCAGTGCGTCAGTATGTGAAAGCCTGACCTCCGACAAATCTCACCGTTTACTGACTTACTGACTTACTGATTTACTGATTTACAGACGCACTGACCTACTGACCTACTGACCACTGATTCCCATGCGCTTCGCCTCACCCGAATGGTTTCTCCTTCTGCCACTGCTGGCGGCGGCGGGATGGTTTTGGCGCGGTATGCGGCTGGAGAAACCGTTTCGGGTTCTGTGCCTCTTGCTGCTGGTGCTGATGTTGGCGCGACCACAATTGCGGCGCTCGGGCGATGGTCTTGACCTCTGGGTGCTGGTGGATCATTCGGATTCAGCGAAAGATTTATTGCAGCCGCGACTGGCAGAGTGGGAAACGATTCTGGAAAAATCCAAGGGTGCATCCGACCGTTTGTTCTTGATCGATTTTGCAGCGGAATCGGTGAAGCGCGGCGCCCTGATTCGTTCCGGTGCCAACGGAGCGGAATTCGATGGCGCGCGCAACGCCACCCGTTTGAATTCTGCGGCCGCCTTTGCGCTGGCGCAGATGTCGCCGGATCGTGCGGCGCGGGTGCTGGCGTTGACGGATGGCTTTTCCACGGAACCGCTCGACGGACTGGCGGAGAAGCTCATGAAGCAAAGTGTGCCACTCGACTACCGGCTGCCGCCGCGCGATTCGACGAATGACTATCGCGTTGGCGCGTTCGTGCTGCCGCGGCGCGTGCAGTTGCGCGAGGCGATGCTGGGCGAAGTGGTGGTGCTCGGCGGTCATGATGCGTCGGTGCCGGTGGAGCTGTTTCGGAATGGACAGAGCATCGGTCGCCGCGAAGCGCCGGTCGAAGCAGGTGTGGGAAGATTGCGGTTCACTGACCGGCTGGCATCGCCTGGTGCGTATCGTTACGAAGTGCGGTTGATCCCGGCGGATGACTCGGTGCCCGGCAACAACACGGCGTCGCAATGGACAGAAGTGCAGGGTGGGCCCCGGGTGTTGCTGGTGACATCTTATGAAAATGATCCGCTGGGCGAGGCTCTGGTCGCGCAGGGTTTCGACGTGGGCGTGGTCACGGATTTGAGCGCGATCAATGTGGGCTCGTTAAGCGGCGCGAAGGTCGTGGTGCTGAACAACGTGCCCGTTTACAAGCTCGATCCCCAGTTTGTGTGGGGGTTGGATTTCTTCGTGAACCAGCAGGGCGGGGGACTGGCGATGATTGGCGGGAAGACGAGCTTTGCCGCGGGCGGATGGTTTGGCTCCTCCGTGGAACCGCTGCTGCCGGTGAGCATGGAACTGAAGCAGGAGCACCGGAAATTGGCGGTGGCGATGGCCATCGTGATGGATCGCTCCGGCAGCATGTCGATGACTGTGCCCGGCGCCACGTTGCACAAGATGGATCTGGCGGACGAGGGCGCGGCGCGCGCGATCGGATTGCTCGGCGATAACGATCTCATCTCGATCATTCCCGTGGACAGCGCGGCGCACCCGCTGTCGCCTCTGGTGCAGGTCGGCCCGAATCGAGGTGCATTGCAGAATTCCGCGCGACGAGTGGAGAGCATGGGCGGTGGAATTTTTGTCTATACCGGATTAAAAGCTGGCTGGGATATCCTCAAGCCTGCATCGGTCGGCCAGAGACACATCATCTTATTTGCAGACGCGGCGGATGCAGAAGAGCCGGGCGATTATGTGAAATTGCTCGCTGAGATGCAGAAGGAAAAATGCACAGTCAGCGTCATCGGTCTCGGTTCCGAGAAGGACAGTGATGCGGATTTTCTCAAGGACGTGGCCAAGCGCGGCGGCGGACGAATATTTTTTAATGCGGATGCGAACGAGCTGCCTGCGCTGTTCGCTCAGGAGACAGTGAGCGTAGCGCGCTCGGCATTTATCGAGGAGCCGGTGGAGTTGAAAAGCACGCCTGGATGGCTGGAGATGGCGGCGGCACCGATGGACTGGCTGAAGAAGATCGACGGTTACAATTTGTGTTACTTGCGACCCGGTGCGACGCAGGCTGCGATCACGGGCGATGAATACGCCGCGCCGCTGATGGCATTCTGGCAGCGCGGCACGGGACGGGTGGCCACGGTGGCTTTTCCCATGGGCGGGGATTTTTCCTCATTGACACGCGGATGGAAAAATTACGGCGGTTTCACGCAGAGCCTGGCTCGCTGGCTCATGGGCAACCAGCTTCCGGCGGGTCTCGGATTGAAAACCTCGCTCGATGGCAGCCAGCTCAAAGCGGATTTATTTTATGACGAAAGTTGGAGCGAACGTATTGCCGCGCACGCGCCGGAACTGGTCGTGTCCTCTGGCAGTGATGGAAAATTGCGTGCCGTGCCTTGGGAGCGGCTGGCACCGGGGCATTACCGCGCGGTGTTGGAGCTCGAGGGCGACAAGTATTTGCGCGGTGCTGTAAAGATCGGTGATGCGGCGCTTTCCCTCGGTCCCGTGAATGCGGTGACGAATCCGGAGTGGAGTTTCGACAGGACGCGACTGGATGAGCTGCGGGATGCCAGCGTCCGCAGCGGCGGTGCTGAGCGCGTGGACTTGAGCGATGTGTGGCGCGCGCCGCGTCCGCCCGCCTGGCGCGACGTGCAGCGGTGGCTGCTCATAGCCCTGATAGTGGCGCTGCTGCTGGAAGCGTGGCAGACGAGGGCGGGTTGGACATGGCTGAGAAGGGCGGCATAACGACTGAAATTCGAGACTCACCTGTTGAAATTGGGCCAACGCATCCGCCTGCGGTCTCCAGCCTCAAGCCTGAAACGTGGCAAACCCGCTGCCAATAAAAAGTTGGCACGACGAACAGCAAAGGTATGCTCAGCCCGTTGAAACTGCGACATAAAACCCGGCACAACCCACCGCCACTACGACAGATCAGGCAACAAAAGTGCCATAGCCGGGATGATTCGTCATTCCACATTCTGCATTTTTCCACCCCGTCTCAGATGCACGCGCTGGGCCACTCCGGCCCGGCGCCCACGAAATTAATTTCTTAGCAGGAAAAACAAAAATTCCATGACCTCAAAAATACCATCGCTCTGTTGCCTCGCGCTTACATCGGCGGCCTCGCTCATGGGCCATGGGCAAGTTCCCTACCAACTCGGCAACCGCCGCGCACTTTTCGTGGACGAAAATCTGATTGCCAAGCGCGACGGACTTGAGTTGCGACTGCACGCCCCGACTCCACGCGAAACCGTCATGACCTATGACGCGCCGTGGGAGGGGAGTGGCTCGGGTTATCAGCGACTGATTCGGGATGGTGACACGATCCGGATGTACTACATGGGCACGCAACTCACGTCGACCGATGGCAAAAAATTGGGGGGCGCCGAAGTCTACGCCTGCTACGCCGAAAGCAAAGACGGCGTGCACTGGACCAAACCGGATCTCGGTCTCTTCGAGGTAAAGGGCTCCAAGCACAACAACGTGGTTTGGGCGGAGCCCAAACTGGACAACTTCACGCCGTTCCGGGATTTGAACCCGGATTGTCCACCCGAGGAACGCTACAAGGCGACCACCGCCGGCGGCGCGCAAGTGCTTTGGGGCATGAAGTCCGCTGACGGGATTCACTGGCAGCGCATTTCCGATCAGCCCATCATGGATGCGAAACAAGGACTCTACGATTCGCAGAACAATGCGTTTTGGGACCCGATGCGTAAGCAATACTGGTGCTACATCCGCGGGTTCCATGAGCCGATCGGGCGTTCGACCAAAGATACCAAAAATGGGATTCGCGATATTCGCGTGGCAACGTCCAAAGATTTTCGCCATTGGACCGAGGCCAAAATGTTGAAGTACCCGGGTTCGCCCGACGAGGCGATGTACACGAACCAGGTTGAACCTTACTACCGTGCGCCCGACATCTTTGTCGGATTTCCCACGCGCTACGTGGATCGAAAATTTTCGCCCGCGGCGATGCGGGCCTTGCCCGATCCCGTGCACCGACAGAGCCGGAGCAGATTTTCGCCACGTTATGGCACGGTCGTCACCGATGGGCAATTCATGACCAGTCGCGATGGCTTCACTTTTCATCGGTGGGATGAGACCTTCCTCGTCCCCGGACCCGAGCGCAGCAACAATTGGGTCTACGGCGACGGTTACCAGAGTCTCGGACTGATCGAGACTCCCGCGGAGGACCGGACCGCACCGCCGGAACTGAGTTTCTATTCCAATGAAGGCCATTGGAAGGATGGTCAAACCTTGCGCCGCTACACGATTCGGGTGGATGGCTTTGTCTCGCTGCATGCCCGCCAGAAGCCCGGGGAGTTTTACACGCCGCCCTTCGTTTTTTCCGGCCGCCGCCTGTCGTTGAATTTCGCGACGTCCGCGGCGGGAACGCTCCGGGTGGAGTTACAGGATGCCGACGGCCGCGCCCTGCCGGGCTACGCGCTGGCCGATAGCGACGAACTCTTCGGTGACACCCTCGATCGGACCGTCACCTGGGGCAACCGGTCCGATGTCAGCCCTTGGGCGGGCAAGACCGTCCAACTCCGGGTCGTAATGAACGATGCCGATCTCTATTCCTTGCGGTTCGAGGAATAAGATTGCCGACCTGTCACTTTAATTACCATCTGATCGAGCCTTTTTCTCCTCCCGTCAGTTCTCATCCTGCGACTCTTCCACCTATGATTACCCCTCCCACGCCGTCTCCGATGCACGCCCTGGGCCAATTCGGCCCGGTGTCCAGATTCCGTTCTTTTATCTAAATCATGAAACACACTCTCACCCTCATCACCGCCCTGCTGCTGGCTCCGCTGGCCGCGCTCCACGCCGAGACGGTGTCACCATCGGAACCAGCAAAGACGAATGTGTTCGTCGCGGGACAGGATGGCGTGAGTACCTACCGCATCCCCGCGATGATTATTTCGCCTTCAGGCGCGTTGCTCGTGTTCTGCGAGGCGCGCAAGAAGGTCATCACCGACGCCAGCCCGACCGACATGGTGCTCAAGCGCAGCCTCGATGGGGGCAGGACATGGCTTCCGCTTCAGGTTCTGGTGCGCGGCGAGGGACCCGACGCGCTCATGAACCCGGTGGCTCTGACAGACCGCACCACCGGCACCGTCTTCCTGTTGTGCCGCAAAACCAACCTGCGCACGCATGGCGCACATCACCGTCATCTGTTGCTCTCCAGCCGCGACAACGGCCAGACTTGGTCCGCGCCTGCCGACATCGGCGGCAAGATCGGGGCGTATGACGAGACGTTCGTGCCGGGGCCTGGCTGCGGCATCCAGACCAAGTCGGGCCGGCTCGTGATTCCCGGTTACACCTGCCCGGAGAAGCTTGATGCCAAGAACGAAACGGGATTTCGCTCTCGCGTGATCTACAGCGACGACGGCGGCAAGAACTGGCGCATGGGCAAGCCGGTGGATAACCACACGAACGAATCGCAGGTCGTCGAGTTGGCCGATGGCAGGCTCATGTTGAATATGCGCCAGGGCACCGGCCAAAGCTGCCGCGCCGTGGCCATCAGCAAGGACGGCGGCGAATCGTGGGGATCAATCACGTGGGATCGGGTGCTGAACGAATGCCCCTGCCAGGCCAGCATCCTGCGCCACAGCAGCGTGGACAAGGACGGCAGGAGCCTCATTCTGTTTGCCAACCCCGACAATGCGGGCGCGCTTTTCGGCGCGGTCGAGCGCACGAAGATGACCGTCCGCATCAGCTACGACGAAGCGCAGACCTGGCCGGTGAAGAAGTTGATCCATGTCGGCCCATCTTCCTACTCCGGCCTTGTCCGCTTCCCCAACGGCGATGCCGGCGTGATTTTTGAAGGCGGCGAGAAACATCGCCGCGAGTGGATTCGCTTCATGCGCCTGCCGCTCGCCTGGCTTGGCGATGGCAAGGAGTCGCCGCACTGAATCGCTGATTGGACGACGAGGCGCGGCCTGAAACACACACTCATATTTTTCGCCAATAATCCCCCACTCACTCTGATGATGAAGACACAAATTCTGACTGCATTGCTGGCCATCAGCCTATTCTCCAAGGCTTATGGTGAATCTAACCTCCGCGTCGGTGGCGCTGCTGCTGGAATCATGGCAGACACGCGCGGGTTGGACATTGTTGAGAAGGGCTGAATCAACCTTAAAAGGAAAGTCGATGGCTAACAGTTGACAGCCCATAGCCTTAAAATCATGCACTGGCGTACGCACCTGGAGCATTTTTATAAAAGACGTAGCCGCATCTCGTAAGAGTGCGGGAAGAAGCCACGGCAGCCAACGAGGTCTGCCTATTTCCCGCGTTCTTACGAACGCGGCTACGAAATTATTTAAACCGCCCTGGCGCTCACTCGGAAGGTGACTGCTCAAGTCCCGTTCACTCAGCTCAGTATCAGGCTGTTAGCCCGTCTTTCGCTACTCGACCGAGTTTTCAGCTATTTTCGCGGCATTTGCGCGCTGGAACCCTTGATTTTGCAAGGGGCACCACGCCAAAATCCGCCGTGGACAG
>VFKE01000153.1 GCA_009885695.1 Verrucomicrobiota bacterium | reverse complement strand
CGGGTTTCCTTTCATCTCGCCGTATCAACGGTGAGGACGGGGTCAATCGAAGGTCGTCGCGGCATCCCTTTCGGGACATCAGCCCATGACCATGCCCGCAGAAAATCGGTATCATCTTGCAAAGCCCGGGACCACGACGTCCTGCGGACCGGCTGCCTGTGCGGGGATGCGGCGCATTTTATCAAGCAGGCAGGGCTGCTCTTTTGATCCTTCGCCGGGCCTGGCCTCCCCGTGATGCCGCATCCGCCATCTCACCACCGCAAACGCACCTCCCATGAAGACCCAACTGAAAATCACCAGCGCCCTTCGCGGGCTGCTATCGGGGCTGCTCCTGCTGGCCGCCGGAACTCGCGCCGATGCCGTGGTCATCTACTCCGGTGCGAACCAGAATGTCGTTAACACGGAAGACATCTACCACTGCCCTATCAGCCTCTTCGGCTCTCCTGCGACTTGGGATGATCTCAATGTGCGGGCAACTGTGTTCGGGGATGCATACTGGATTCTCAACTTCGAGCCATCCTATGGCAGCCAGGTGAGATTTGCCCTTCTCAGCGACGATGCCATCAAGCGGTTTGGTGCCGGGGTAACGGTGGATGGTTCGCTCCTCTGGCCGGTCGGCAATGTTTCGAGCACTTTCTCCTACTATGACGGTGGTGGATATGGTGAGTTTCTAAACGCCACGGGCTATACCGGCATTCGGATGACGAATGGACCAGACGTTTACTACGGTTGGATGCAGGTCGCCGTCGCCAACTACGACAATACCAACATCACCGGAACACTCATTGACTGGGCCTACCAGAGCACGCCCAACACGGCCATCCTCACCGGTGACATTGGCAGCTCCGTTCCCGAACCCTCCCGCGCCCTCCTTCTGCTGGGTGGGCTGATGGGCATGATGCTGCGTCGCTGGCGCAGGTAGTGGCTCATGCGGCCCTCCGCATGAATCGAAAACCTCGCGGAGCGCACTCTGAGCAGTCTGAAGCTTCCGTCCTTGGCGCTATCGCGCAGGGGTTAGGTTCCGCGGAGGGCCGCGGAAGCCACATTCAGCTCCGCGCCCTGCTCCTGTTGGGCGGACTGATGGGCATGATGCTGCGCCGGCGGCGGAGGTGAGGTGCGACCGTCGACCATCCCAGCGCGCGGCAGCATCAAGAGACGCTCGTTTCGACATCGGAGCTGGAGCGAAGCGGAGACAGACTGCCGCAGGCAGCCCGACGCAGGCTGCCCGATGCATCGCCTGCATCAGAGGGTTTTAAGAAATTACATGGCCGGTTGCTGCGCTGTTGCGACTCGTATGTTGTGCGCGCTTTAGCGCGTTGAACCTGGCGCGAACCATGACGCGCTAAAGCGCGCACAACGAAAAAAACACTCTTTTCCGGCCACACTATTGTTTAAATCGCTCTAACAACTCGTTGGAATCTTCATCGCCAGCTTCACGGCGTGCGGCACTGCGCCGATGACAAACTCCAGACATTCCACCGCGCCTGAAGGCTTTCCCGGCAGCGCGAGCACCAGAGATGAGTCCACAATCGCGCCGAGGCAGCGGCTGATCATGGCGTTGGGCGTGATCGCGAGCGACCGCGCGCGCATGACTTCACCGAAGCCGGGAATTTCTACTCGCGCGATGGCGCGGATGGCTTCCGGCGTGACATCGCGTTCGGCGATGCCGGTGCCGCCAGTGGTGAAAATGAGTCCGCAGCCTTGGGCGCTGAACGAGCGGATGGCTTGCTGGATTTTCTCAATGTCATCCGGAACCACGGCCTCAGCACTGACTTTCCAGCCGTAGTCCGCCGCCGCTTTCTTCAACGCGGGGCCGCCGTGATCTTCATAAACTCCTGCGCTGGCGCGATCGGAGATGGTGATGATGCCGACAAGAATGGTTCCGGGTTCAGGGTTCAAAGTTGAATGTACGATGTTCAGAGTTAATCTTATTTCGTTTTGCTCACGAGATGAATGCCTTCGAGTCGCATCGACTTGTCCACGGCTTTGCACATGTCGTAAATGGTGAGCAGCGCCGTTGTCACGGCGGTGAGCGCTTCCATTTCCACACCGGTGGATGCGGTGGTTTTTGCGGTGGCGGTGACGGTGACGCCATCATTTTTCAGCGCAAAATCCACGCCAACCATGGTCAGCGGAATCTGATGGCAGAGCGGGATGAGATGGCGGGTCTGCTTGGCGGCCATGATGCCGGCGACGCGCGCGACGGCGATGACATCGCCCTTCTGGATCTGGTTCTCGCGGATCAGTTCCAGCGTGGAAGGCTGGAGCTTGATGTGGCCGGTGGCGATGGCCACGCGTCGGGAGGCGGGTTTGGCGGAAATGTCCACCATGCTGGCCTTGCCTTGTTCGTCGGTGTGGTTAAATGACATGGGTGATGGTGATCCTGCCACAAAACACTACGCCTTTCAATAGCTCTCCATGCTCTCAACCCCATGGAGTTGAGTTTCCCAACTTTCGTCACAGTCATGAACATTGTTTACGCCAACTACGGCGAAGCCCACAACAACAGTGCCGGACACATATTCGGCTTCGCGAAAGGTCTGGCCGCACGTGGGCATGACGTCGTGGTCGCCGTGGCAAAACCGGTGGCGGACGGCGAGTTCGCGCCACGCGCGGGATTCCGCATCGTGTCGCACCGGGCGCTGCTCAAGGCCGGTCCTGGCTTCCATGATGGCCGGCGCGCCGACATCCTGCATGTCTGGACGCCACGCGAAAACGTCCGGCGCTTCGCCATGGATTTCCTGGACAAATGGGGTCCGAGCGCATTGATCATTCACCTCGAGGACAACGAGGAAGCCATCTTTCAACGCTTCACGGGCTTCACCGTCGACCAGGCGGCGGTGACCGGCGGCGAATGGCCCAAGGGATTGATTCATCCATCGCACCACCGCGATTTCATGGCGGCGGCAACGGGATTCACGCTGGTGCACGAATGCCTCCGGTCGCTGGTGCCCCAGGGCGCGCCGGCGCGGGAAGTCGTTCCGGTCATCGATGGCGATTTCTTCTCTCCCGGAGCGTCGGACGGGGCCCTCCGCGCGAGTCTGGGACTGCGGGAGGACACGCGTGTCATCGCCTACAACGGGAATGACCATGCGGCCGCGGCATCCGACATCCGCCTGCTCTATGATGCGGTGGAACTGCTTATCGAGCGCGGGCGTGACGTGGCGCTGGTGCGCACCGGGCACGTCCTGCCGACGAGTTACGACGGACTTCAGTTTCGACCTGGCCCCAGGTGCGTCGAGCTGGGGTTCATCGAGCTAGAACGCGTGCCCGAAATCATGCGCCTCGCGGATGTGGTCGTTCAACCGGGAAACGCGGACGCGTTCAACAGCTTCCGGCTCCCTGCGAAGGTGCCAGAATACCTCAGCATGGGGAAACCACTTATTGTCGGCATGGGCAACATCGGAGCAGAACTCGCCAGAATTTCTTGTGCGATGATGCTCCCACACATGACGGCGCAATCGATTGCCGACACTGCGGCATGGTTGTTTGATCATCCGGAAGAGGCAGTCGCCATCGGTGCCCGGGGGCGCGAATTCGCGCAAAATCGTTTTTCCGGGAGCGTCGTCATCCCCAGTCTGGAGAAGTATTACGAGAAGCTGCTGAGAATGGGCGTTTGATCACCAGCGCACGCCCATGCGCAGCAGACGGTCACACCAGACCGCCTTCCGCTGAAAGACCACCACATGCCTGATCAACCGGTCTTCATCGAAGACTGAACCCAGTTCACGCGCGCGCAACCGTGCCATCTCCGCCATGCCGACGCTGTTGATTTCCATGGTGGACTTCTGGGCGTCATGAACACGGAAACAGCCAAGAAACCACGGCAGGCGCACGATGCGCGCCCCTGCTTTCTGAAAGCGGAGCAGAAGATCCCAGTCGAAGGCGAATTTGAAACTCTGATCCAACGCAGTACCGGTTTTCTCCCAGAGGCTCCGTCGCCAGAATAGAGTTTCCTGCGGAATGTAATCTGCCCACAGCAGCATCGCTCCATCGTGTCGCGGCAACACCCAGCGGCCCACCTGCCAGTCGCGCTCGTCCACGATGAGGCGGTGGCCATAGACCACATCCACCTCGGGATGCCGCGCGAAATAATCTGCGACAAATCTAACCGTGCCCGGCAGCAGCTTGTCGTCCGAATTCAGCCAGGCCATGATCTCGCCATGCGACCGTGCGAATCCCCGGTTGATCGCCTCCGCGGGTCCGCTGTCGCGTTCGCTGCTCCACGAAGCGAGCCGGGCTTCATGCCGCCGGATCAAATCAATCGAACCGTCCACGGAACCGCCGTCACACACATGATACTCCAACCTCGGATAGTCCTGCTCCAGCACGCTGAGGAGGGTCCGTTCGATGAACGATGCCTGCTGGAACGACGGGGTGATGATTGAAACCAGCGGCCAACTGCTCTCCGGACCTGGTGGTGTGGGTCGGGGAATATGCGCCGGAGTCAGAGGTTTGGGTTCATGCTGTCGCAGCACTCCGAGGCGCATGTTGTATTTCCATACGGCTTGATAATGTCGCAGGTAGCGGCGCGTATTTTTCTCTTCATCTACTAGATCCAACGGTGCGAGACCCGGTCTCAGCAACCCGGAAGCCAGGGCCGCCAGCAGAGACTCTTTCTCCCGCTGCCAGAGACGCACCTCGGTTTTTATCTGCGTGGATTCCTGCCGGGCAGCGCGTTCGAGTTCCTTCATTCGACGCGCTGCGCCCTTCAAATCCTGAATCTGCTTCATTCGCTTCAGACGATGATCACGCCGTGTTTCAGTGGTGGCCTTGAGCCGCTCAATCAGAGCCTGCTGTGATGCCATGACCTCGGTCAATGCTGCCATCTTCGCGTCCCGCGATGGATCGTCGCCATTTTTCTTCCGGCAACGGCGGAGCAGCCACCGGGTGAGCAGTTGATCAATAATCGACATGATGTCAGTCGCCGATGTTCTCCAAGCGTAGAATAATGTCAATGTCCGCTGCGCGAGTCATGATACAAGACATGAGCAGTCAGTTGCTTTCGCGGCGAATGAAAAATGTCGCGGCATCGCTGACTCTACCAGATTATTTATCGAATGGGTGATGACGCCACGAAGGTTTTTTCCATGGCAGCAGCCGCCAGCCCAGCCACGTCCACCGGTTCATCAGGAGGGAAATGCGAGTCCGCAGCATGGCTGACTGAGAACTTTTCTTATCCAGTTTCTTCTGAAGGACACGCATTTCTTTGAGTGCGGCCTTGATTTCCGCGCGCCCCAGATCGAGTTCACGCGACGACGCGAGAAGTTTGCTGCGAATGGAATCAGCATCCATTTGCGCCCCGGCTCGCTGGATTTCGGCCGACTCAGCGAGGCGCCACGCCATCTGGGCATAGAGGGACATGGCGTGAAAATTATCGTCTCGCACTGGAACCTCCTCGCGGGCAAAATCGGGACTTCTCCAGTTCGTGCTGGGGATCGAAAAGATCAGCGAGGTAAAATGAGAAAATCCCGACCACCAGGGCGCCCAGAGATTGATGTGATAATTCCGCATGGAATGCCGGAGAAGATCAAGATCCACACACGTGGAGAAGGCTCCGTCCAAGCCACAGTGCTCAGGCAGAAGCGAGGAAGTGCGGAATCCGAAGCGCCGCGCGAGCTCAGTTTTGAGCGCGAGACTGTCGCTCATGATGACCACCGGTGCTTTTACCGTCGGCAGAATTTCCCGTTCGATCAAATCAATAACCCGGTTCCTGTCATTTTCCGCAGGTAATTCGTCTGGGTTGCCGAAAAAGCGGTTTCCGCAACGGATGCTCAACACTTCATAAGGTCCGCCTCCCCTGAGTGCGGCACAGACATCGGTGACCGCCGGAACGAAATTGTAAAACGGCTTTATGTAAGACCTGGCCTGTACCGTCAAGCACCCGCAAAACCAGTCGCCCAAATTGGTGGAGACCGGGAACTCGATGGCTTGCCCGCGTTTGAACTGCTCCAGTCCGGAGATCAGTCGCAAGTGCCCCGGTGTGTCAAAATACTCCTCGGCGCTTCCCGTCTCAGTGCTGGAAATGCAGAACAATGCCGGGTCCTGACGAATCCATTGAGACAAATCCGAACGCGAGATATCCAGGCGCAATTCAACTCCGGAATCCTTCAAGCTCTCGAAGAGCATGCACGATCCCCTGAGAAAATCACCAGTCCCGGGATGGCCGTTCTTCCACTGCCCTCTGGCTTTGTAAACCTGAACCACGCGCTTCATGCTCATCTAAATCTGTGTTGGTGAAATTTGTGATGCCATCAGTCATCCAGTGGATTCTCACGCCACGAAGGTTTTGTCCAGGGCAGCAGCCGCCAGCCCAGCCACGTCCAAGCGTTCACAAGCTGCAAGATCCTCTTCTTGAACCGGTTTATCTGCGAGTTGGCTTTGTCCAAACTCCTTTGCAAGTCGCGCTTCTCCTGGCGGGCGGTCTTCAACTCATCGTTCTCTCCGGGCGACTGCCTGGATAAAATCGCAACCTGATCCCGCAGCACTTCCGCTTCCTTCGCGGCTGCCGCATTCATGTTCTCCGCATTCTCCAGCAAGACCTGCAAACCATCCAACTGCGCCAGCAATGCTTCATCTGAGAGAGGAGCCATCAGCTTAGGACACGCACTTACGAATTCGCGTCCACGGGATGCTTCGTTGGGAGGAGGGTTGCACCAGAGCGGCGGCACAGGGTGAACGGTCTGACGCTCATCGGAGAAATACATGGCGGCATGCGTGACATTTGAGATGCCGCACAGCAGATGACCGCAGCGCGCCAGAAGCAATGCATCCACCAGGACTTCGCGCCCCAATTGGTATCGATGGAGTTCACGGCCCGGCACGAAAAGCCACTCATAATCAGTCGAGATCGCGGCAGTCGCCGCTGTTCGATGAACTTCCATTGCGATAAGTCGATCACCAAAGCGATCCTTGAACATGCTGACCGTTTCAAGTTCGTCACAGGCCAGAAAGATGCGCGAAAAAGAAAGCTTTCGATCCAAGGCCGCAGCTTGCTCAAGATAGACGACCGCAGGAGGTGGAACAGGATGGCCAGGAATACTTCCCCGCGTCATGTCCGTCCCGCGCACATGAACTCCTAAAACATCCGGGCAAATGTCCGGTCCCAAGATCGATTCCACCTCCGCCAGAATTTCAGGCCTGACCCGAACATAGCGACTCCGAAGGTCCCGCATTCTATCGAGAACACTTGCCGGCGGCTGAATGGCCCCAACATAAATTAAATCACCCTCCTCCCTGCCTTGATTGTCCAAAGGATCAAGAAGGAGGGCTTCCGTGACGGTGAGTCCGCCGGGCTGTGCAAAATAATACTCCCATGCATTTTTTGTCCCAAGGACACGATCATCATCTTCGCTATAGCGGGTGCGATGCCGCTCCATGTCCACCACCGGGACAAGATCATGCCGGTCAGCGTAATCGAGCCCCTGCATGATACAGCAAAAGTTTGACCAGAATCCCCACCCCGGAGGACGCCGATAAATAATGTAGGGTCGCCTTGACGCAGATGACATGGAAATCAGTGAACGACGCCAGAGCGGCTCGCAAGGCAAATAGTGCGCTTCAGACTGCGGCTTTGGTGGGCGCCGCTCTATTCCACGGAGCCTTAGCGAGAATCAAAGCCAGCCCGCAAAAATCAGTCACGCCAGAGAAAATCAGTCCGGCACCCATGAACGCGCAGAGCCAGAAGCCGGCAGCGTTCACCCAATAACCAATCACGAAACCGAGCAGCACCAGCACGCCGATGGCGATGCGCACCTGACGATCCAGCGCCATGATTTTTCTCCCGCTGCAGTGCACGGGCAGATTTGCGGCCTCCCAAGCGCTGATGCCGCCTTCCAGCACCTCCAGATGATTCATGCCCGCGGCCGCGAGCTGCTGCGCAGCTTTAGAAGCACGTCCGCCCTTCGCGCAGATCACCACGCAGCGCGTGTCCGCGCCGTGCTCTTTGACAAAACTCTCTACGCGCAATTCATCCAGCGGCACGAGTTTGCTGCCTGCAATGCTTGATGATTGAAATTCCGCCGGCGTGCGGACATCAAGCAGAAGCGGAGCAGTGCCAGCCTGGCAGCAGCCTGTAAGTTTGGCGACGGAGATGGTCTTGGGCTGAGTCATATTGAAATGTGGTTTCGCGGAGTCTACGCGCCAGCGCGTGCTTGTCTTTG
>VFKE01000142.1 GCA_009885695.1 Verrucomicrobiota bacterium | reverse complement strand
CGGCCACAACAGAACGACGAGCCTGCTAGAAGAAGGCGAAGTCTTGCTGCGCAAAGCAGCAATCCTGGAGGGCGAGATACTCAACTAACCCTACTTTCCGCGTCCACGTTTTCGAAGAAAGATCAATGCGCCGTCCCTACCTCAACCCTCGTCAGCTTCTGGCACTCAATTGTGCAAGGCTCAATAGCAGAGGCGGGGTATTCCAACCCCGCGCATTCCGGCGTAGCGGACTGACAGCCTCGGCTCGCTATCGGTTATGTTTTCTCAAGCCTCCGGCTGAAAAAATAACAGCTTGTTCTTCCTCGGCAGCCACTCCGCCCCGGGGTGAGCATGTAACAATCATGGGTGGCCGGGTGATGGGTGGATTCCTGGCCAATCAAATCCTGGGCATCGGTCCCGGGATGATGCGGGAGTATTGCGACTGGACACGGTCGAGGAACCAGCGCCAGGTTGCGCCTTCGCGCCCGCGGTCGAGGAGGAAGTGCGGGCAGTCTTTGTGCTCGGGGCTGACGCCGATGCGCCGCCAGTGATGATGTGGAACCACGCTGCCGATGCCAAGCCGGTGCTCATACATGAGGAAGGCGGCGAGCTTCGCGGCGTTGTCGATGGTCCGGGCGAGGTCGTTCCCGCGGTGCTCGCACATTTCGATGGCGATGGAGTGGTTGTTGCCGGGGCCGTTGAAGTCCGCGTGCTCGCCCTGTTCGTTGGTCGGGAGATGCTGGTAGGTGGCACGGTCCTCGACGGTGAAGTGCCAGGTGAGGAAGCCGATGCGGTTTCCGCCGGGACGTTTCGGGGCGCGCAGTGCTCCGCGTTTCAGGGCCAGCGCGTGATGCCAGGCGTCGCCGGTGGGGTTCTGCGTGGAATGGATGGTGATGGAGCGCACGTTCATTGGGCGGTAGCTGCGCCGGCCGTAGGTGCCGCGGGGAATCATGTCCTGGATGAGGTGGACTTCGCCGAGGAGTTGCACGGGCGTGACTTTCTGTTCCACGGGCACGGGCCCGAGTCGTGCTTCCCATCCGCCGCCCTGCACGGAGGTGCTGCTGCAATTGGAAAGGGATGCCACCAGGGCGGCGTGAGCGAGGACAAGGATCAGCGTCAGGGGGCGCATCAGCGTTCATTAATCGCCGTGCGGGGGAATCGCAACACCGGAGTTGCGCTGGGGAAATCGGCTCGTCCTCGGAAGTTTGGCTCGCCTGATCGGGTCTGAATTCGAGCAGGAGGAGGACGGGAAGCACGAACTGGGGTGGCGACTGGGCCTTTGGATCCAAACCGTCCATCTTTTATCTTGCGCCATGGGGCATGGTTCGGTTAATCCTTGGTAACAAGCAGCCATCACATGAAAAAAATCGAAGCCATCGTCAAGCCGCATAAGTTTGAGGAAGTCCAGGAAGCATTAAGGGATGCGGGTGTTACGGGGATGACCGTCACGGATGTGAAAGGCTTCGGTCGCCAGCGCGGTCATACGGAAATTTACCGTGGCAGTGAATACACCGTGGATTTTGTGCCCAAAACCAAGATCGAGATCCTCGCCGCCGACGATCAGGTGCCGGTGATCGTGGACGCGATCCTGAAGTCCGCCAACACCGGCAAGGTGGGCGACGGGAAGATATTCATCTCTCCGTTGATTGAAGTGCTGCGCATCCGCACCAGCGAACGCGGCGTGGACGCACTTTAGAATGTGTTCAGGGCAGCTTGGAACGATGACACTTCTGTTGTCATCCCGGTTTATCGTCCGAGCCAGGCCAGGAGCGCGATGCCAAAGATGACACGATAGATCGCGAAGCTGTTGAAGGTGTGCGTTTGCACATAGCGGATGAGCCACTTGACCACAAAAAACGAGCTGATGGCGGCGATGACAAACCCGATGGCGATATAAGTCCAGTCGTGGCCCTCGACGGCTTCGGCACCCCGGAGCGCCTTGAACAATTTCCATGCGCCTGCGGCAAGGATGCTGGGAACACCGAGCAGGAAGGTGAATTCCGTGGCAGCCGGACGGGCCATGCCCAGGAGCATGGCTAGCATGATGGTGGCGCCGGAGCGCGACGCACCGGGAAAGGCCGCAGCCACGAGCTGGGCCAGCCCAAAGGCCACAACCAGCGGCCAGGTCAGTCTGTCGCTCGGGATGCGATGTCTTTCGGCGAATTCGACGAAGAAGATGACGATGCCACCGACGATCAGCGCCCAGGCCACGGGTTCGACCTCATCTGGAAGTTTGTAGCCGCGTTTATCGAGAATGTAACCGCCGATCGCCGTGATGGCGAAGGCGACTGAGAGTTTGGCTAAAAGATCGCGGTTTTTTTGTTCAGCCAGGCCGAAGATCATGCCGGAGAATTGTTTCCAGAAGAGCGGGATGACCGCCAGCACGGCACCGCCCTGGATGACGATGTTGAAAACGTCGCTTTTGAAAATGTCGCCTTCCTTGAGAGAAAGGAATTTTTCCGCGATGAGCAGATGTGCGGTGGAGGAGACCGGGATGAATTCCGTGAGGCCTTCGATAAGGCCTAGGATGACAGAGATGAGCCAGTCGGGCATGGGGAACAACAGGATGAGGGAGGAGCGCGATCATGGCGGCAGGGGATCAAATCGCAAGTGAAGACTCGGTCACATGGCAGTTCTCATCAGTGAATGCGCCGCAGTTCTGGAGTTGTGCTTCGCGCTGAATGAGGCAACGTCTAAGTCTGCATGAATGGATTTCATCTTCACCGCTCCCGCTTTGGCCGGGGAATTTTGCCTGCCGTGACGGCACTGGCACTGCTGCTGGGCGCGGGTTCGGTGCAGGCTTTTGAAACGGTGTCTTGCCAGCTAGCCAACGGCTTTGATTATCCAGTGGGGAAGCCTGATGCGAGCGGGTATCGCAAGGCCCGGGGTTTTTGGCCGAACGGACATCTGGGGGAGGACTGGAATGGTAAAGCCGGTGGGGATCAGGATCTGGGAGATCCAATTTACGCGATCGGCGGAGGCGTGGTGGTCTATTCACAGGACGTGAAGCTGGGCTGGGGCAATTGCGTGATCATCAGGCATATTTTCCGTGAACCCAGCGGGAAGATTGAAATGGTGGACTCGCTCTACGGCCACTTGCTGGATCGCAAGGTGAAGGTGGGCGACGAAGTCGAGCGCGGCCAGCTCGTGGGCAGGATGGGCAACAACAACGGCATGTATTCCGCCCACCTGCACCTGGAAGTGCGCAAGAATCTGACGATCGGCATGAATCGCTCGAAATTTGCGCGTGATTACTCGAACTATTACAGTCCGACAGCTTTTATCCAGGGGCATCGCCAGTTGGCGGCGGACTTCAAGAAATATGAGGTGCCGATGAATACGTTCGCCCCCCACGGCCAGGAATTGAACAAGGAGCAGGCGGCCTTTGCCAGCAGTCGCGGCACTTCGGCGACCTCCTCCCCGGGTTCGGGGTCCGGGCGTGGATCGAAGGGTTCATCATCTTCCGTCAAGAAAACTGCGGGTGGCTTGAGCATCCCGCTGACGACATCCCGTGGCACGGGATCGTCGAAAGAATCCACGATTCCCAAGGTGACGGATAAAAAGAAGCCTGAGTCCGCACCTGAAATGGTTCCACCCATTGAACCAAAAGAAGATTTCTGGACTCGACTGAAATCGAAGGTGAACAGCGGCCAGGTTACTGATCCAAAGGGTGGGGCGTCGAATTAAATTTCGACGCGACCTCAAGCCGTCCTGGCCTCGTTTGGCGTGGGTGCTTGCGGTGGATTCTGCGGCATATGGAAATACGGCAGATTAAACCAGCCGCGCATGGAACCTGCGACGACGTAGATGAAGCCGAACTGGAACATGGCGAGGAAGGGCAAGGAGGCCCAGTTGGCCATGCTGAACGCGCGCCACACCAGCCATGAGAAATAGGTGGCGAGCGCGACTTCGATCCAGAAACTGATGGAGCTGGCGGCCTTGTAGCGGCTGCGACGTCTTGCGGCGCCGGCCTTGGGCGTGCGCACGAAATCTGACTGCTGATTCAGCACCGCCTCCAGCACCGCCTTGCCGTTGTTAATGGACATGCCCACGCCCAGCGCCATAAGCAGCGGGAGCAGTGGCAATGATTTGAGCCAGCCCCAAGGACGTTGCGCGCCCTGTGCGGCGAGATAGAAGATGATCACCGAAACGCTGGCGAAAAGGAACACTGGCAGGTCTAGAAAGACCGCCTTCTGCCATGAGTTGTGGAACATGAAGCTCGCGGGATACATCAGGACTAGCACACCAAACATCAGCAAATAGGCGAAGTTCGCGGCCAGATGTGCGGTGGACTCGAGCTTGATGCGGAGCGGTTCCCTGCTGCGCCAGACGGTGCCGAGAACTTTTTTGCAGACTTGGATACTGCCCTTGGTCCAGCGGTGTTGCTGGTTTTTGAACCCGTTCATGTCTGCCGGGAGTTCCGCGGGCACCGTGATGTCGGTGAGATAAACGAAACGCCAGCCCTTCATTTGCGCGCGGTAGCTCAGGTCCATGTCCTCGGTCAGTGTGTCATGCTGCCAGCCGCCGGCTTCGAGGATGCTCTGCTTGCGCCAGATGCCGGCGGTGCCGTTGAAGTTGAAGAAGAATCCACCGCGGCTCCGCGCCGTCTGCTCCAGAACGAGGTGACCGTCCAGCATCATGGCCTGGAGCCTGGTCAGCAGCGACTGGTCTTTGTTCGAGTGACCCCAGCGTGCCTGGACCATCCCGACGCGCTCATCGGTGAAGTGATGGATCATCTTGTTCAGCAGATTCGGAGGCGGAACGAAATCCGCGTCGAAGATCAAGAGAAATTCGCCCTTCGCGGACGGACTGGCTTCTTCGAGCGCGCCCGCCTTGAAGCCTGTCCGCTGAATGCGGTGGCGGTATTCCACATCGAAACCCCGCGCCCGGAGTTCCGCCATACCCTGCTCACAGGATTCCCGCGTGTCGTCCGTGGAGTCGTCGAGAATTTGGATTTGCAGCCGGTCTTTCGGGTAGTCGAGACTGCCCACGGCTTCAAGGAGTTGACCCACGACCTGAGCTTCGTTGTAAAGCGGGAGTTGCACCGTCACCACGGGCAGTAATTCAAATCGTGCCCGCGGTGGCGCGTCATGCCCGCGGTGCCGCCAATAAAGCCAGAGAATTCGCAACCGGTGCGCACCGAAGATGCTCAGACCTGCGAAGACCGCCACATAGCAGGCGAGCCAGAACAATACATGCCATTCAGTCATATCAAAAATAGCGGGAGTCGGGGCAGGCTCATGGAACCCATAGCATGTTTCGCACACGCCCAGCGTCAAGTCCCAAATCTATCGCATTGCTTAACATTTCAGCCGGTGCAAATTTTACCGGCGCATGAATTGCTGGAAATCCTCGGAATCAAACCTAACCTGCACGGATGAAGCTTCCGCGGTCCCGCTCCGCCCGCCATCTTGCGGGACTGGCATTCTGTGTCTTTCAGTATTTATCCACTCAAGTGGCCGCTGTTGACAATGAGGCAAAGGGCACGCCCTCGATGAAGGTGCCTGAGGATCTCATCGGCAACGAACATGTGCGCGAGGAATTTGGCATCAATGAATTCACCACGCCCAGCATCCGGAAAATCTTCGACCAACTCGACAGCCTTGGCACATTATCCTACGACAACTTGAAGCGCCCGCTGCCTGACAAGGCACCTGGCGACCGGGTCCTGCTTTCACTTGTGCTCGGTTCCTTGATCGCGGACGGCTTTCTCGTCGTGCATTGCGAGAAGATTGAGGAAATGGAGAACGTCGGCCGTGCCCTCCTCAAGTACTCCAAAGCGCTTGGTGCCGGCATGAGGATCAACAAACACAGCCAGAGCCTCCTGGAAAACAGTGTGAAAGGTGACTGGAAAAAACTCCGCAATGAACTTGCCGCCACCCAGGCTGATGTCGAAGCCGAAATGGTCCTGCTGCGTGACTCCGACGTGGCCCACCTCATCAGTCTTGGTGGCTGGCTCCGGGCATTCGAGATCAGCACCGCCGCGGTTGCCCAAAATTATACCGCCGACAAGAGCCGCCAACTCGGCCGCTCTGACATCATCGAATACTACATCACCAACCTCGAGAATCTCCATCCTGGGATCAAAAAGATGCCCGTCATCGAGGACCTTATAGAGGGTTTGGATGCCATGCGCTCCATACTTGATGTCCCGCCCGGGAAGGCCTTCACTGAAGACGAAGCCAAGGATCTCCGCGAAAAAGCGAAGCTCCTTTCCGAAGTCGTGCGGCAGAATTTGCCGCGGAAGTAGTCGTGGGATTATAGAATGGCCCTGTTGATGGCCGGTTCGGACCCCTTTCGCGGCCCCAGTCAGTGGGGGCGATTGCGCATCTTCTCCTTGTAACTCATTCGTTTTGCAGTGTGAATTTCCTGCGGGGCGCTTATTCTGCGGTCCATGTCAGACAAAACTCCAGCGCCAAAGCCGCGTCGCTCGCTCTTGCGGCGCATGCTGTTCTGGAGTGGCATCTCGAGTGTGGCGCTGGTGCTGCTGCTGGCGACTGCAGGTTGGTGGCTCTGGACGTATCGGGTCGAATACATTAATCGCTTCCTGATTTCCGTCGGGCCAGCTCGGGGCAGCGTGACGGATTTCACGCTGACTAACGAAGGCGCGACGCTGCATGGCTTTGAGTTGCGCGATGTGAAGACGGATGCCGTGGTGCTGCGATTGCCGGAACTCGTCCTGACCAGCGGGATGCGCGAACTTCTCGCGCGACGGGTTCGCTCGGTTTCGCTGAATGATGCCAAAGTGATCATCAGTGAACCTTTTCTGGAGCAAGTGCTGGCGGGGCAGGGGAGGAGCGAATCATCAGCGGGCCTCATCTTGCCCGGCGGCTGGCAAGTCACGCGCGCCGATCTGCGGAATGCGCGGCTGCGTTACGAGGAACGCGACGGCACGGTCGCGGAGCTTGTGGCCAATTATCACGCGGACGACATCGCCACGTCGGCTGACGGAACTTTGAACATCGGCGAGCAGGAACTCACGATCACCGGGGACTCATTGGTGCATGGAGACCATCCGGTAAAGCTGGCTGAACTTCGCGCGCGGGGCCGCATTCATGAGGGGGTTCTCGATCTCGATGTGCTCACGATCGATAAGTTGTCGCTGGCGATGACTCCGGCGTTTCTCGATTTTCTCACGCCGGATTCTGGCAAAAAGTCCGCAGTAAATTCCATTCCGCAAACCAATGCCACCCAGCGCGCGCCGTCGTTTATTCGCGGGGTGCGCATTGCCCGCGTCGATTGCAATCACCTCGATTTGAGCACGACGGGTTTCACGGCTGGCAATGTGGCGGGCATTGAATTGCCGGACGCATCGGCTCGTGTGGATTATGAAACGACTGGATTCGCGTGGCTGCCGGATCAGCCATTCTCCATGGGCGCGCAGAGATTGCGGTTGAATCATCTGGAGATGAAGCCGCCTGCGGGCGAGGGGCTCATCGCATGTCGTGAGATGAATCTTGTGATGCCCGCGCCAGTCAATGGACGCTGGAGCATCCAAAAGCTCACGATGCGTGAGCCGGAGATTCACTGGACGCCCGAGTTGCGCCGGCTTCTGCTGCCCGCCAGGCAGAGCGCGATCGCGAGCGATGCGAAAGGTGGGGACGCACAGGATTCATTCTGGAGCGCACACTTGCAGTACATCGAGATTCGCGATGCCCGCCTCAGGATTGCAGACACGGAACTGATGCCTTTTGAACTCCGGGCCAACGCGACTTTGAAGCTGCATAATCTGCGTCTGGATGCCAGGGGAGCGCACTCCGCGGAGGCGCAGACACTCGATGTGCAGAATCTCGCCTTGAGTTTTCCTATGCGCGATGCGGCGATCGCAGGCCGGCCATTCTTTGAGCTGCCGCAGGGGACGCTCGCGATCAAACTGGACGAATGGAACGCGTCAAAGGCGGTGGAAACGTTTGAGTTGAAGAAGCCGGTTGTGCGGCTTCGCGACGGAAACACGCCGTGGTTTGATGCCGCTACAGCGAAGGCGAATCCTGATGCCGGTCCCGCTGATGCGGATGCCCCGCTCTGGCAGCAGATTCATTTCGGCCAGCTCTCGATCGAGGATGGCAGTCTGGACATTGCCACGGCCAAGGGCGAACGCGTGCTGGATGCGCAGGCGCGGCTGACGGTGACCACGGATAAAATTAAGCCAGGATGGCATCGCGTGCGATTTGAAAACTTCGTGGTGCGATTGCCGGGTCTCACGCTGTTTCCCTTTCCGGTTGCGCGCGTTTCATTCGTCGAGGGTGCGGCTTCACTGCCGGATGTTTGGAGCACGCATCGCGTCGAGTTCCTTCATATCGGCGGCGCCAACATCGAGGCCAGCAACGCGCTGATGAAGTTTTTTGAGCAACCTGCGACGGAGAGTGTTGCTCCCGACGCGGCCAATCCGAAATCCAAAATCCAAAATCCAAATTCAACTCCAGATTGGATCGTGGGTGATTTTAACATCGCAGACAGTTTTGTCACACTGGACCGTCTTGTGCCCGGCATGGACTCGGTAAAGTTCCAGGTCTCGCTTGAAGCGAAGGACGTGCCGTTGTCACCCGAAGGGTTTGCGGCGGATGTGGCGCCGCAGCGCATCGAGCTGGCCAATCTGCTGATTCCGTCGCCCTTCGGTGGTGCGCCGGTGGCGAAGCTCGACAGCGTCTTCGTGAACTTTTCGCCCGCCGGATTGATCGCGAAGCGTCTCGACAAGGTGGAAATCGTGAGCCCGACGCTTTTCATCGGCGAGCCGTTGTTCTGGTATGTGGACTATTATCGGCGTTTTGCCGCGCTGGGTGCCCCGGGGCCGGAAGCCAAGGTGGCGGCGCTGGACAAGATTTTTGCGCTCCAGGCCGCAGCGGCGGCGATCGCGAACGAGCCGCCCCCGAGCCAGGCCGGCTGGGACATGGGCATCTTGCAGGTGCATCGCGGGAGGCTGGTGATCGCGCCCAAGGGAGTGCCGCTCTCGGGGTTCCGCACCCCGTTTCCCTTCAGTTTCACGAGTGAGATGAGCAACGGCACCTTGCAGGCGGATTTTGAAATTCCGGAGGACAATTATGAAATGCCGGACCTCAAGCTCAAGTTTGAAGGCATGAGCGGCAAAGTTCAGTTCAACCTGCCCGTGAGGGATCGCGACAACAACCTCACTCAAGTTTTCAAGGTGAAGCGCATGCACTGGAAGGAACTGCATATCGATGATGCGTTCCTGACCGTGACCTTCGATCAGGGGGGAATCTACGGGAAGTTCGGTGGCGCGGCCTACGACGGATATGTGAACGGCGAGTTTAACGTCTACCTTGACGCGGTCTACTCCTGGGACGGATGGCTTAATGGCACGGACGTTCAGACGCGCGAGATCACGCGGAAACTTTTTCCCGGATACTTCTTCATGGAGGGGCAGGTCGGCGCAACCCTGACCATGAACGGCGACAGCAATGAGGTCTACCAGACCGACTTGAAATTCGGAAACCGGACGCCCGGGAGGATTTCCATCGAGGCGCTGAACGATCTGATTAAAACACTGCCGGAGAGTCTGAGCGGGCTGAAGCAGCAGCTCACACAGGTCTCGCTTGAAACCATGCGCGATTTCGCGTATGAGCACGCTGAAGGGCAGGTTCGCAGCTACGGTCGGGAAGGCCGCGGCACTCTTAAATTCACCGGGCCCACGGGCACGCGAAGCTTTGAAATCAACGCCTATGACCATCGCTGGAAAACAGACTCGCCGCCAGACAAGAAGCCATCGACCGCGCAAGATGACACAAATTGAGATGGTGCGGCGCCTCGGTGCCATCGCGGTCTTCGTCACGTGCGGGTTCATTGTGACCGCGTGCAGGCTGATGACGGTGAATGTGGCCACGCCCGAGCCCATCAAGCTGGATGTCACCATGCGGCTGGACGTCTACCAGTTCCGGGCTGACGAGAATGCAGCGCCCAGCGAGGCGCAGTTGAGCTACGAGGAGGCCGTGGTGCGGCAGCGCAACCGCATGGCTGAAGTGCAGACTTTGCGAAACAACCGGCTCGTGGGAGAGGATCACCGCGCCCTGCTGCATCTGCGCGAGAAACCCGCAGGCGACTGGGGCCGGCACGCGGAAGAGGCAACGAACAAGGAGAACGAAGACCGGATGATCTTGATGCGCCACGAGGCGAAGGAGTCGAACAAGCAGTTGCATGAGATCGAGGCCATGCATTGGAAGGCCAACATCGAAAAGGCCTTCAAGGGCGAGTGGATCGAGGTGCCGGGCGACAAGCCAAGTACCTTCAAATGGATTCAGGCCGAGGGGCCGAAGCCAAAGTCGCCCGAGGAAAAGAAGCCCGAGGAAAAGAAGCCCGAGGAAAAGAAGCCATAAGGAAAACTTGAGCGCGCTGCGGGACGCGCCTACGCTCGCGGCCCTCATCATGACAGACATGCGTATACTCGTCACCGGCGGCGCGGGCTTCATCGGCTCGAACCTCGTCCATTACCTCCTCGGCCCCGCCGCACAGGAACAGGGCGTCACCATCTCCAAGGTCGTCAATCTCGACAAACTCACCTATGCCGGTAATCTCTCGAGCCTCGACGCGCTCAAGAACGAGCCGCGCCACATCTTCGTTCGTGGCGATATCGGCAACAGCGAGTTGGTCGCTCATCTATTGCGCGAGCACGACATCAATGCGGTGATGCATCTCGCTGCGGAATCGCACGTGGATCGCAGCATCGACTCGCCGGAGCCGTTCATCATGACGAATTTCGTCGGCACCTTTCATCTGCTCGACACCGCGCTCAAATATCACCGGGAGCGCAGTGCCGCCGGGAAGAAAGACTTCCGCTTTCTTCATGTGAGCACCGACGAAGTTTACGGTTCGCTCGGGCCCGACGATCCCGCGTTCAGCGAGACCACTCCTTATTCGCCGAACAGTCCCTACTCCGCGAGCAAAGCCGGCAGCGATCACCTGGCCCGCGCTTACGTTCACACGTTCCAGCTTCCCGTCGTCACCACGAATTGCTCCAACAACTACGGCCCGTTTCAGTTTCCGGAAAAGCTCATGCCGCTCATCGTGCAAAAAGTTATTCGCGGTGAAAAGCTTCCAGTCTATGGCGATGGCTCCAACGTGCGCGACTGGCTCTATGTCGAGGATCACTGTCGCGGTCTCACGTTGTCTATGCTTAGAGGCAAGATCGGCGAGACCTACAACATCGGCGGAAAATGCGAGATGAAGAACATCGATGTTGTTCATGCCATCATCGCCGCCGTGAATGCCGAGCGGCCTGAATTGAAGCGCACGCCGGAGGATCTGATCACCTACGTCAAGGATCGTCCTGGTCATGATCGCCGTTACGCGATTGATTGCAGCAAGATCGGCCGCGAACTCGGCTGGAAGCCGCGCGAGACCTTCGAGACCGGCCTGCGCAAAAGTGTCCGCTGGTATCTGGATCACGAGAAGTGGGTTTCAGACATCGAGAAAAAGTATCAGTTGCAGCGGCTCGGTTCGGCTTGATGTTTTTGGTGCCGAGCTTAGCGCGACTTGGCGGACTCAGGGGGTCGATGGGGCTGGAAGGCTTGATTTTGCGACATCAGGCTCAAAAGGTCTGCACTACACGGCGATCCGATTCATGGGCTCG
>VFKE01000151.1 GCA_009885695.1 Verrucomicrobiota bacterium | reverse complement strand
GTTTCCGCTGTTCGCTCGACAGGGTGACGCCAGTGGTTTTTAGATTCATGCCGGACCATGGCAGGAAAATATCTATTGTCTAGACATTTCTGCGACAGAACACTAGCAGAAATCAATCACTCACCGATGCACCATAGATATTCTTGCCGCACGGGGCTGGTCTTGGCGGAGCGGAGGTAGAGTCGATTGTCGCAGATGGCGGGGGTGCTGAAGGATTCGTCGCCGAGCGGGTTTTGGCCGAGGAGGATGAACTTCTCCGGTGTGGCCTCAAACACGGAGGTGACGCCACTTTTGCTTGTGACGTAAATGCGGGTGTCGGCCATGACGGGCGAGCCGTAGAACTCGCGATCCACTTTTTCGTTCCACAGCTCCTCGCCAGTGGCGGATTTCCAGCAGACGGCGCGGCCACCATCACCGACAGCGAAGACGTGGCCGTTTTTCACGAGCATGGAGGGCACATAGGTTTTTGTGACGTTCTCCCACGCGATCTTGCCGCTGCCGTCGGCTTCGAGGGCCATGGTGTGAGTCTTTGGATAACCGCCGCCGAGGAAGACGCGGCTGCCATCGGTCACGGCCGTGACGACGGTTTCCTCGGTGCTGCCATCAATGCTCCAGAGTTTCTTGCCAGTGAGCGGATCAAAGCTCTCGACCTTGTTGCATCCAGCGAGCACGGCCTGGACCTTGCCTGCGGCCTGCACGATGCCCGGCGTGGCATAGTTTGCCACGGGCGGGCGGTCCTGCTGCCACACGATCTCGCCATTGAGTTTGTTGAGGCCGGTCATCTTGCCGCCGCCGCGATGATCGGCGGAGACGAGCACGATGTTCTGATAAACTACCGGCGATGAACCAAAGCCCTGATGCACCTGAAAATCGCACACCCGATGCTGCCAGAGCTGTTTGCCGCTCACATCGAGCGCGGTAGTGAAGACGACTCCGTTGTTCAAAAAGTTGACGTAGAGCCGCTCGCCATCGCTCACGACATCGGACGAAGCCTGCGACGAGTTTTTGTGGCCCTCCGTGTTCAGATTGCCTCGATGGACAACCCTCTCCCAGCGTGATTTTCCCGTAGCGCGGTCAAAGCAGAGCACGAGTTGCTCCTCCGTCTCCACATCCGCCGTGGCGAGCAGCACCTGATCGCCAACCACTATCGGTGAACCATGCCCACGACCGCGCACGGCGGCCTTCCAGACGAGGTTCTGGCTCTCGCTCCATTTCACCGGCAGTTTTTGGCCGGGGGCCGCATGACCATCGCCAGTGGGTCCGCGCCACGCAGGCCATTCGGCGGCAAAAAGAGTGCTGGCGGCGAATGCGGCAAGAAAGAGCGAGGCTAGTTTCATGAGTAACGTGTGGTGACTTCAGTAAAACGCACTTTGTAGTCCGAATGATTCGATCCCATCAGATGGTCCCACACATTGAAGTGAACGCCGTAGTTGCCGCGCATTTTTTTGTGATGTTGGACGTGGTTATTGGGCGTGTTGAAAAGCTTGCCGGGCCACGACTTCATGAGCCATACCCCTCGCACCCCGTCCCCGGTGCACGCCCTGGCCACTCCGGCCCGGCAATCGCAAAAGCAATTTACTAGCAGATAGTGAGGATGGCGGACATGGCTAATTGGCAGTCAGCATGCGGACATGGCGGGCAGCACCGCGGATATCGCTGCTGGAGTTCTCATCGCGCAGTCCGGCTTCGGCCCGTTCGAGAAAATATTTCAATGGCGGGTCTTCGCGGCCGTCGACTTTCGCGGTCTCCAGATGTTGCACAGCCTCTTTGTAGGCGCCCTTGCGGAGGCTGACAACACCCTGCCAGAAGGCGTCGCGCGCCTTCATCTCCTCGTCGTTGAGCGCGCCCTTTTCGGCGAGCAATTCGTAGACTTCGCTCACCTGATGCATGCGGGGTGCATAGACCATTTCCATCGGACGCATCTCAATGAGTTCATTCGTGAGATGGAAGGTGCGTGCGTTAACGAGAAGATGGCTGCCGTAAACCAGATTGATTGAGCAAAGGCGGCGGCTGAAGTCAGTGGGCTCACCCACGGCACTGTAAAATTGGAACTCACGAAATCCGAAGAGACCGATGCTCATGGGGCCTGATGCAAGCGCGACACCGAACGAGGGCTTGCGATGCCAGCGGTTCTGCATCTCCTGTTCCAGGTTCACAAGACGCTGCCGCAATTCCAGGGCGACACGGCAGCCGTGGATGGCGTGTTCCTCGTCCTCAACTGGCATGCCAAAGAATACGCGCACGCCCTCGGCGTTGCAGGAATCAAGATATCCGCCGCGCGCGACCAGAAATTCCGCGGTGGCTTGCAGGAAGAGGGAGCTGAGATGCTCCAGATCATGCGGCTCCATCTGCGAACTGAGATCGGGATAGTTCAGGATGCGGCAGTTGAGCGCGGTGAGTTCGCGCTTGCCACTGATGTCGAGCGGCCCCTTGGTGGTGATGAGTTTCGAGAAATTGTCGGCAGAGATTCGACCGACAAAGTAGCGCTGGAGGATGTGGCGGCGCTGGCCGGTTTCGGTGCCGCCGATAATCATGCCGCAGAGTCCGGATAAAATAATAGCGGCCGCGCCGGAGAAGGGCTCGAAGAGCATTCCGGAGAACCGCAGGGCGGGCGACAGCACAAGAGTGAGAAAAACAGCGCCGGCGAGATAGGCAACGCGCCCGAAAGGGCGGGGCAGTTCCAGACAGACCCACGCGGAGACGAAGGCCATCACCGTGTAAAAGAAATATTGAAGCGGGAGGAAAAAGTCAGGTCGCCCGTTGCTCTTCAAAATAAAGATGCCCTGATATATGCCTTCAAGTTTCGAAGCGCCGAGAATGAAGACCGGGGTGAAGCGATAGAGCGCGAGCAATACCGCGCCGACAAGGGTTCCGATCAATAAGCTGGCTGCGGCATTGCGTCCCATGCGGTTGTGTTTCTAGGAAGTTTGAAGGCTGGATTCCTGAGTGGGGCGGCGATAGGACGCAACAACCAGATCGCTGAGATAGCGGTCGGGTTCCTCGGCGGCGCGGCGCGGAAGCGTGAAGGATGTCTCGCTGGTATTGCTCGCAATAAGCTGGAGGCCGAAGGGATAATCCTTGAAAAGCTTGCGACAGAGCTCGCTGATCGGCGAGCCTTCGCGTGCGCTGCGCTCCACGAGCGCGCGCATGGCGTCTTCGTCAAAGCGGATCTCCATGCCGTAGTCGCGCGTGAAATTCTGGGCGAAGGTTTCCGCTTCGCGCGCGGCCACGCTGACCTGCACGGTTTTCGCGCGCTCGCGGCATTGGGCGAGCGCGGCCGCCTGGTCGTTCACCAGTGCTTCGTCGATGATGAGTTCACCGAGGCCGAGGCTGGGGAGTTCGAATTTGAACTCGCGCAGTGTGCGTTCCCAAACGGTCATAAGACCACGCGCGCCGGTCTTCTCCACTGCGGCGCTGCGGGCCATGATGCGCAGGGCGCTGTCTTCGAATCTGGCATTGATCCCGTAGGCGGCGAACTCTCGCTCGAACTGGCGGATGATGCTGCCTTCGGAATTCTTCATGATCTCGAAGAGATCGTCCTCGGCGAGTGAATCGCAAACCACGCGAACAGGAAGGCGGCCGATGAACTCGGCTTCGAAGCCGAAGTCGATGAAGTCCTGGGTGCGCGCTTCGCGCAGCGCGTGCTCCGGCCGGATCGACTCGCGCGAGCCGGTGCCGAAGCCGATGCTGCCTTTTGTCAGGCGGCGCTCGATGATTTTTTCCAGACCGGTGAAGGCTCCGCTGACGACGAAAAGAATGTTGCGGGTGTTGATGACCTGACGCTTGGGTGCTTCCCCCTTGCGGAAGTCGAACATCATCTGCATCTGAGAGCGCATATCGTTGCCAGAGTAGAGCGGGACCTCCGTCTCCTCCATGAGCTTGAGCAGCGTGGTCTGCACGCCGCGGCCGCTCACATCGCGGCCCAGGCGCTCGCCGCTGGAGGCGATCTTATCGACCTCATCCAGATAGATGATGCCATGCTCCGCCAGATCGATGTTGCCGTTGGCCTTGGCCACGAGATCGCGCACCAGATCGTCCACGTCCGCGCCGACATAGCCGGTCTCGCTGAACTTGGTGGCGTCCGCCTTGACAAAAGGCACGCCGATCAGGTCCGCGATGTGCTTGATGAGGTAGGTTTTCCCGACTCCGGTCGGGCCGACGATGATGACATTCTGTTTCGCGAACTCGATTTCTTCCGTCCCATCCTGCCGTTCGCGCATCATGCGCGCGTGGTGATAGTGGTCGCAGACCGCGGTGGCGAGGACCTTCTTGGCGTCGTCCTGGCGGATGACAAAGCGGTCGAGGTGGGCTTTGATGTCGGCGGGCTTGTAACGGAAATCGAGCCAGCTTTCGTCCGGTGCTTCTTCCTTCGGAGTCGTCGTGGCAGGCGTTTCGGGTGCCGCCGCAGGTCCGTCCTTGCCAGATTCCTTGAAGCTGGTGAACATCACGTTGCTGCCGAACTGGCTGCGGATGAATTCCTCCAGTTTTTTGCCGATCTCCTCGGGAGATGGCGGCGGATCGTTTTTGGTATCGCTCATGAATCAGGGAATGTCCGCAAAACGGCGCGTGGAGCAAGCACGCATTTGGGTTTTTGCCGTGGCAAAGAACGCAGATGGCGTCAGCCGCAGCAAAAAATCGGCTGCAGCAGGATTCGCAAATTCTGCAAAGACAAGCACGCGCTGGCGCGTAGACTCCGCGAAACCACATTTCAATATGACTCAGCCCAAGACCATCTCCGTCGCCAAACTTACAGGCTGCTGCCAGGCTGGCAC
>VFKE01000010.1 GCA_009885695.1 Verrucomicrobiota bacterium | reverse complement strand
TGCATCTGAAGGACGATGCCGCGGAGTTCGCCAAGCCCGATCATATCAAGCGGATTCTCGCGAAATATTCCAACTTCGTCGGCTTCGCCATCAACCTCAACGGCGAGCGCATCAACACCGTCGAGGCCCTCTGGCTGAAAAATAAGAGCGAGGTCACCGAGGAGCAATACAAGGAGTTCTACAAGTTCGCCGGCCACGCGTTCGACGACCCGCGCTACACATTTCACTTTAATGCAGACGCTCCCTTGAACATCAACGCGTTGCTTTTCGCTCCAACGCAGAACATGGAACAGTTCGGCATGGGCCAGATGGAGGCTGGCGTGTCGCTCTATTGCCGCCGGGTGCTGATCGATCCCAAGCCGAAGAAGTTCCTGCCCGATTGGATGCGTTTCATTCGCGGCGTGGTGGACAGCGAGGATCTGCCGTTGAACATCGCGCGCGAGTCCATGCAGGACAGTGCTCTTTTCCGCAAGCTGGGGCAGGTGGTGCAGGGACGCATCATCAAGTTCCTCGATCGCGAAGCCGCTGATGATGCAAAAAAATACGCGGAGTTCTACAAAGACTTCAGCCGCTTCCTCAAGGAAGGCGTCGCCACTGATTTCGAGAACAAGGAATCCATCGCCAAGCTGCTGCGTTTCGAGTCGTCGCTCACCAAGGAGGACGAACTGGTCAGCCTGCCGGAATACATTGCCCGGATGAAAGAGGGGCAGAAGACGATCTACTACCAGATCGGGCCCAGCCGCGAGGCCATCGAGAGCGGGCCTTACCTTGAAGCATTCAAGTCACGCGGCTTCGAGGTGCTGTATCTTTTTGAGACCATCGACGATTATGTGGTGAGCTCGCTGGCTAAATTCGACGACAAAGAACTGCGCAGTGTCGCTGCCTCGGATGTTGATCTCGGTGAAACGAGCGATGAAGGCGAATCACTGAACAAGGAAGACACGGACAAGCTTTGCGCCTGGCTCAAAGAAAGCCTTGCCAGCCGCGTGTCCGAGGTGCGTCCCGGCAAGCGACTCGTCAGCAAGCCTGCCATGGCGCTCCAATTGGAAGGCGACATGAGCCCGCAGATGCGTCAGATGATGCGAGCGATGAAGAAGGATGACTTCGGCGCGGCGCAGGTGATTTTGGAGATCAATCCCAAGCATGCCATCGTGAAGAAGCTCGCTGAGCTCATCGGGAGCGCCGCCACCGGGAGCGCCGCCACCCCTGGCGGCGAGAATGTTTCCAAAGCAGCCGGCGAGGGCGCCAGCGCTCCCAGCGACCTTGCCGGGCTCATTGCCTCGCAGTTGCTTGATAGCGCATTGCTCTCCGCCGGCTTGCTCGATGATACCCACGACATGGTTGGCCGCGTGGAGCAGATCATGGAGCGGGCGCTGGGGAGTAGGTGATGCGTCACGCTTCACATCATTCCATGAGCGAAGCGTAGCAGATGCTCTCTGCGCCTATTAGGAGCGCCGCCACCATTGGCGGCGAGAAAGTTTCCAATGCTGCCGGCGAGGGCGCCAGCGCTCCCAGTTCTCTTGTTGACGCATCGCCTACATTCGGACTCGCCCAATCGCGGACACTTGACTGGATAACCGCCTTGCGGAACGCTAATCCATCGAATGAATTCAGTTCTCGTCATCGGCGGAGGCATCGTGGGTCTGGCCACGTCGCTAAAATTATTGGAGCGGCATCCTTTTGCCCGACTGACGCTCCTGGAAAAAGAAACCCGGCTGGCCCAGCATCAGAGCACACACAACTCCGGAGTGCTCCACTGTGGTCTCTATTACAAGCCGGGCTCGCTCAAGGCCCGGCTCGCCGTCGAGGGCATCCGCGAGATGGTGGCATTTTGCCGGGCGCATGACATCCCCCACGAAATCTGCGGCAAACTCGTTGTTGCCACGGAGGAGGATGAACTGCCGAGGCTTGATGAATTATTGCGCCGCGGCTCGGCCAATGGACTGAACGGGCTCCGTCGCCTTGATGGCGACGAACTTCGCAAAATCGAACCTCACGCATCCGGCATCGCGGCGATTCATGTCCCAGAGGAGGGCATTGTGGACTATCGCGCGGTGTGCGACGCCATGGCGCATGAGATTCAACGGCGGGGAGGCCGCATCGTCACGGACGCGGCAGTTCATGCTCTCTCGCACAACGCCGGCGAGTGGACGGCAGAAAGCAGTGCGGGCGAATTCAGCGCGGAACTGCTCATCAATACCGCTGGTCTTCATTGCGACCGGGTCAGCCAGCTTGCGGGCGAGCAGCGCGAGGTGCGTATTGTTCCTTTTCGCGGTGAATATTACCGGCTCGCCGCCACGGCTGCGCACCTGGTGAGGCATCTCATTTATCCGGTGCCTGATCCAGCGTTTCCGTTTCTTGGAGTCCATTTTACCCGGATGATCGGCGGCGGTATCGAAGCTGGTCCCAATGCGGTTCTGGCTTTCGCGCGCGAGGGCTACCGCCTGCGCGATGTCAATCTGCGCGATCTGGCCGACGCGATATTTTTTCCGGGGCTGTGGCGTTTTTTGCGCAAGTATCCCGGAATGGCTTTTACCGAGTTATTTCAAAGCCTGAGTCGCGACCGTTTCTGCCACGCTCTCCAGCGCCTCGTCCCCGAACTGCGTCCTGCCGATCTCGCTCCCGGTGGTGCTGGTGTTCGCGCCCAGGCCATGACACCGCAGGGTGAACTGGTGCAGGATTTTCACATTTTGGTGCGCGAGCGCGCCCTTCATGTTCTGAACGCGCCCAGCCCGGCCGCCACCGCGTCCCTCGCCATCGGCGCGCATATCGCGGGGATGGTGTAATCATGCCAAGTGGTACATGCGGCCCTCCGCATGAATTGCAAACCTCGCGCAGCGCACTTGCTGAAGCTTCCTTCCTTGGCTCTATCGCGCAGGTTTCAGGTCTCGCGGGGAGGCGCGTGAGCCACGTTCAGCGACACGACAGTGTCGTGATTCCATTCGGAACGACGACACTCTTGTCGTCGGTTTAGGTTCCACACGATAAGCACCGATTTCAGCTTTCATGGAACCGATCTAGTGCTATTCTCGGCGTCTTGAAAACAACTGTGATTCTCCATCATGCCGCTGCTGGTGCTTTGGCGCTGGCGTGTCTTTTTTCGGCTTCCTGCGACAAGCTCAAAAAACTTCTTCCTAAGCAACCACCCGTCAAAACTCAAACGGTGACCGAGACGACATTGCCGGATGAGGCGTTGGTGGCGAAACCACTTGAGCCAGCGGAATTGTTCGGACCGGAGAAGGCTGCGGACCCAGATGCACCCAAGGCAGAGCCGTTTGAACTGAACAAGAGCTCTGTGGTTTCCATTCTCCTTTATCATGACTTCGTGGAACGCATTCCCAAAACGGAGATGATGGTCAGCGTGCCCACCTTTCGCGCACAGATGCAGGCGTTGAAGAATGCCAGCATTTCCGTGATCCCAATGTCCGACTTCCTGGCCTGGAAACGCGGAGAAAAAAACATTCCCGATGAGAGTGTCGTTATCACCCTGGATGATGGCTGGGTGGGCGAATATCAGTTTGCCTTTCCGATCATGAAAGAATTCGGCTACCCGTTCACCATTTATCTCTACAAGAAATATGTCAACACCGGCGGCCGCTCGATGACCATCGCCCAGATCAAAGAGTTGCTGGCCAACGGCGGGGAACTTGGCAGTCACAGCATCTCCCATCAGGCGCTGGCGATGAAAAACGGCAGGGACTACGCGAAATACCAGGAGTGGCTCAATGAGGAAATCGCCGGATCAAAAAAATGGCTGGAGGACACGTTCGGAGTGCCCTGCCGGACTTTCGCGTATCCTTACGGCAATAAAAATGATGAGATCGTGCAACTGGCGATGGATGCCGGCTACGAGGCGGCGGTGACGGTCAATCCTCAAAAAATCACCTGGGACACACCGTCAGGAAAACTTGGTCGCTTCACCCAGCAATGGGACAAGGACGTCAACTTCAAGCTGGCCGTCAGTTTTCATGGACGCAATGACGTGGCCAGCAGCAAATTCGTGAAGATGGATGCCGTGGACGAGCAGGGAAACAAGATGTTCGACCTCAAACCCGAGCCGAACTCAACCATCACCGATCGCCGCCCTGTGATCGAAGCCGGTCTCGCCCGAGTCGGCGGCGTGGTGCAGGACAGCGTGATCTTGCGCATCGGCGGCTACGGCGCTGTTCCAGCGGAGTTTGATCCCGCAGCCCAAACCGTGCGCTATCAGATTCCGCAGAAGCTTCGTCTAGAGGAATGCACCGCCACCCTCGTCTTCCGCAGAACCGACAGCGACAAAGACGAGGTGGTGAGCTGGAAGTTCAAGATCGATCAGAAGTCCAGCTATCTGCCTGCGGATGCAGCGCCAGTGACGGAACCCGCGCCGACAGTCGATGCCAAAAAAAAAACGGCGTCCGCGCACTGAAAGACGACCATCGTCATCAGCCAGCGTGACGAAATTCATCATTCATAATTCAGCATTTATAATTTCGTCTCCCCATGCTTTCCCTCCTCCAGGAAAAACTCGAATCCGCCTTCAAGAAACTTCGCGGACACGGCAAAATAAGTGAAGCCAACGTCGCCGATGCCATGCGGGAAATTCGCATGGGTCTGCTGGAGGCGGATGTGGATTTCAAAGTCGCCAAAGACCTCTGCGAGGCCGTGAGGACCAAGGCGGTGGGCGAGGAAGTCCTCCGCACCGTCTCGCCCGCCCAGCAGATCGTAAAAATATTTCATGATGAACTCACGGCGCTGCTGGGAGGTGGCGCTGCTGAACTCGACATCGCGCCGCCCCAGCGCATCCTGATTGCGGGATTGAACGGCGCAGGCAAGACCACGACCTCCGCGAAGCTCGCAGCCTTTTTGAAAAAGCAGGGCAAACGTCCACTGCTCATCGCGTGCGACGTCTTTCGTCCCGCCGCGGTGAAGCAACTGGTCGTGCTCGGCGAGTCCATTGGCGTGCCGGTCTATCAGCCGGCCGAAGGCGAGAAAGATGCGGTGAAGGTCGCGCGTCAGGCATTGGACTGGGTCAAAGAACAGGGTGGGGGAATCGCCATCTTCGACACCGCTGGCCGTCAGGAAGTGGATGAAGAACTCCTGAAAGAACTGGTGAAAATCAGGGATGTGATCGAGCCGCGTGAGGTGCTCCTTGTCGCCGATGCCGCCACCGGCCAGCAGGCCGTGAGCGTCGCCAAGAC
>VFKE01000001.1 GCA_009885695.1 Verrucomicrobiota bacterium | reverse complement strand
TTCCGTCTCTGATCCGTCGTAGGGGTATTGGTCCAAGGCATAGACCGCCTCACCAACTGTTACCCATGTCCCCGGTCAACCTGTTACCCATGTCCCCGGTCCGAACCGATGCTGGCATACGTTGCTTCTTTGAGAGCCGTCTTGCGACTAAGCACCCAACCGAGTTTGCGGTTGGGATAGCCGATCGCCGCCCACTGATAGGCGGGGTCGAGATCGATGACCAGAAAGGGCACGCGGAACGGCCAGACGAACTGCACGCGCCATTCTGCATTGGACTGACGATTCTTCACCCATGCGATGCCTTTCCATTCCTCCAACGGGGCATCAAGATTTCCACGGCGAAAGAGAAAGCTATTGTCGATGCGTCCGTCTGCCCTCAGTGCGTAACGGTCCAGCGTCGCGACTTTCCCCTTCTCCAAAGCATACGGAATATGAGCGAAGACATACCAGTCGCCCATGAAACGGGGCAGATCGAGATGCGGGACCGTTTTGAGCGCGGCTTGCTTCGAGGGTGAGGTGCAGGCTCCCATTAAAATTAGCAATAATAAGTTGGCGATCAAACGTGTCATGCCCACCCCTCGCCCAGATGATTGCTCCAATCAACTGTTCCCAGCCGACGCATGGTTCACTTCATTCGATCCATTTCTAGTATTGCAAAATGCGCCCGGATTCATCGAGGAGGAATACGCGGCTACATTATCACGGCAGGTTGCCCGGCGACTGCGCGGGCTTGGGCGTCTTCCTGGGAATCGCAGAGGTAAACCGCCTTCAGACACTCGGTGCAGACGTGAATCCTCGATTCCCCGGACGGTGAGAGTTTTTCCCAGTTCTTCGGACATGCGGGATTCTCGCAGTTTAAAATTTCAGTCATGAAGTGCAGGATAGATAAAATTGAATCGCGCGCAACCCTTCAGATAACCGACGCAGAATTGGATGACACATGCACCCGGGATCGTGTCAACCCAGAGCATTCAGAAGACGGTAATTGAGAACCGCAATTAAAAGCGAGAGGAGCAGGAGCGCCAGGGACGGGAGCATCTTGGATGCCGGGTTCTTCACACGGAGATGCGTGACGAAAGCACAGACCATCAAGACGCTGATGCCCAAGCTTCCCGCGACGGCTAATGACGGCCGCTCTATCCCGACCAGCAACAGCAGAGAAAAGGTTAATTTCAAAATACCAACCAGATCACGCAATCCGTCCGAGAGTCCGAAATGCTTGAATTCCTGGATGATGTTCTCATAGCGGACCACCCACACGAAAAAAATGGATGCCGCCACCAACGCTTGCAGGGAAATTACGAACTCATGCATGCCCGGTGTATAGTCGGCTTCAGGCTCGCTTGCCAGGAAAAATCCACACTTCAGCAAGCTGTACTTTTCCTTATCGAAGACCATTGCCGCAGGGACGATCGCCCGCTAGTTTTCGTTCAGGTTGAGCTATCCCTCGGTGCCGTGCGGTTTCGCGCCGCCACCCTTTTTTCAAAAAGCACACGCAGGAAACTCTCGACTTACGGTAAAAACACATTGATGAAGTGCCGCGATGAAAACGACCAAACCGACGAAGATGAAACAGGACTCCCAGCTTCCAGGATCCCTCAATCAGGTGCTCGCTGACTCCTATGCGCTGCTCTCCCTCACGCACCTTGCCCATTGGAACGTCGAGGGACCCGGCTTTTTCGCGCTGCACACCGCATTCCAAACGCAATACGAGGAACTGTTCACTGCCATCGACGAAATCGCTGAACGCATTCGCGCGTTGGATGCCTATGCCATCGGCGGTCTTGGGACTCTGGCCCGAGTCGCACAGATGAAGGAATTTGCAGCGCCCCAAAACCAGGAGGACTACGTGCGGATGCTTGTCGCAGGGAACGAAAAACTTGTGGCAGACGCAGCGCGAGCCCGCGAGGCAGCCGGTGCGGCCAATGACCAGGAAACCCAGGATTTGATGGTCGGGCGCATCACCATTCACCAGAAAACCATCTGGATGCTCAAGAGCTTTCTCAAAAGCTGACAGCAGCATTTGCCCAGAGACAGGAAAGACGTTGCTGGAGTCGTGGTCCTGCCATCCGATTCCGTCGGCGGAACGCGACTCTATTGTGATGCGCTGACCAGAGTGATTTCATTTCAACGTCTGTTCCGACCGCGAAGACGTAACTTGAGTTCTGAAACTCATATCAAATGAACGATCCTATTTCTCCCGCGCGTGTCTGGCTGATCACAGGTTGCTCCAGTGGCCTTGGTTTAGCCTTGGCAACCAAGCTTCTCGAACGTGGGCAGAGAGTCATCGCCACGGCGCGCCATCCGGAATCGCTCGACCATCTCGTCACACTCTACCCCGAGACTTGTCGCACAATTGCTCTTGATGTGACCGACTCCGCGCAAGTCAAAGCACTGATCGCCCAGGCGGCGGAAGTTTATGGAAGAATCGATGTCGTGGTCAACAACGCGGGTTACGGCCTCGTTGGTGCATTTGAAGAACTCAGTGATGAGCAGATCGCACGAAATTTCGATACGAATTTCCACGGTGCGCTCAAGGTGATCCGCGCGGCTTTGCCAGTCCTGCGTGCGCAACGCAGCGGGCACATCATCAATATTTCCGCAGCCGCGGTCATTTCAAACTACGCAGGATTTTCCATCTACGGCGCGACCAAGTGGGCACTTGAAGGTGTTTCGGAATCGCTCGCCGCGGAATTGAAACCACTCGGGATCAAGGTCACGATCGTGCAGCCGGGGCCTTTTCGCACCGACTTCATCGCCCGTTCACTGGAGCGCGCTGAGGAGCATATCCCCGACTACGACCGGACCAGCGGCAAGTTCCTGAGTTTTCTCGAAACCATGAACGGCAAACAGCCTGGCGACCCGGACAAGGCGGCGGAAGCAATCATCGCCGCCGTGGAATCGGACGCGCCACCGCTGCGACTGGTGCTTGGCAAATACGCGAACGACAAGGCCCGCAGAAAACATTCTGACAGCGAAAAAGAACGGCTGGCATGGGAAGCGGTGGGATTGCCCACTGATTACGGCTCCTTCCCCCATTAGTCCCATGATGCTGCAAGTCGATGAGCGTGCCATCGCACCTATGTCTCTCTCCGAAGATCTCCAGCAAGACAGACGCGCCGGCCTCGCCTGGGGTTCCTTCATCGGGGACGCTCTGGCGATGCCCACCCACTGGTATTACGATCGGGCCGCGATGCAGCGCGATTACGGTGAAGTGCGGGACTACCTGGCCCCCCGCAATCCTCATCCCGACAGCATCCTCTGGCGGTCGGTATACACCCCACTGAATGAGCGCGGCGATATCCTGCGCGAGCAGGCACAATACTGGGGACAGCGGGGCATTCACTATCACCAGTTTTTACAAGCTGGGGAAAACACGCTCAATCTCCAGCTCGCGAAAGTCCTCATGGAATCGCTCATCGAGCGAGGTTGCTACGACGCGGACGATTATCTCGCGCGTTACATCCGCTTCATGCTGACGCCGGGCCAGCACCACGACACCTATGTTGAAGAGTGTCATCGAAAATTCTTCACGGCGTATGCCCGCGGAGTCGTTCCCCGCAAGTGTGGCGGCAGCGACATTCACATCGGCGGCCTCGCTCATGTGGGTGTCCTGTGTGCGTTTCTGGCGGACGATTTGAAAGCCGCCCGTGCGGCGGTTCGCGAGCACATCAGTCTGACTCATCAGAGCAAAGAAGTAGCAACTGCGGGCGATGCCCTCGCGCGAATCCTTGTCGCTGTCACTGCCGGTGGTGATTTGCGCGAAGCCATCTTCGAGTATGGCACAGATTGGTTTTCAAGGCGCAAGGCAGAACAGTGGTCGCGCGAGCCTGATGCAGTCGTGATCGGACGTCGACTTAGTCCTGCGTGTTATATTGCCGAAGCCTTTCCTGCCTCACTCTATCTCGCATGGAAATACGCCGACGATTTCGAGGCTGGTGTCATCGCGAACACGAACCTCGGCGGTGACAACTGTCACCGTGGTGCGGTGCTTGGCGCAGTCCTCGGAGCCGCCTCCGGGACACATCGAATCCCTTTGAGATTTATCGACAACCTTACTGACCCCACCCGCCTGCGCACTCAGATCGATCATCTCGTCCGCCAACACCCACCCGCAGTTGAGAATGCCAGTATGAACGTGCTATCATCTAAAATCCTCATCAGAACGACTGTGCCTTGTCCTTCAACGAGTCATCTGAAAGAGGAGCCCCTGCAACGCGGGAACTGATTTCACACTTTGGAAAAGAACCCAGCGCGCAGCGCGGTGAACCACAACACGCTGGAGGATTGCAGCAGTGCGAAGGCGTTTGGCGAATTCGGAGTCAAGCCGATGGGAAAGGGTCAGTCGCGCTTCGTCCCATGACGATGCTCCGGTGGACCACGCGGTCAGTGGTGCGATCGCTGCGGATGCGGATTCGCAAGCCATGGACATGCCGTTGCCGGTGACGGGCGGAATCATGGTCACGGCGTCGCCGATACTCATCTCTTCGGTGAGGAGCGCGCGACGCGGCGCGAGGCCGAGGGCGGCGACGGAAGAAAATGAGGCGTCGTCCCAGTTGGCCTCGGCGAGCTTTGCATAGAGCGCTGAACCGGGTTCACCACCGAGCCATGCGCGCCAGTCGCGGGCCAATGCGGGAACGGGATCGCGGCTGCGGAAGAGGCCGCAGACATTGACGCGCCCGTCTTCTACCGCGCAGAGGCCGACGTAGCCGCGCGGGGTGAAGTGCATTTCCAGTCCTGCGCCGAGCGTAATACCGTGGGCGTGGGCCTTCAGTCCGAACAAGCGCCAGCCGCCTTCTTGCGATTGCGGACTACGGCCCGTGGCGCGGACGATTCCCTCGCCTGCGCCGATGGATGCGCGCTGAGAGACGATGAGCTCGCCGCCGAGCGAGGTGAACATTTCCGCGAGAGCAGCATCCATTTTCCAGCGCGAGATGCAGAGCGCAGGCGATGGGAGTGGGTGCACTGCAGTGGTGCTCGCACCTAGTGAAAAGGTAACATCGGAGGCTTCACGGGCACCGCTGAGGCGGGCTTCGATGCCGAGCGCGACAAGCACTTCGCGGCCTTTGCCGCTGAGGAATTCGCCGCAGACTTTGTGACGTGGATAAGTGCCTGCCTCGATGATGCGCGCGGGCACTCCACGACGTCGCAGGCCGATACCGAGACAGAGCCCGGCGAGCCCACCGCCGATGATGGTGACGGCTTTCATAACTTCCGTGCGCAAAACCAATGGCTGAACGGAAACGCGCGCCGCTCTTCGCAAAGCCAGCCATCGCGGGGCCACAGGGTGCTGACTTCGCGCGCGCGGAAACCGGCTTCGACGCTCACGCGCGCATCGTGGAGTGTGACGGCATGCGCGTCGATGAGCGGAAGCGCAGCGACACCAGCGAGGCCCAGCCACCCGCGCTGCGGCTCCATCGCCGCGAAGAGGGGCGCGGCATGCGATGCAAGGGCGAGAAGGCGGGCAAGTGTAGTATCGTCGAAATGATGCAGGAAGAGATTCGTGCATATGGCATCGAGCGGACGCGGCTTGCTCAGCCAATCGAAAACATCGGCCGTTTCCACATACACGTTCCATCCAGCACGTTGCAATGTGCGCAACGTGATGTCGGCGACACAGGGAGCGCGATCCACGAGGAAGAGCGTCGCACCGTTTCCCTCGGGAAATGTCGCGAGAAAATTCTCCGCCGCGAACGCGCCATCACCGCAGCCGAGTTCGGCAAGCGCCCGCGGTGGAATTGAGGCAAACTCGCGCCGCAACCACGAACGCCATGCCCGCCGATGGCCCATGAGGGTGTTCAGCACATACAGGTCGAGCCTTGAAGCCATAGCCTCCGATGCCTCGGGCGGAAGTTCGTCGAGGAGTTCGGGTGTGAGATGGCGGGCTTTCATCGCACTTCCAAAATCGCGCCGTGACTGCTGAAGCCAGCACCGAAAGAAGCCAGCCACCACTTTCCACTAGCCGCACTTTCATCGAGCGCACGACGAAGTGAGAACAGACAACTCGGGCTGCTCATGTTTCCGTATTCGCGCAAGACTTCAGTCGAGTGCCGCACGGCGTGCTCGCTCAGGCCGATGCGCTTGACGATTTCGCGCAGCACATCGCGACCACCGGAATGAAACAGCCACTCGGTAATTTCTGCGGGCGCGATGTCCGCGCGAGCGAGGACATCCGCGGCGAACCCCGCCGAGAGCACCGGCACGTCGGGCGCGAGGATATTGCGCAGCAGACCATGGCGGTGTTCAAAGCGCAATTTTTCACGGGCCTCGGGAACATGCAGCGACTCGGCGCGGATCATGCGCACTTCGCGGACTCCAGGCTGCGGTTTGCGTGAACCAATGACTGCGGCGGCACCATCGCCGAACAAACACGCGCTGATGAGCACACCCGGATCGTCGTCGAGATACATGGCCGCTGAACAGACTTCCAGGCAGATGACGAGGACGTTTTCCGTTTCACCGAGCAGGGCCGAAGCGGTGCGGAGCGCGGGCACGGCAGCGCCACAGCCGAGGCCGACGAGGTCGAGCAACTGGGCATTGCGTGGCAATCCGAGCCCTTCGCCAATGTAGCTGGAAAGTCCGGGGCACAAATATCCCGTGCAAGTGGCCACCACGAGCGCGCCGATTTCTTCCGGCTTGCGTCCGGATTCCACCAGTGCCCGACGCGCGGCCTCAGTGCCGATTTGTGGAGCCACGCGCTTGAAGCGTGCATGCATGGCATCAGGCGTAAAATCGAACGCCTCCGAAAGCGGATCGAGCGCGAGGTGTCGGGTCTCAATGCCGTTGTTGCCCGTCAGCACCTTCCGCAAAATGGCATGGCTGCGCGAGGAGAGCGCGGCATACTGGGACGAAGCACGAATCGCTTCCCAACATTCAAGCTGGGTATGCCGCGGTTGAGGGACTGCTGTGCCGAGGCCCGTGATGAACATGTGTTTACCTTACGCGTGAGTGCTGCTTTACGACTCACATTTACGTTTTCGTCGCGGTTGTAAAAATAGATGCAATGCGATGGTGGTGGTCTCGGATAAAGAACGTCAGCCGATCCTAAATGGACGAGCCGTGTTTGGCGACATCCGAATCCATGCGTCGAACGTAAAATCGGAGTCTAACACTTAGAACCCTTCATTATTCACACACCATGAAACCCTCACAAATCAAACAACTCGGCAATATCTGCTTCATCCTTGGTTTTGCTTCAATCATTGGTTCCATCGCCATCTGGTATATGACCGGCGGCACGACCCCCGAGTCCCAAGCTCATGCTGAGCGTTTTGGTATTTTCGTCGGCTTATGGGCTCCGACGTTCTTCATCCTCTCCAACCGGTTCGATCGCTACGCCACGAAGCCAGCTTTTTAATTTCGTTTCTCTCGGGAAGTCAAATTGCAGAGCGCCCAGCGAATGTCAGTGATCCCTGCCGCATGGCAGGGATCACTGAACTAGCATGAGGCTCTTGCTAACATCTCCATTCGTTCCCATCCAATACCATGGCTGCCTCTTCCCCCTCTCCTCGCTGGATGAGATCCGTTCTCCTCGCCGCTGGAGTTTACAATATGCTCTGGGGTGCTTTCGCCGTGCTTTTCCCAGGGGCTATCTTCAGCTGGCTGGATATGCCGCAGCCGAACTACCCGCAGTTCTGGCAGTGCATTGGCATGATCGTCGGCGTTTATGGACTCGGTTATGCCATCGCTGCTTTTGATCCTGTGCGGCACTGGCCCATCGTGCTTGTGGGTTTTCTGGGCAAGGTCCTTGGCCCGCTCGGTATGGTGCAGGCGCTCTGGACAGGCCAGTTGCCGTGGGGTTTTGCGCTGAACTGTGTCACCAATGATCTCATCTGGTGGGTGCCGTTTGCGCTCATCCTGAAACACGCGTGGGTCACGCATCAGAGAGATGGCGATGCTGCACCCAGCCAACCGCCTGCATGTACATGAGTCTGCTTGTTTCATCTCACTTCGCAGCGACATGGGCGCTCGTTGGTTTGATCTGGACCATTCAGCTCGTGCATTATCCGTTGTTTGCCCAAGTCGGTCGGGAAACCTTTGCGGTTTACCATCAGCGTCATACTCGGCAGATGACGTGGATCGTTGCTCCACTGATGCTGGCAGAGCTGCTCACGGCCGCATGGCTTGTCTTTGCAGGATCAAGTGAGCCATGGTTGCTCGCCAGTCTGCTGCCTCTGGCATTCAACTGGCTATCCACATGGCTCGGGCAAATCCCTCTGCACAACAAGCTCGCAAAAGGTTTCGATGCCAAAGCTCACCAGCGCCTGATAACGACGAACTGGTGGCGCACCGCCGCCTGGAGTCTCCGTGGCGTTTGCCTGCTGATGAACAGCCTTTGACGATCAAATCTCGCGGGGCAAAACCCCTGCCGCCTGGTTTTGCCGCGCCCACTTCCGCGTGCGGTAGTGACGATATTTGAATAGCAGAGTTAGATAAAGCCGCACGCCCGTTTCGGAAACAAGCCGCCCCCACCAAGATCGCCCCCACTGATACGTCACCGTGTCATGCATGATGCAGTGGCCGGGACCTCGGTCATCAAAGCGGTGTTCATGAACGAAGAGCGCAAAGGGGCCTTTGACGATTTCATCGACCAGCAAATAAGGGTGTTGCACCGTCTTCCAACGACAAGTCCAGCGCATCGGAATGATCCACCAATCACGGCAATGCAGCTCAATCACGCGCCCCTCTTGCGCAGGGCCATCAGTCTTCAGGCTGACTAATGTCATCGTGGGAGGCATCACCTGGGTGAGATTATGCGGATCACTGTGAAACCTGAACATGGTTTCCGCACTGGCGGAAAGCGGGGTGCTCGCATGAAAAATTGAGGGCATGACAGGATGAGTTAGGGTTGGTCAAGAATCGCGTCCGCAGTCCTCAGACCGGAGATGATTGCCCCTTCGATAGATGCACTCCAAAGATGATCCCCACAAACGTAAACGCCATCATGATGACGAAATCCCGGACCGGTCATGCCCACGTTGGGTGCTTGCTCAGGGAGCGCCCGTTCGATGCGATCGGTCCGCAGGTGCCGCCACTCATGCACGGCTTTGCCAAACCAGGCCTGCAACTCCATCACCACTCGCCGCTCCAAATCACTGGGCTCAGGCAAGCCCAGGACTGAAATAGAAATCAACGACTTCCCCTGCGGGGCGTAGCCAGGCGCAACATCGGACACCACACAGACGTTGTTCACCAAGCCTGAGCCAGTCCCGTTAAGTGCAATGATGGCTTCATTCATCGGCGAGCGATCAGCGGCAAAATACAAACACGTCACCGAACTCCATGCAGGCTCTGATCCTCCCGAACCAGGAACAAGCCGCGCGGCCGTGGTCGCATCCGTAGCCACCACCACCGTCTCGCCAGCTAGCCGTTCGCCTGATTTAAGCGTGATGCCATCCGCCCGGACCTCCGTCACTCGTTCACCGAGCCGGATCGCCCCGGCAGGCAGCCGTGAAGCCAGTTGGCGCGTGATATCCCCCATCCCTCGTGCCGGAAGCGTTGCGTTTCCCTCTGAGAACATTTTGAAGGTAAATTCAAACATCCGGCTGGATGTCCGAAGTTCTCGCTCGAGAAAAATACCCCCATAAAACGAGCGGAAAAAGACATCGATCATCTGCGAAGAGAATCCCGCACGCTGGAGATAGTTCTCCGTGGTCACATCCTCGCGGGCTGCGATCTCCTCAATGCTCACCTGCCTCAAACGCCACTTCAGTAACGCCACCCGCAGCTTATCCGCGACTGATCCGACAGGTGCCAAGGCACTCGCCAAAAAGTGACCTGGATCGCGGAAAACATCCATGACCCGCCGAAGCCTGCCATGGTAATAAACCAGAGCGCCCGGCTTAAATGGGCGCAGATCTAGACTCTCGATATCCAGCAGAGTTCCGGCCTCGGGATAGGCGTCGAGAAACACCTGGAACCCTCGGTCCAGCAGAAATCCATCCACCTGATCGGTCTGCACGCGTCCTCCGGGAGCGTCAGTCGCTTCAAATACCAATGGCTGGGCTCCCGCTTTATACAGACGGACGGCGCACGCCAGACCTGCCAGTCCGCCGCCTGCTACCAGTACTTGTTTTCCAGATGCACTCATGATTTGTTTCACGCTGGCAGCATGCTGAGCTTTCCGCAATAGAAGAGGATTCGGATGCGGAAATTTTGAAAGTTGGGCAGTCCGCGTGCGTTGGCCTTGATGAACTGAATAGTGGAGTTGAGCCCCTCGCTGGCCAATAGTCTGCGCGACGAGGACGCGCAGGATCGCCCACCTCACCCGCGGATCAGCTTCCCATAGGCCAGCAGCAGCGCGCCATGGGCGAGAGCCCACCAAAGAATCGAAGCCACCAGCGCGCGCAGGCCGAGGCGGACGAAGGCCAGCTTGGCCTCCAGCACCCGGCATTTGATCTGGATCTGTTTGAGAACGCTCTCCTTTAATTGCTCGTTGGATTGAGAAATGAAGCGAGAGACAAAATCATCAGGAGCAAGGCAGATCAAATCGGCACTGAAATAGAGGCTGAGCTCATCAATCGGTTTCTTCCCTTTTCCCACGGATCGCGGATACGCAGCCGCGACGCTGAATCCGATCGCCCCCGCGATGAAGAGTCCGAAGAGGACGAAGAAGAATACTGCCGCCCATTCAAACCCGGACATCTTTGCCGCAGTCGTCGGCGCGAACCCGAGTCCGACATTCACCGCCATCGCGCCGAGGAGGGTGGATGCGCTAAGCGTGATCTGGGCCTTGAAGTCCGAACGATGAATCTGGCCCTCCACATCCTGATAGAGCATGTAGAGCATGCGCGAAATATCGACCGGGATATCGCGCAAGATCGATGCGGGCGTGACGTGACTCTGAATATTGAAGGTGGAAGCGGTCTGGACTGGAGCGGACATCGTTGGTTGGAAGTGTTGCCCTAGGCCAACGCCAACTATGACAAAATGCGAGATCATTATCGTGACGATTTCGTAACCTGCCGAAGCGCACGCTGATGCCATTGCGCCGCGAATGGCGGTTCATGTTGGAATGATTTTTCATGGTTTGATGTGTTTGGATGGTTAGTTTGGTTTTTGGTGCTGCGCCAGATTCGGACGCGCGCCGATCTTCTAGTATTCGCGCGATCTGGCACGCCCTATGTGGTGACGCTTCCGCTACATTCAGCGACGTCTCCGGCCCTTGAAATTTCATGCCAAGATTTTCGACAATATTGTCATGATGAACAGCGCCACCTCCGTTCATCACCCGCTACCTCACGAATTTGTCACCATCATTAAATTGTTCATGGCGGATTGAGATGTTAGCGGGCGCGCGTCACTTCATCATCATTACCATCACCATGAAACACAAACTCAATTGCATTAACACCATCGGACTCTTCTCACTGGCGGCCTGTGTGGCGCTGCCCGTCTCGGGCGCATCACCACATTCCATTTCGATCACGCCTGTCGGCAGCGTCGCCGCCGGCTCCTTCCTCACCAGTGCAGCGGAGATCGCCGCGCATGACCCAGCCACGCAGCGACTGTTCGTCGTCAATGCCCAGGCCGCGCAGATCGATGTCATCTCCATCGCAAATCCAGCCGTGCCGACGATCATAGGCGAGATTGATGTCACCGCATACGGTGCCGTTGCCAACAGCGTGGCCGTCCGCGATGGACTCATCGCCGTTGCAGTGGAAGCGGCAGTAAAGACCGATGCTGGCAAGGTTGTCTTCTTCAACTCAGCCCTGCAATTTATCTCCCAGGTCACCGTCGGGGCGCTTCCTGACATGCTTACATTCACGCCAAACGGACGCTATCTGCTGTCGGCTGACGAAGGCGAGCCGAGCGCTGATTACACGATCGATCCCGAAGGCACCGTGAGCATCATCGATCTCTCTGGTGGCGCCGTGGGCCTCACGCAGGCCATGGTGCGGACCGCGCACTTCCAGGGATTCAACGGCATGAGCCGGGAAGATCTCTTCAATGGTACCAGCCCTGGCTCGCCTAAGCCGGCCATCCGAGTCTTCGGTCCGGGTGCCAGCGTCGCTCAGGATCTGGAGCCTGAATACATTACCGTCTCGCATGATTCCAAAACTGCGTGGGTCACTCTTCAAGAGGCCAATGCACTGGCCATCATCGACATCACCACGGCGAGCGTGACGCAGCTCGCCGGCCTCGGCATCAAAAATCACAGCCTCGCAGCCAATGGTTTCGGATCGAGCAACGCGCTCGATGCCAGCGATCGCGACGGCATTCCAGTAGCCAATGCCGGACGAATCAACATCCAAAACTGGCCCGTGAAGGGCTTGTTCCTTCCGGACGGGATCGCATCCATCAAGCAGGGCAGTAAAACTTATCTACTTCTGGCCAATGAGGGCGACAGCCGTGATTATTCCGGTTATTCGGAGGAAACCCGCATCGGCAGCATGGCGCTCGACCCCGCTGTCTTCCCGCCCGCGGTGGCGACGGATCTCAAGAAGACCTCAAATCTCGGCCGCCTTAAGGCGACCAAGGCCCAAGGTGACACCGCTGGGAACAGCGTTTACAAAGAAATCTACTCCTTTGGAACCCGCTCTTTTTCGATCCGGGACACTGCGGGCAATCTGATTTGGGACAGCGGCAATCAATTTGAGCAGATCACTGCGTCGCTCAAGCCCACGTTCTTCAACTCCAACCACGAAATTAACAAGTTCGATGACCGGAGTGACGACAAGGGACCGGAGCCCGAGAGCGTCACCGTCGGTAAGGCCTTCGGCCGCAGCTATGCCTTCATCGGCCTTGAAAGACTCAGCGGCATCATGGTCTATGATGTCACCAATCCCACGGCTCCTGAATTCGTTCAATACGCCGACAACCGTGACTTCACCCAGCCGACGAACACAGTGGCTGCGGGCGACCTTGGCCCCGAGGGCGTTTTGTTTATTAGCGAAGACAACAGCCCCAACGGAAAGCCACTTCTGGTCGTGGCCAATGAAGTAAGCGGAACGACCACTGTTTACGAGATCAGCAAGGTCAAATAATCCGGGTGATTTACTAATAGCGCCTCAAGCATCGGCAGGTCTGCGCAAGTGGGCCTGCCGATTTTGTGTCTTCGTCCTGCTCAGAACATATACTATTGAGCATTTTTAAAATAGACGTAGCCGCATCTCGTAAGAGTGCGGGACGAAGCTACGGCAGCCAGCGAAGCATGCCTATTTCCCGCGTTTTCGCTTCGCGGCTGCGGGGAGAGCTTCCATATTTCCCGCGTTCTTACGAACGCGGCTACGAAATTATTTAAACCGCTCTAGTTCCATGACTGTCAAGATCGCCACATCCATGTTATGATTGCCTCTCCGAGCCTAACGTTGACATCGGAGACAAAACCCGGTCACGGCCAGAGCAGCAAAATCGCGACACCACCGACAAATGTGATGGCGAATCCCAGCAGCACCGGCTTAATCAAGGCGCGCGAGCCCATGCCAAGAACGAGTGCGGCCTTGAAAAGAATGTTGGCCAGTCCGCCGGTCATGATCACGCGCCAGGCGGTCGTGGCATCGAGTTGTCCGGCATTGGAGAGACTGGCAGTTGAAAGCGTGATGGCATCCATGTCGGTCAGGCCCGAGATGGCGGCTACGACGAAGAGGCCGGCCTGGCCAAAGTGTTCTTTGGCAAAGGAGACGGCGAACAGCACCAGCACATAGAGGAGACCAAACATGACCGCACCCTTCAACTCAGAGGGCGGAGGTTCCTCGGAGGGCTGCACCTCGGATTTCATCATCAGCTTGTAGCCGACCACGGCAACGGCACCGGCCAGCGCCATCATGGCCAGAAGCGGCGGCAGCACCGTTTTGATCACGCCCGGCCCGACGATCATGACCTCGACGATCACGCGCACAAAAACCACTGCGGCTGAAATGAGGGTGATCACGCCCAGAGACGACGCATGGCTTTGCGGGTTCATGCTGCGGCGCGCCGCGCTGGCTGTGGTGGCGGTGCTGGAGATCAAGCCACCGAGCAGGCCTGAAATGGCGGCTCCTCTCGAACGCCCCAGAAACTTGCTGGCGAGATACGCGGCGAGGCTGATGCCCACAATCAGCACGACCATCAACCAGATGGCAAAGGGGTTCAGCACGCCTTCATAGCCATACGATTGATTTGGCAGCACCGGCAGAATGACCAGGCCGATGAGCACGAGCCGCGCGATCTCACGCAGATCGTTTTCACCTATCTTGCGAACCAGTTGATGCAGTGACTTCTTGCTTTGCAGCAATACCATCACACTGCCAGCGATGACGACGGCGATCATCCAATGCCCCATCATCGTGATGGCGCCGGTCGCAAACATGACCAGCATGGCGATCTCAGTCGTGAGGCCGGGATTAGCATCCTTGTTCCTGAGCGAGGCCAGATAGCCAGAAACCGTGAGCGCGACGACAGTGACAAGCGCGGCGGCCATGACCCAGCCGCCGTAGGCCTGTGCCAGCATTCCGCTCAAGGCACCGAACAAGCTGATAAAGGCAAACGTGCGCAGTCCGGCGGTGCGATTGCGCTCCCATTCCCGCTCCAAGCCAACGAGCAATCCAAGGCCAAGCGCGATGCCCAGCGATTGCAACAGCTCCGTGTTATCCGCCATGATGCATGATTGCCCGAATCGCGGCCCAAACACCAGCATTTTTTCGCCATAGCGTCATGCGCCGCGGCAGGAAATCGCCTGCACGTCCGCTGCGCCACATGGCGTGCGACGCTCTGGTCCCATGCAGCATCCTGTCAGCCGCATTATGAGATTGAAGTGCCGGCGGAGGGACTCGAACCCACACATGATTACTCATACAAGATTTTGAGTCTAGCGCGTCTACCAATTTCGCCACGCCGGCTGATCTGAGCATGACTAAATAAGATGCTCGTCCGTTCTTTGCAAGGCTTTTGGCGGACCAATGATCTCCCGCAGGACGATCGCATGTCGCAGACCGCCAATCGCAGCCAGCTTCTCCGCCAGCGGATGACGCGGCCGATGCTGCACGATGGCCGCAGTCGATGCCGGCATTTTCACAGGGGACGGAACCAGGCTCGGGGTGTCGATCACCGGGACGGCTTGGGGGATCGGCGGATACTGGATGGCAGGTGTGGGAGCCACCACCAGCTCTGGCTCCGCTAATTGGCGAAAGGTCTTAATTACTTCTTCCAGAAAACTCCCCGCTGCTGGTTGCTGCGGAACTTGTTCTCCAGCCCCGGTCTGATCCAGCCACGCTTTCTCTCTCGCCTGTAATTCCTCAGGTGTCGGTGGCTTTTGCCGCATAAACTCCGAATCGGCCCGCTTCTTTTTCCACCAGTTCATCAACCATTGGAAGAACCCGCTCAGCAGCAGCACGATGACAAACACCACTTGCCCGAAATCAAACTCGGGAGCTTGGGCGGCCAGGGTGACGGAATGCATCATGACGGTAAATCAGTGGGCAGTGAATCAGTGCGTCAGTAATTCAGTGTGTCGTTTGGTGTGGTGCGGTCACTCGTTTCATCATGGTCTTTTTCTACTGGTTTACTGACTCACTGACTCACTGACCTACTGACCTACTGACCTACTGATTCACCGGCCAACTTGCTACTTCTTCTCTTGCGTGTCGGGATTATCTCCGGCGATGGACCGGCGCATCTCGGTGTCGGCCTGGATGTTCTTGTAGCGCTGGTAGTCCATGATGCCGAGGTTGCCACTGCGGAAAGCTTCGGCGATGGCCATCGGAATCTGAGCTTCGGCCTCGACAACTTTGGCGCGCATCTCCTGAGTGCGTGCGGCCATTTCCTGCTCAACAGCGACGGCAGCGGCGCGACGCACTTCAGCATTGGCTTGCGCAATCTTCTTGTCGGTCTCTGCTTGCGCGGCTTGCAGCGCGGCACCCACGTTCTCGCCCACGTCCACATCAGCGATATCGATGGAAATGATCTCGAAAGCCGTGCCCACGTCGACCCCTTTGTGCAGCACCACCTTGGAAATGCTGTCGGGATTTTCCAGCACATCCTTGTAGCTGGCACTGGAACCTATGCGGGTGACGATCCCCTCACCCACGCGGGCGATCACGGTTTCCTCGGTCGCGCCACCGACGAAGCGATCGAGGTTGGTCCGCACCGTCACCCGGGCGCGAACGCGGAGGGAGATGCCATCGCGCGCCACGGCTTCGATGCGACCGTTACGGCCGATCTCGGGACCGGGGCAGTCAATGACCCGCGGGTTGATGCTGGTGCGCACGGCGTCGATGACCGTCTTGGTGGTGCCTTTGCACGCGAGGTCGATGGCGCAGGCCCGGTTGAAGTCGAGGACGATCCCCGCTTTTTCCGCTGCGATCAGCGATAGCACGACATGGCTGACGTTGCCGCCTGCGAGATAGTGCGCTTCGAGCTGATCGCTGCTGATGGTGATGCCGGCCTTGATCGCCGTGATGCGGTTGTCTACGATCAGCGAATTGGGCACGGCGCGGAGCCACATGGCGACGAGATTGGGAATGCTCACCGGAGCATTGGCCACGCGGGCCCGGAGCCAGACGTTGAAGAATTTGCCAACAACGAGCACGAATATGAGCCCGAGTATAACGGCGGCGACGGTAAGAATCATTTGAAGGATGGTCATGGCGAGAATGGGATGATGTTTGATTTCTCAGGTGAGCAAAGCAGGTTTGGGCGGCAATTCCACCATTGAATTGTTAGAGCCCGTTGAAAAAGTAACTCAGCCATCTTGGCTGAGTGTGCGACGGGGTTCGCTTTGCGGCTGCGCACCAGCCTGTCGTTCTCCAACGAATCAGGCAGGATGCCAGAAACACACACAGGCTGGAAGCCCGTGCTACAGAAGCAGATCAATCGGGGCTACTTGCCGTTGCTACTACCCGCGCGAGCTTTAATTTCCAATTCAACCGATTGAAGCTTGCTGAGTGCGTCTTTGTCCTCCGGATCCGGACCGTTGAGTTCCAGTGTTGTGACGGATGATGCACCGGCTTCGGGAAGCCATTGGCGGTAGCGGTCGAGTTGAAATTTACCAGCGGAATCCGCACCTCCGAACCAGGCCACAAAACGAATGGTGTCGCGATGCTGCGTTCCCGTGAAAGCATTGGCCAGGCAGAGCAATGTCGCGATGTCCCTCAAGTTAACCCCATCATATCTGGCCGTGACCAGATGCAACCCACCCGGGGAATTCCGGCCTTTCAGTTCCACCTCAAAATATACGCAGGCTTTTCCTTCGACCACCATCTCCCGCCGCACGACCTGATAGCCCATGTTTCCAAAACCGAGCGTGGACTCAATGAAGCTCTGAGCGGCCTCGATGTTTTCCGGCTTGTCAGTCGTGCGCGGGCCGATCTCCTGCTCGAAGATTCGAATGTAACGACGGTAGTCAGCAGGATTCAAATCCTTGCGCAACATGACGGCATAGCGTGACGGCGCCGTCAGAGCCGCTTCTTTTGCATTGCGTTTTTGAAAGTAGATCACAAACGAAAGCGCGCCCATGATCAACAGGCCCAGTGGAAGACCCACGACAAACCAGCGCACCAGCTGATTCACGCGCACTGCTGGAGCTGATTCATCCGGACTCATGATGCCACTGAAGGAAGTTCGCCTGCAACCGCATCCGCCGCGCATTTGTAGGCACCACCCGCGCCGAGATCCGACACCACGGCTGCCAGTCGCGACTCCAGCTCCTTGCGTGTCCGCGGGCTGATCAACATGGCGGTGAGCGATCCAGCCAGCGATTCCGGTTCGCATGCGCCCTGCACAAGTTCCTGCACCACGGTTTCTCCCGCCAGAATATTGACGATGCCGAGATGTTTGATGCGGACCACCCTTTTCCCAACAGCGTAGGTTACCGGATTTACCTTGTAGACTAGAACATAGGGCAGGCCAAAACACGCAGCCTCCAGCGTCGCGGTGCCACTGGCCACCGCGGCGACTTCAGCGCGCTGCATCAGCACGGGAGCCGTTCCGACTTCGATCCACTGCCGCGCCTCCGGTGGTCCTTCGCGCTGGATGATTTCATTCATCTCGGATTTCAGTCGTTCGTTGGCGGCGGAAATTGCGAAGCGAACCTGCGGAACTTTCTCGCGAATAATAACTGAGGCTCGAAGCATCACGGGTAAAAGTCGTGCGACTTCATGACTGCGACTCCCTGGGAAAAATCCCACGAGCGCGGATTCCCGCGACCAGCCCTTCTTAAATGCCGCTGTGCGATCCACCAGCGGATGTCCCCCGAAAACGGTGCGCAGCCCGCTCTTCTCATAGAGTTCTTTCTCGAAGGGAAAAATGCAGATCATCAAATCGAGCACCTTGGCCATCGTCTTCACGCGCCCCTTCTTCCAAGCCCACACTTGAGGGCTGATATAAAAAATGATCTTGCCGGGATACTTGCGGGATCGCAGTGCCTTGGCCAGCCGAAGGTTGAAGCCCGGATAGTCGATCAACACCACGGCGTCCGGCTTTTGCTGCGCGATGTTATTCAAGGCTTCCGCGAATTTGCGCCTGAACCAGCCATAAATCTTAAGCACTTCCCAGAGACCGAGCACTGCGGCGTGCTCCAGCCAGTCCTCCGTCTCCGCGCCGCCCACGATTCGCATCTGCGGACCACCGAGCCCGCTGTATTGTACGGGCCCATGATCCTGCTTCAAAGCACGCATCAGACCAGCGCCATGAGTGTCACCGCTGATCTCCCCGGCTACGATAAAAATTTTCCTCATGAAAACTTTCCGCTCGCAATCTTCTCAGTGATCTGAATCGCCAGTTGCAGCGCATCCGCCCCCTGCTGTCCGCTCACGACGGGAGCAAGCCCGCGTCTGGCGCTCTCGACGAATGCAGCCAGCTCCAGCTTGAGCGGTTCATCTTTCTCCACCTGCACATCTTCGCGCACGATCTGCAATCCCTCGCGCCGGTAGATGTGGCCGGTTTGTTCCTGATAATCCAGCGAGATGTAGCCTTCGCCGTGGAAGACCTGGATCTTGCGCATCTTCTTGTCGCTGATCCGGCTGGCAGTGACATTGGCCACGCAACCGTTCTCAAAACGGATACGTGCGTTCGCGATGTCTTCGCGTCGGGTCAGCACCGGCGTGCCGACCGCATCCAGATTGACGATGGGCGAGCGCACCAGATGCAGGATGATTTCCAGGTCGTGAATCATGACATCCAGCACCACGCCAATATCCATGCTTCGGTTGGGAAATGGCGAGAGCCGTGTGGCTTCGATGAAGCGAGGCTGTTTTATGCGTTCCTCCAACTGACGCATCACCGGATTGAAGCGCTCGATGTGTCCGACTTGCAGAATGAGATTCTTCGCCTGAGCCAGTGTCACCAACTCCTGTGCTTCTTGCAGTGATTCACTGAGTGGTTTCTCCACCAGCACATGTTTCCCGCGTTCCAGCAGAAAGCCCGCCACCTCGCGATGCGCCACCGTCGGCACCGCAACTGCCGCGGCATCCACCAGACCGGAGAATTCTTCAAGGCTGCTGACTGCCTTCGTATGATAGGTCGCCGCCAGTTCCGCTGCGCGCACCGGATCCAGATCATAAATCGCGACCAGTTCCGCACCCTCGAGCGACGCGAGAACGCGCGCGTGATTTTTCCCCATGGCACCGACTCCGGCGACTCCGACTTTGATTGGCTTGTTCATCCGCCGCTCATCATGAAAAGAACCGGCAGCGTGACAAGGTGAAATCCGTCACTTACGCCAGCTTGCGATTAGTCATCACCCATTTTTCAGTGTAATAAAATGGGACGATCCATTCGGTGAGGCAGTGCGTGAGGGGTTCGGACTGGGCGCCGGGAGTCATGTGAGCGAAGCAGACTTCGTCGGCGAGGGCGGCGACGAGGGCGTGGTGGCGGATTTGCAGAAGCCGGGGATGTCGGAGTATTTCCGGGTAGGGTGGGCATCCTGTCTGCCGTGTTACGCGTCCCGCGGAACACTCTGGGCGTCGGTGCGCGTGGGTTGTCTCTCGACGTTTGATGATCCGGGCAGGATACCCGAACCGGCGGGCGGGACGCCCACCCTACCCGGAACACTGCGCCACGCGTGATGCGTGGACGTGATCTTGATGAGGTCAACGTTGGTCAGCTCGCGATGGACGGAGGCGAAGTTCGAAGGATGAATTCCGAATTGCGAAGTTCAGTCAGGTCGTCATTCGAAATTCCACATTCGATATTCGCCTCCACGCGCTTCTCGAGCCGAACTCAGCAAGTGGGCTGAGTGAGACAGACAACGCGAAGCGTTGGGCGCAGCCCGACTGAGCCGGGGGCGAAGGATTCAAATGCGCCACAAGGTCGGCAGCCACCAGCGCGATGCGTTTCGGGCTACGTCGCGGCTGCGGCTGCGGTCTCGGTGTGGGTGGCGCGGAGGGTTTGGTGGAGCGACTCGATGCCGGGGGCGTTCGTGTGCATCTCCAACTCTTCGTAGGCTCGCCAGTCGAAGGCGGCGCAGATTTCGATGTCTTTCTGTGAGAGGTAGTGGGCGTGGATGAGGACTTCGCGGATTTGGTCGGCGACTTTCCTTTCTAGGCTTACTCCACCGCAATCAACGTCACTTTCAAACGTTCACACCGCGCCAGAACTTCTTCTTTTTCAAGCAGCAGGGTCTTCCCGGCCTCAATGGCGATCAAGTCCACGCTGGCTTCCGCGGCGGCGCTGATGGTATCGGGGCCGATCACCGGAACATCGAAACGCATGTCTTGATTGGGTTTGCTGACCTTGACCATGGTGGCACTGCCTTTGCCGAGCGTGCCGCCGCGTTTGATGGCTTCATTTGTGCCTTCAAAGGCTTCGACTGCGAGCACGGTGCCGTTTTTCACGATGACGGTCTGGCCGATGTCGAGCTTGCTGGAGGCTTTGGCGATCTCGAGTCCGAACTGGGCGTCTTCTTGGCGGCGCTTCTTCGGCTTGGGGCCGGCGATGTGCCCAGCCTGCGGGATGCAATCGTCGAGGAAAGTGGTGGCTGGAAGTAGTTCAATGCCTTCTTTGGCCAGTTCGTCGCCAATGGCTCCGAAGAGGGTTTCGGCATTGCGTTTTTTCAAACGCGCCAGCATCAGCAGCGTGCGAAAATCAGGGCGGAGATCGAAGAGGTTTTTCGGCGCGATCTGTCCGACCATGACTGCGTGTTTCACTTCATGCTTCTTGAAAAATGCGATCATCTTGCTGAGCTGGCCGACGCGGAACCATTCGATGGCGTCCACGATTTTTGTGAGATCGGATTTCGTCTCGTCGATGAACGCGGCGGCGATGAGTTCCTTCACCCCCGTGCGCCGTGCGGCCGTGACGAACATCTCGGGATAGACTCCGTTGCCAGCGATTAGGGCAACGCGCGCTGGAGCATGGCCTGTCATGCCATTTGCAGCATCGGCTTCACCCTCGGCTTCGGCAGGCGTCGTCCCTCATTTTCAAAATGAGCGATGACGTCGTCCACGGTCTCGCACAATTCGACGTAAAGCCGCACCGGATCGTCACCATGAATCCCGGTGATTAAATCGGGACAATGACCGATATAGACGCCGTCGCGCGAACTCCACTCAACCCATTTATGATAGCGATCTGATGGCTTCATTCTTCAATCTCCTCGATGGCTCGTTTGATTTGCTTTTCCTGGTAGTGCTGGGCGTCGCTGCCTGATTACCCACTGACCGTGACTGCGCCAGGGTAGCGCAGATGAGTGAATTTGCGATGAGAACCTTTCCCTCCGCCGTGAATCTCGTGAAACCCGGCGCGGATCAAATCCTTGATCAAATCCCGCACTTTCCTTGGCATGGCTAAGCAAGTAAAAATTTTGGCGATTGCCCCATGAAGGCCACGGGATTCTCAAAGACCACGCGCTGGATGCCGGTCTCGCTCCAGCCGCGCTTGCGCATCTCCAGCATGGTCCTGGGCACGGCGAGAGGGTCGCTCACGCCCCAGTCGCAGGCGGAGTTCATCCAGAGGCGCTCGGCCCGGCGCTGCTCCAGCATGTCGATGGCGCGCTGCGGGCTGCATTTGCTCTGAGGATACAAGGTCATGCCAGCCCAGAATCCCTGATCAAGCACGAGATCGATGGTGTGCTCTTCCACGTGGTCGATGATGACACGTTCCGGCTTGATCTCGGGGTGGTTTTTAAGGGCGTCAAGGATGAGGCGCGTGCCTTTGAGCTTGTCCTCGAGATGCGGGGTGTGGACCAAGATGAGCTGGTCGTAGTCGGCAGCGAGCTGGATGTGCTTTTCCAGGATGGTGAGTTCGTTGCGGCTGTTCTTGTTCAGCCCGATCTCGCCGATGCCGAGGACGTTTGGTCTGTTGATGAACTCAGGGATCAACGCCATGACGTCGTCCGCCAGCTTGAGGTCTTCGGCCTCCTTGGGATTGATGCAAAGCCACGAATAGTGTTGTATGCCAAACCTTGCAGCGCGCTTCGGCTCGTTCTCGGTGATCTGCCGGAAGTAATCGTAAAAGCCCTGGGCGCTGGCGCGGTCGAAACCGGCCCAGAAAGCGGGCTCGCAAATCGCGACACAGCCGGCCAGCGCCATTTTCTCGTAGTCATCCGTGGTGCGGCTGACCATGTGGCCGTGGGGTTCGATGTATTTCATAAGGATGAGGGCGGAAGAATGTTGGATTAATTGTTGAAAGGTGGAAAAGTGGAAAGGTTTATATGTTGAAGGGTAGATCCGGGTGCGTGTGCTGCCGCAGTTTCATAAGCCATATCTTTGATGAATGCTGTTTGTTTTATTAATGAAAAAGCAGCAATCGATTGTTCTGGGAGTGTTGCTAAACTTGGCAAGCATGGCCGCGGGGGCAGACTGCAAGTGTGCGGTGCATCCACTGACCAACGACAAGTCAAGTTACAGTCTCTTCAACCCCACGCATGACCAGGGCTTACGCATGAAGCACGCCAGGGAAACGCTATAAAGAGTAGAAGCGACGCCCTCGTTACTTGCTGCACTTGGATCAGTGACGGAGGCGTCGCTTCCACTTGCGATTAACCAGCGCTTTCCTGGCAGCCTGTTGATAAACGGATGACCAGCATCTTGCTTGTCACGGCAGCCATGCATCCAGCATGGCACGTGACACGGCAGGTCGAAGGACATGCAGGCCAGATGCCCGCCAGCCATGTCAGGCTTGAAGCCTGGCTTCCAGCCTTCAAGGCGTTTTTCAACAGTCTGCCAGCCACGGGCAAGTCGCAGTGCTGCAGCGGGATCGGCAGCGGCAAAGTCGAAGGCGGAGTGATTTTCCTCCCCGGTCTGAAACTGCCGGGCAATTTCGATTTTGGGATTAACAATGGCGTCAGCATCAGCGCGAACGACGATGGCGGCTATCACGCCGACATCATTAATTCCGTCTCGGTCTCGCATGAAATTGCTGGCCCGCTCTCCGGGTATGCCGAGTTTTATAGTTCAGTTCCCACGCAGCACAGTGGAGACTGGGTGGGCACTGTGGACATGGGATTGCTGCTCATGATCGGGAAGAATTGCCGGATGGATGCCGGGCTCAATATTGGCGTTACGCATGGCGCGGATGACCTGCAGCCTATCGTGGGTGTGTCATATCGGTTCTAGGTTCGAAAATCAGTGTCTTGACAGTGAAATCAGTCGGCTCTAGATGCGACTTGTTTTTACATTAGACCATTACCTAAAATTGCAATGAATGACCAATCGGCGAACTTTGCAGCTACCAGAGCGGCTCCTTCAGCCTCTCCCTTCGATTCCATCTCACATAAGCTGAACTGGTCGAGGCAGGACATTGAACAGCGTTTCGGTTTCCGGGGCGGGCGTTTCACCTCTGTGAACAAGATGCTCACCTTCTTGATCGGGGTGTTTTTGACGGTGGCCTTCTACGCAGGATTGTTGCTGGGATTACAACGGATTCCTGAAGCTCAACGCTACGTTTCGATGTTTGTCGAGAGAGGGCTTTGTCCGTATTTCATCATGCTTCTCTTTTTCTGGGCGATGGCGATGTTGTGGATCAAGTCCCGAAAACTCTCCCTTCAAGCGCGCGCATTGAATTTAGAAGCGGTGCCACAGACTCCAGACTTCGAGTTGACGCCTTCCACAGCCAGGCATGTTCTGGACCGGGTGCATCAACTTGTGGACAATCCGGCGAATTTTGTCCTTCTCAACCGAGTCGAGCGGGCGTTGTCGAATCTTAGGAACATCGGCCAGGTGAGCGATGTGTCGAGCATCCTCGCGACTCAGTCTGCAAATGACGAGGCACAGTTCGCGTCCGGCTACACTTTGTTGAATGGCTTCATCTGGGCGACTCCGGTGCTCGGTTTCATTGGAACTGTTATAGGGCTCAGCCAGGCCATTGCCGGCTTCGGGCTCACTCTCCAAGCCAGCGGGGAGCTGTCCGGCATTAAGCAATCTCTGCAGGGGGTGACCGCGGGCCTTTCCACAGCATTTGAAGTCACTCTCGTGGCTTTGCTCGCCGCCCTGATCATTCACATGCGCACTACGTTTTTACAGACGCGGGAGGCAACCTTCCTTGATGCATGCAGTGATTATTGTCACAAAAGCATTTCCGCCCGTTTGCGCCTAAAATCGGAATGAGAAAACTTTATGGTCTCCCGATTTCATAGACTCGCGGCACCGCCTGAAGTCACGTTTTTCGTATTTCAGGACATCCTCACCTCGATGATCGGAGTCATGATCATGGTCACCTTGACCTTGGGCTTGCAAATCGATGACGGGGCGTTGGAAGGCAGCCACGATGTGAAGGCCGAGGGAATCTTGTCCCAGAGTCTCGATCAGACGCTCTCTGACGTTTCAGCACTGCGCTCGAGGCTGGCTACAATGGGGAATACCGCAGGTTACACGCCTTCCCTGGCCTCCATCGAAGCTGAGGAGGCGAGTCTTCGCAGCCAGATCGCTGTCTATGGGCAATCGAATCAGGCTCGTCAGGAAAAGGCCGGGCAAATGATCGTCAACCCTGCGGATGCCATAATTGCCGGCGAGATTAAGGGCATGAGCGTGATGTCAGCGCGGATCATCGCTGAGAGTGACCGGTTAAAGTCAATTGTGCAAGAAGGTGAAAAGCGGCTGGCTGATGCGACACGCGCAGTCCGGTCTGCGGAATCACAGCTGATGGCGGAGAAAAACCAGCAGGGCGTGCTCCGACTGATTCCGGAAATCTCAGGCACGACCAAAGAACCAGTCCTTGTCGACGTGAACCGTGAAGGCTTTAAAATGACGCGGTTTGACACGCAAACCACCGCCGCTGAAGGCAGTGTTCTCGATTTTCCGAATAGCCTAAAGAAGCTGAAATCATCAGATCAATTTGTAGTCCTGTTTTTCAGGCCTTCAGCAGCACACCAGTTTAACGACTATGTCAAAACGGCAAAGAATGCTGGCTTTGAAGTGGGTTACGATTTGCTCGGCGAGGACGTCCGATTTGAATTTTCCAAGTGATGAGCCAGCCCAACACGCCTTCTAGCAGCCTTGACCTTCTCTTGGGTCCGATGTGCAACACATTTGGGGTCATTGTGCTTGTGGCCTGCATCACAGCCTTGCTGGCTCAAGCCCCTCCGGATAACGGTCAGACAAAGGCCAGCCCCACCAAGGAGCTCTTAGAGCGCCGCCTGAAGATGGCCCAAGGTGAAAAAGAGAAATTAAACGCCATGCTTGGTGACAGCCCGCTTCCCCTGACTCCGGAGCGAGGGGAGAAGCTCACTGAACTGGAACGCCTTAGGAGAATACTGGAAAGTCTCCAGAACCAGACTGAGGAACTGGATAAAACCATCGCCAAATCGGCAGTTGCCATTTCCATTGATCCCGGTCTGCAGATTAGGCAGTTGAAGGCAGACCAACGTGCCATCCAGCAGGACATTGAATCGATGAACAACATGATTCCTGCCATGGATGAGCAAATCGCTCAATTGGAGCAAAGGAGGCAAAGCCTCGAAAAAGATCGTCACAACGCGTCGGAATCCCGAACGATCAAAATGCGCTTTCCTCGTGAACATTCGTCGGACCTGATTCCATTTGCAGTGATTGTCAGACACGGAAAGGTTTATCCGCTGTTACTAGCGAATCTCTCCAAGAACCCGGATATCACCAGGACAGATTCAGACGATGATTCGACCCGCTGCGAGCCCATCCTAGCGAAGGGATGGTCTGTGACTGCGGACCGCGAGAAAATTGACAGCCTCTTTTCCGCGATAAAAGGCGAAGGAGTCTATGTCAGTATTTACGCCTATCCAGACTCGTTCGATATCTGTAGACTGTTCCGCCAGGCCATCATCGACCAAGGACTACAGTTTGGTTTGAAAGCGATTACTGAAAATCAGCCATTATTTTTCAGCAGTAAGGGCAGCTCGCCACCACCACTGTAATGCTCTAAACAGAGATGCAGGGGGGATGAGGTATTAATACTCATCTGGTCCTATTTTTAAGCAGGCTGTTCACGAAAGCCTCAACTGCATCCAGATTTGGTTGGGTATTTTTCACAATCAACTGGGACGTCGCGGAAATGAACGTCGCAGAAGCACCATCAGGGAAGGGAATGCCAGCAGCGACGAGGACTGCCATCGCCGTCTCCTTAGTCGGCAATGAACTTCTGCCACTGCCAGCACGAGGCACTTTGGAGGCAAATGGGTCGGGCGGAGCAGCACCACCCGCCGCGACACCGAAACTCAGGAAATCCGGCGGAGCCTTGAAAGTGCGCGTGAATAGCTCGGTGCCCACGTCGGACACTGGAACGACAAGAACTGCAAAGGGCTCAACCCTAAATTTCATACCCGCAAGTTCGGTGACGTAGCGAAGAACCTCCACCATTGGGACATCCCGCAGTTCAAGAGTGATCGCCGCCGTGGATGGAGCAGCACCCTGACGCAAGATGATGTTCACACCACGCTTGGCAGGATCACGCTCCATGGTATCGAGTTCCTTGCTTTTGATGCGGAGAAATTCGACAATCTCTTCAACGCTACACGCTGTGAACTGGACCAGGGGAAAAGTAATGCGCTGCATTTTCTCCATCAGCGCGCGTTCGGCGTTCGCAGTGTTGTTGATGTTCTGCGGCTCAGCAGCCCCTGCATTCGCGAGTTGCTTGAACAGGGTAAGCGCGGTGGCATGATCTGGTTTGCGGGCTAGTGCATCCTTAAGCAATGTGCGCGAATCGTCATAGCGTCCGGACTTGGCTCTCTGGCGAGCAAGTTCGACAGCGGCATCACAATAACGCACCGTGGCAGCATCGCGCAGGGCCTGAGTGGCGGGTGCCTCGGGCAGCAGGTCGAGTGCAGTCTTGTATTCACTCAGCGCCTGCTCGTAATTGCCCCCGGTGTAATATTTGTCGCCCTTGCCGATGGCAACCTCGGCTTCATGCGCGTGCTGGAGTCGACGATTGATTTCGCGATCTGCGTTAGCTTGCTCGGACGGCGACGTCTTCGGTTTCGGAGAGGAGGATGCTGAATTCTCTACGGGTGTTTTGAAAGGTGACGGCGATTTTGGAGCGTTCCCCGGCTGTGTCTGTTGCACTGGAAAGCCAGCGCCCGCGCTGCTGCGAATGCGCCCGGTAGCCTCATCGTAGTCAATCGGAATCAAGAACAGCGGAGACCACTTCTGGGCCGACTTCAAAGCATTTGGCTTCGCCTGTCCATTTTCAAAAGGGAGGTTGATGGGGGCGCCGCCGCGCTCTGCGATCGCACACAGTCTACTAGCAGCGATTCCTTTCGATTTCACATGTGGCTGAAGATTATCATCGAGGTATCCCACGTAATTGATACCCGCAGTCCTGACAGCAATGGCCAACTGTCGATAGTTCCCAGCCGTTGTCAGATAAGGGGGATGGCTCGCGGCTCCCTTGAGAAACAGCGTGAGCGCCGGCTCCAGTCGAGTTCTGACGTCGGGGACCATCCAGTCATCACTGTGGAGGGAACGACCGTAAAGAAGAGTGTTCAGTTTTGTCATGTCCTCGACCAAAACGGGACAATAGTGCAGCCCCCATGGGTAAGGTCGAATCTTGATGATGCGGCAGATTCTCTGGTAGACGTAGGCTTTGGCGAGCACGCTCCCCTCGGTGGACTGGAGCACTCCATCTAGAACTTGCAGCAGAGGGGTCTCGAAGTGATCGCCGTTTGGATCCGTGATTCGATTAATCTTCAGAGAGGCCATGAACCGTTGGTTGGCATTTGGTTTTATCGAGGCAACGAATTCCCCCGATCTCTTGCCTTCGCTGATTTGTTTCATGATAATATTCCCATCAATAAATACGGGCTTGAGAGCCATATCTGCAGGATCGTAGAAGGATCCCGCCCACCGCTTGTCAATGCTGTTCGTTGTTTCATTTGGCTTGCCCTTGCTCCATACCATGCGGGATTTTTCCGTTTGGAGCTTGGTCACCACGACTTCCCATATCTGGTTCAGCATGGGGTCATCCCGAAGGCTTAGCAGTTCCTTGAGTTCTTCGTTCAAGACTTCATCCGGACGAAACGTAGAGCCTGTCGTGGTATCTTTTTTCACCGCCTCCCATGAACTGACGTTACCGCCAAAAAGGATTTCCGACGCCATCCAGTCCGGCGATGGAAAATTCGCCAGCATTGGTGCAGAGGCTCCGGCTTCGACGATCCGAAGTTTTGAGTAATCCAACAAGGCGGCCTTGTAATCATCAAGCGTGTCCGCATCTGTCATTGCCTGGGTTATCCTCCGGAGCTCTGCCAACTCTTTGAGAAAGGGCGCGACCTGGCCCCGGAGCTTGTTGGCAGCAGCCTCGATCTCCGGGGGCATACGAAGTTCCGGGATCTCCCCTCCCAGTTGTTTCTCGATTTCCTGTAGCTTTGGATCGATTGCCGCCAGTGCGCTCGAAAGCTCAGTGCCGGGGCGCTCGAAGGAAAGCACCTCAGCAAGCTTGGAGAGTTCCGCAATCTGTGTCTCGGCATTGGTGGTGGCCTTTTCCCGGAGGGCCGTGAAATGTTGATCTACTTTGTTCTGCACCTGTGCTAGGCGGTCTTTACTGGTGTTCAGGTCTGCCGCGAGACGTTGCACATGTTCTGAAGTCGCCGCGACTTTTTGCCGCAATACTGCCGCCTCCATTCCGGCATATTGGTCGCCTCCGGCTTTCTCCAGGTCCGCGAGGAGCGATTCCGTCAGATCCATGTGCTTTTGTTCGTTCTTCGCCCATTGCCGGATTTCTTCCATTTTCCCACTTAGGGCAGGCACGGCCGTGGCACCCCATGGAGCCGTCCCTGGGATTTCTTCAACGAGTTTGCCAGCAGCACCCGCCATCTTGCGGGAATATAGGCCCTCCAGCTGCTCGACATACTGGTAGGCCCGCCAGGTCGCATACCCCGCCCATGCACTGGCGCAGAGCAACAGCGTGACCATTGCAGCCAGACTGAACCTCTTGGCGGCCTTCGCCCCACGGAGACGACCCGCTTCCAGTCGGATAGCGGCACCGATTCCTTGAAGCCGGGCCAGCTCGCCCGCCGGAACCTCGCGTTGGTAAAGTTCCACCTTTTTCCACTGCTCGGCAAAGCCAGCCTCTAATTGCTGCGCTTCCGTCAGGGTGAGTGTGGCGGCGGTCAGCAGGCGGGTGTCCACCTTTTCGGCATAGTTGCTGAAGGCGGACAGCACCCGGTTGAACTCCACTTGCTCCCTGGCATCTTCGCGCTGTCTTTCTACATAACGCTCCAGCGCTGCCAGGCGGCCCGCCTGATCGGGAGTGAAAACGATCTGCCGTTCATTCTCCAGCGACCGAATCCGAGTGACATTGACACTGACGCCCTTCCAGTCGCCATCCTTCTTCTGCTGCTCGGAAGTATCGAGGAGAGTGGCTGACTCCCGTTCACCCCTCTTTCGCATCACGTCCTTTCGGATCGCTGCAGCCTCGTTGTAGACCTCGTGTCTCGTCAACTTGTCTTCGGTAGACAGTTCTTCGATTTCCTCAACCAGAGTAGTCACGGCATCCCTGTCGCCTGCGGCGAGTAGCGGCTTGAGGTCCTCTAGCTTGGCCAGCATCTTCTTGTTCCGCACTCGTTCAAGCTCTGCCTTGGCGTCGGCATCGGAAGGGTTGAGACGAGCGATGCTGCGGATGATCTGGAAAGCCTTGTCCTCGTTGCGCGAGGATACTGCGGCCCGATAGTCGCGGTAGAGCGGGCTGTTCGCGGAAATGCCCTTGTTGTAGATATTATTCAGGGCTTGGACCGCCTTGGCATCAATGGGACGGGGGACAGACAATTGATGTTCACCGCAGTGGGCGACCCACTTCGGTTCTTCAGCAAACGAGAGATCCGCCACCATGTCTAGCAATGGCGGTTCCGTCTCCGCCAGCTGCAGGACTTGGTAGTCGCTTCCCTTTTCCAGCATCGCAGCACAGGCCTCCAGGCGGTTGGCAGCCTCTTCGCGGAATCGTGCGTAGGTAGGGGCGAGAGCCTCCGCTGGAGGACTGCCCGGGGTGCCGGACAGAAAGGAACGGATATCTTGGACGAGACGGATGACTTCACGCATGACTTGTTATTTGAACTTAATTTTCAATTCACAAATGAGAATCTCTCTTGGTTGTGCTTTTGGGCTACCTCCAGTCTCAGGCACTGAGCCATAAAGCTTGGCAGTTTCTTCCGGAGCATCTCGGTTAGAACCGCCTAGTAATGGATGATCCGCAATTTTCTGCGCTGCTGCAATGTTGGCCTTATTAGCCGCATTCAAAGTGGTTTCATTCGTTTCAGTCTTCCTAATCCAATCATTCATCCAGTCCTTAGCTCTTGTATTGTCTTTTTTGCTAATGTTCTCCGCTTCAGTAATAAGCCGATCACAATTTTCCTTAACAAGAAGTAAACGGTATCTCTCGCGGTTTTCTTTTAAATCCTTGATTAACGCTTGTAGATTATCACCTTGTATCTTTGTCTGCTTTTCCAGCTCTTCTTTCTGTGCTTTTATCTTTGCTGAATTCTTTTCATCTTGCTTTTTATCTTCTACCTTTTTGTAATTTTCGACAATGGGCAGAGGCTTCATGATAGTCTTGACTTGGGTCAGGATTGTTTGAACTAACTCCCGATTGTTAATAGGTGCAGGCTTAGCCCCATCCGTATTCTCAAGGGTCCACTCATTTTCACGACGTGTAATATTAAGCAGTCGCCCCTGCAAGTGTTTACTGATGTCACTACCGCTTGTAATCTTTATTACCAATTTTAAATCAGAATTGCTCGGATCAATTCTCTTCAGGATGTTACTTTCAAGTTTGCCGCCCGACCGCATCGTAACTTCAGCGTATTCAGCAATAAGGGGTGAGTTCACTACATTATACTGACTTCCAATGAAAAATACGTATGTTCGTATTAAATCTGGAGAATCACTATTATGCGTCATAACTTTATAATCAAAAACAAGCTGTCCAGCTACCGTTAAGTCTGAATTTTTCTTTGCATCTGTTGTTGCTTCGAGATGCCCATCTGAAATTTTGAACAATGCGGGATCTATTGCGTTAAATGCATAGGCACCAACTTCAATTTTATTCTCAATTAACGGTTTGCGTTCGCTATTATTTCCAATTTTTACGCCGATATCAAAAGGGTGAGGAATCGGAATATGAAGTTTTTCAAGCTGATCAACAAACCAATACATGACCTTCGGTTCCGGCTTAACGGGGGCGTTGTTATTTGGAATATTGGTCTCTGGTTTTTTTCCTTCGACCGCGCGCATGGTGATCTCCAGTTGGGGTGGGGTCTTTAATTTTTCCGTCATTGGAGTGAGGAGAACCTCAATGTCAGATATACTGATTCCTGCATTCGTAAGGGCATTTCTCCATTCTTTCGCGACCACTGCTGGCTTATCAGTCGAATCGGTTAATGCATGCAGCTGATCTTTAAGCCTACTAATAAATTTTGCATTAATCGACTCGCTAATTGTTTTTTCGATTGTCGCTTTGTCAGGAACCCACCCATCAGGTATGGCCGCATTTGTAGCATTACTCAAGTCGACCAGGAATTTCTTGGTTGCCGCGTCAATAGTTGCAACGTACCTCTTAATTTCAGCATCTATCGTTTTTTTCAAATTCACTGCCTCGATTGGTTTGTCGGGTATTTCAGTCTTGAAAATATTTGAAAGCAAATCACGAAGCTCGTTCCGGTGTTCCTGCAATCGTTTTAGTCTAATAATCGTAATGCTCGGAGTGCTTGCGGTCAGATCTATAGGCTTCTGAAATTCGGCTGCCTTGTATGCCTCAACAAGTTCTTTAGCGGTCGTGCAAAACTTCTCAATTACTTCGACAGGTTCACGTGTTTCTTCAATTTCAGTAATTGTCGAGTCGTCAAAGAAAATGTCGATAGTCGATGACTTCGTTGGATCTCCCTGTAATGATTTCCTGATGGTTGCCTTGCGATCGTTTTTAGCTTGCAGTGCTGCCTGCTCTTTGGCTTTTTCTTGCGCGACAGCGTCTATTTTATTTTGTTTGTGGTTACTGTGTATGAGTCCCATGACCAAAATAAGAGCAGCAGCCGCACCTGCGATGATATACGGAAAGTTGTTAGATTTTGGGGAACTAGTGCGAGTTGGCTTTGTGCCAGCAGGTTGGTCCCAAGGCGACGACCCAAGCCCGCGCTGTTTTTTAACTTGTGGCATGTCCTCCCGTTCTACAAAAGGCGTTGCATGCCGCGTCGAAGATGGTTTGGCATCACTGCGCTGCAGATGCACAACAGATGGGCCGGATGGTGCAGTTGTTGCAGGAGATGCTGCAGCTTGTTGCGGAACTTCGGGTTTAGGCAGCGTCGCGGGCCGGGTCAAATCCAGAATGATGCGACCCGAATTCTCCGCAGTTGCCGCAGGGGGCGAGCCCTCTTCGAGGGCAATCCAGCGAAAGTCACCCGCCTCATCCGTGGTTTCTAGGGATGTGATGAAGGTGGGCTGCCAGGCACTTCCAGCCATACCCCGGAGTGATTCCAAAAAGATGAGTCTGAAGTCGATGCCGGATGCTGCCTTAACGTAGCACCCGCGACCCGCAGGATGAGTAATCAGGAGCCAGGCATGGTCAGGATTTCCTGTGAGCGGAGCCCATACCGAATCCGGCAACGGATAGGCGGGCACGCCGGCGAGGTGGACTTCCTCCGGGGCTCCCAGGCTTCGGGGCGGTTCTGTCCAACCGGCGAGCCAGGAATATTTCAGGAGAATATCCGCTGGAGTAATTCCAGCGGCGGCGCATTCAGTGGCCTCTCGATTCGTCGCAATAAGGTGATGGGCAATGTGATTGGTCCGCCCGGTGTAATCAGCACCCGCGCTGCGGATCATGCTCAGGACATGGTAACGCGATGAAGAGATTTGGATGACCCGATGGCTGTAAATGACACGGTCGGGATTCATCCCGGGAAGCCGGGCAAACTGGCTGACTCGCTCAACAGCCTGGACCAGCAAGGATGGAATATCGCGATGTCGGGCGATTGTCCCAAAACCGGAACGACCCGCATCAAGGAGACGCGGAGCGCTGGTGTAAATAAGCTGCCAGGCCATGTCCCTAGTCCTCGGTCGAGGGTATTAAATCAGGCATCAACTGCGAAAGCACCCAGAGGGTGGGCGCGTCCACGTTGATCGGGTTGAGCTTTTTCGGGTCGGGACCGATTTTCATCGAACCATCCCGATCCAGGAATTCAACTGGGGAGGCACCGAGTGGACTGACGGCAAAATACATGACATTACTGGAGATGGCCTCGGCGTTGGCGACGACTTGAGGCGCAATCTCCATCATGAATTCACGGAGCCGGGCGGAGTTTGCCTTGAGGTTTCCAAGCTGCACCCTTCCATCCACGCTGCAGGGCAGGAGCGCATCGGAGTCGAGAGTTTTTACCCAGGTGTCACACTTCCCTACCATGAAGGCCAGGGGTGTGAGCACACGTTGCTTGGCATCGAGCCCGAGGATGGTTTTGATGCGCACTTCACTTTCCGCCAGGATGACATCCTGCTGATCCATGCGCTGGATTGCCATCTGCGGATCCATTACCCCGTTCAGACGGGCCCGGAATTCAGCACTGTGCAGTGGATCAAACAGGAAGAAAATTCCAGAGGCTACTGCGATGTGCTGAGCACCGGGTGAATCCGAACTGTTGCGGGTAGGCTCAAAGTGCTCTCCAGCGTTGTCATAGAAAACGATGGATGCTTCACGCGATGCATCGTCCGCTGAAGACAGCCGGAAGGTGAACGGCCTGGGGAGCTTCACCTTGCGCCCATAGCGCGGGAGCGTTTCGTAAAGTGCCCCTTCGAGGTCCGTCTTGGCGAGGTAGGCCTCCTGCGGAGTTCCGGCCGAGAAAAGGCTGGTCTTCATCTGGGTGAGGATGACGTTTTCCGAAGGGTCTGCATCCCTGAAGGTAACATTGAATTTCTGAAAGAGGTTCTGTTGCAGAAGCTTGACCAAAACGCTCAGATAGTAGGACTTCCCCGAAGATGGAGCGCCGACGATTGAAAAAATATGGTGTGTGGTATCAAGGAAACCTGGAGGCAGCTTGCGACGGCAATGAGGGCACGCTAGGTCGGTTGTCGGGAGGTTCAACGCATCCAGAGCCTGGCCCCTGTCATTGTAGCGGGTGGCGAAGAATCGCTGCATCGCCGCCTCACCCAGCATGGGATCGCCGCGCAGGGAGGCATGCACCGCAACATTCATGACGTCCCCACGATCAAACTTGAGCCAGCATACCGGGCAAGTGAACTCGCCATGCTCGGCGTTGATCTCGGCATCTTCGGGAGGTGGCGTTGGCTGTGATCCCGAGGACTGGCTTGTTACAGATGAAGGAGGTCCTGATGCGACCGCGGCTTTTGCAGAGAGGACTTGGCTTGCAAAAAATCCAATGATCATACCCCCGCAATGAACCAGGGTCTGGGTCGGATCAGCGGCAAGCCGGATCTGTTCGCCGAGGCCAAACCACGGGAACGGTCCACTGCTATGGCTCGTCGTTAAATCGTGCACATACCATTCTTGGGGACGTATGTGGTTCAGCCAGTCAGATGGCGCGGATGTCAGGCGGAGCAGAAAAAACTGGCCGCCCGCTGTCAGGCTGTGGTCATTACCAAGGCTGACTGGTGACTCCGTATGGATTGCGCGACCGTCTAATAATACGGGCACACCCGGTGCAGGACAAAGCCAGTATCCAGAGTTCTTCCAAGCAAGCGAGAACACCTCGTCCGGCATGCCGTCCTCGACAATACGCCAGTTGCTCGACTCGGCTCCTCCCACAGTAAACGGAACCTTCTCGACCACCACATGGTCGCCACTGATACAGTCGACAAGACAGGGGAGACGTTGGAGTGCCATTGTCGTTACGATGCGGGATTAGAAAGATCCTTTGCAGGGAGTGCCTGTGCCCCAGAACGGTCGAGCAGATGCGAGGCGAAGAGCAGGATGGAGAAAATGATGATAATCAGGGACAGAATCGCGCTGGCAAGTCCGGGTCCCATAAACCCTGCCACAATCACGTCATACATGCCATGGAGGATACCCATGATGAGGATTCCAATCGCAACGCTGTGCCAGGAGCTTAGGGCATTCGTTCTGGCGACAAACCAACCCACGCACCCAGCCCAGGCTCCGTGAAGAAGGGGGAGGCTGATGAGTCGCACGATGTGGACCACAAAACCATAGAGTTGAAGCTTTACGAGGTCGGGGCCCAGTTTATCAAGCTGTGCAAGAAAATGCTTTTCGCTCGTCGCAGCCTTCAAGGTTTCAAGAGTGCTACCCATGTTGACGGCCACCATTTCGGCAGCCGAATTGATGGTGTAGACGGCTCCCTCAGAAAATGCGAACCCGAGTCCGGACATCATACCCAAAAAGACCGCATCTCT
>VFKE01000136.1 GCA_009885695.1 Verrucomicrobiota bacterium | reverse complement strand
GAAGAAATGGAATGGCTCATCGAGGACCGAGACACGTTTGTTCTTCGTCGCATCAAGCCACAAAAGCCCATGCTAAGAGGGAAAAGGCCTTAACTTGACGCGCATGCCCAACGGGGTTGCAGCCTTGGCTGGAGGCTGAAATCCCCTTGAGATATATGGCACAGCTGAGGCTGTAGAAATCCCAAACGAATAATACCATAAGCACGTGAAAAGGGGTCTGCGTGGAATGGCGCTTAGTTAAGGCGGTGTTTCGGAGTGTAAGGCGGATGCCCATTCACTCAGCTCAGTATCAGGCTATTATTAATCCGGCACCATGATAGGACATGCGTTTGCATTGACTTTAACCAGTGAGCGGTGTGCGCTATCCACATGCCGGATTAATAGCTATCGACTATTCACTATCAGCTCCGTTTTTAGGTTTAGAGCGGTATAAATAATTTCGCAGCCGCGCTCGTAGCCGCGTTCGTGAGAACGCGGAAAATAGGGAGGCTCCGTTGGCTGCCGTGGCTTCTTCCCGCACTCTTACGAGATGCGGCTACGTCTTTCTGAAAAATGCTCTGAAGAGCGTATCGGAGACCTCATCAAGGACGCCACGGGCAACCACGTCGTTGGCGATCTGCGCCAGATGGTGGATGCCATCGAGTCGGAACTGCGCCCTCTGTGGGAGAACCCCGGGCGCGGGCGCTCTCTGGTTGGCGGGGGCTGGATCCGCTCTCAAGTAAACGTGTTATCCAATTAAAATGAAGACCTTTTTCAACTAATCGTGGTATTATACCACTTGGAATCAAGATTCAGTAAAACAAAAAATGGGAGGGGCATCCATTCCCCTCCAAGAAATGGTTCAAAACAGAAGGCGTATGGGACATCCGCCACCACCTTCATCCGTTCACAGTAACGCTGATTTTAAACGGTAATTGGTATTAGAGATTCAAAAAGACTCTCATCCTGCGGGTGAGCCTTCACCAGTGCGGCCATGCGCCTCATCCCTTTGTTTATCAGACCACGGCGTTCACAAAGATGGGTTTTTCTATTTTCCTTTTTATAGGGTTATTTAACCGATCAGGGAGGGGTGCTGCTGACGTAGCCTTGAGTCACGGCTATGTGCTTTTCTACGATTTAAAGCGGGGGAAGCGTCCCGACAAACGCGCCCATCAAATGAGTGCTACCTTCAACGTCAACGTCATCAAACTGACAATGGAGCGTGTATGTGACACCGCCATAGAGAAAGGTGAATGTGGTTACTGGATTGATTAAAACTAGTTTTGCTGAATTGCCGTCGGCAGCGGATTCGATGACTAGGTTGACTTCGGCACTGCCCGAGAAACCTGCGGGCTGTGTCAGTGTGATATCGAGATGGAGGGTAAGCAGCGTGGTGCCGTTCACCGGTATGTATTCCCCGTTCAGATAGGCGCCGGTGATGTTTCCATTGTGGTAAACAAGATGGCCTAGTGAGAACAGACTGTTGGCTGAAACGGTGTTGAATGAGGCTGTTTCGTTGGTAAACGCCCCAAATTGGTTGAAGACGAACACCGATGGTGCCCCTGTTTGACCGGGCGAGCCGCTCACGGCAACATCATTGCCGTTAAAATTGGTCTGATTTGACCAATAGGCGTTTACATTCCCGCTGAAATTTGTCGCGAGCAAATAGAAACGCTCCACAACCAAGGGACTGTCCAGATAAATGGAAGGATCGGTGGTGAAATTTCTGGATATAACCGTGCTGCCTGGTTGGACGGGGAAGGGGCCATTGTAAATCGTCCAGGCCCCGCCGTTCACTTGGTATTTCAAGATGCTGGATCCATCGGGTGCCCCGTTGGGATTGATGTAAATGGAACTCGGGAACAGTGAAGGCCAGAAAGCGGCACTGCTAGGTGTAGTGATTGGAGCGGGCAGGGCTGGGATCCCTCCTGAGCTAGCGCCGCCGGAACCTGAAGTGGGGAGCAGAGGATTGTATTTGTTCTCCTGGTCCAGAATGATCTGGTTGGCGGGGTCAATAAATGACGCTGGCGCATAGACGCCCGGTGACCAGACCCAGCCGGCAGTGCTGTTATAGGTGACACTCGATTGCGTCCGGTTGGCGTCATAACTCACGGCATTAGCGGCGAGAGTATCGTCGAGCGCAAAGTTGGAGACCCCTTGCGTGCCAGCAGAGATTGAGGTGTAGAATTTTTTGTTGGTGCTGTCCCAGAGGGCGCGGTAATCTGAACTGCTTGTCTCTGAATTCGTCTGCATCAAGGCAATGAGACGCTTGTCAACGCCCCGGCCGGTCATGACTCCGACATTTTGCGTGGCCTGCGATGAGGTGATGACCGTCTTGAGCTGGTCGAGCACAGCCTGCGGAGTGGTGCCGGTGATCGTGCCTCCACTGGCCAGGTAAACCGACACCACTTCATTCAGTTTCTGAACGTCCGATGTCAGTTTGATGGATTGAACATTGGTCTTGACCGAAGTTGACAATCTGATTACGACGGTGGCGGCAAGGACAATCACAGCCACACAAACCAAGACCTCAATGACTGAAAACCCAGTCCGGGAGGTAGCTGGACGTGAAATCGGAATTGGCGAGTTCATGCAGAATCAGGTGATTATCACAATTATAGGCCAATGAAACTATAATTGCAATAAATACTAGCATTTTTTTGTTTTCAGGGCATCATGGTTGATATCGGGTGGGTTACGCATAAATTTCTGGCATATCAGATAGTTAAGGAATATTGATTTGTATTACCTCATGATTATTACCATGAAAAAAAACACGATAAAACCAGGCGCTTGATCCGGGTTCCGAGCGGAAGTCTGGCCGCTGCGTTGTTCTTCGCTGCGGCTTTCCTCGCGTCACCGGTCGCTGCCGAAAAGGGCAAGGTGGCCGGGAAAATCTCCCTGACCGTTACTTCAATCGAAAGGATGCAGCAATATCCGCCGCCGCCCAATGTCTTATGTCGTATGCGCGGGCGTCGGTTATGAAATGGCAGTGATCACACTGAAGGTAACGGGATCCACCACCTTCGAAGACTACAAAATGTCTGCCAGTGCCAGCATGGTTGATGCTGACGGGACAAGTCGCACAGCCGTGCTCTCCAAACCCTTCAAGGCTGGCTACCAACCGGAAGTTTGGGACAAGCAGGTGCTGGTGTTTAACGTGAAAAAAGATCTCAAACTCAAGTTGCTTTCGGTCGGTGACATGAGCTTTGATCTAACAAAGATTGCAGAAAAATAAATAGCCGCGACCCGACAGGGTGGACCGCTCATAGAAAAGGCAATCCATAAATTCGAAAGCTCTTGGGTGTAACAGAATATTGGAGTTCAAGTGCCTGGAACAGGCAAAGCCAGCCCAGTCGGCGCACCCCAAAAAATTTGGCAGTGTCATTAGGGAAGCGCTGATTAATCGCAAGTAGAAGCGACGCCACCGTGTAATCCAAGTGCCGCAAGCGACGAGGGTGTCGCTTCTACTTTTTGTTCAGCGTTTCCTTAGCAGCCTGTTGAAAAAGTAACTCGGCCATCCTGGCGGAGTGTGCGACAGGGTTCGCTTCACGGCTGCGCACCAGCCTGTCGTTTCATAGGGAGATAGGCGTGGCGCCTACGTTTCTTCTGCGCATCAGACCAGAGGCTTGATCAACATCACAGGCTGGAAGCCCGTGTTACCTCGTTTTTCAATAGGCTGTTAGATGACAAAGTTGGGAATCTCGTTAAAAATATATAATATGTCTTTACTATCAAGTTGAAGGAACTATAATTTTTAGTATTATCGTTAATCGGGATATGAAATTACCATTGCGCTGCAAATTCAGTATCGGCTTATTTGCCCTCTTCTTTTTCGTGGCGCTTTCGCAGGGACTCCGCGCTCAGCAACTCGAGTCCCGCGTCACTTCGCCCAAGTATGAAGCGGAAGCCACAAAACTCCGGGCCAAGCCCGCACGACTCTATGAGTTCTCCAAGGCGCTGCTTAGCGATGTGATCCGCTTCCTCGCCATGGACTGCGAGGTTTCTTTTTTCTCCCTGCCTGATGGCAGCCCTGAAGGCGAGAAACTGATTACATTCTCGCTCACGGCAAGCCCATTCCAGGCGCTGGAGACACTCTGCAAGGCCAACAGCCTGGCACTCGTCATTGATGGCGGCATCTGGTATATCCGTCCTGCTGACGACCGGGAGTTGTTTGGTCGCGCCTACGAGGTCAAACACAATGCATTTGAAAAAATCACCAAATCAACTTCCAGTGATTCGTCCAGCGGCGGCGGCACCTCCAGTGGTGGGAGCGCATCTGGTGGTGGCACCTCCGACAGCATGGGTGGCTCATCGGGAGGTGCCCAAGGCAGTGGGATCGATCTGCAAGGAGCTCGTGATACCTTTCGCACGCAGAAAAGTGAACTGGTCAACGACATCCGATCCATTCTTGATCTTCCCCTCGAGTCTATCGGCACGGACGGTGGATCGGGATCATCCGGGATTTCAGGACCAGCGACCTCCGGGTCTGATGTCTCGTCATCAGGGTCTCCAACTGACACCTATGGGAGCGTGCGCAAACCCAAGGTGATCTGGAAGTCCGACTCCAATACGCTCTATGTTGTCGCCACGCGACTGCAGCACATGTGGGTGGAAGGCTTTCTCTTGGCCGCAGACAAGCCGCAGCCGCAAATCGCGATCGAAGTGAAGTTCTTCGAAACGAGTCGCGATCCCTCTTCTGAATTCGGCCTCGACTGGACCGGGACCTTTGGATCCTCGGGCAATTTCCGCAAGGTGGACACCGTTGTTACGGATCCAACCAGCGGAACCACCACTGTCACCACCACCAATGTTCCTAACATCGACGGCGGCTTTCGCACCGATCTTTCGAATCTCCTCAGCGTCGGAGATCTCGCCAAAACCGGGCAAAAATTCGCCGCGCCGATGGCGGCAGTGCTCAGCGCGCAGGATGTGAATGTGAAACTCCGCGCCCTGCTCAACGACAGCCAGACGCGCTCGGTGTCCTACCCGCGGATGGTGACCACCAACAACCGCGAGGTCGTTCTGCGCAGCGTCATCAACCAGCCCGTTCTTGGCGGCTCATCATCCACCAGTGTGACCGGTGGCGCCGCCACCACCGCAGCCATCAGCTACCTGCCGATCGGCACCGTGATCAACATCTTGCCGAAAAAAATGACCAACGACAAGGTCAACCTCAACATCGCCATCACCGTTTCCAGCATCATCAGCACCACTTTCATCCAGGGCAACCCCTATCCCGTCGCCTCCTCCCGTGTTTACAGCGCCCCCGTCGAAGTCAGCGGCGGCTACACCGTGGCCATCGGGGGGCTTGATGAAGCCAAGGAGCAGGTGACTGACCAGGGGATTCCGGTCGTCAACAAAATCCCTCTTTTCGGCTGGCTCTTTAAAACGCAAACCAAGTCAAAGAATCACAAGAACTTGATGCTCTTCATCACGCCGAGTCTGATTGATGACAAGGGTGGTGGCCTTTCGAGTCTGCCCCAGGCGGTATTGCCCCGAAAGCCTGATGTGTTGATGCCAAGGATTCCCCGGCTCAACTCCGATGGTGATCTTCAGGGCGGAATCGAAGCCCTGCCGAACGCCATCGCCTTCATGCGACGCTCCACTCAGGAAATTGGGCAGATCATCACGGAAAATCGCGGCACCCGGGATGAGTATGCCAAGATCACCGATCTCACGATTGCCATCCGGCGCATACGCGTCGTGGTGGAAAGATATGGTTCCCAATATCCTGCGCAAACCGAGGAAATGAAGCAATGCCGCTGGGAATTGAGCAAAATGCTTGATGACCTCGAGCGTGAGCGTATGGCGCTAGCCAAAAAGGGCTATTACTAACAGCCTGTTGAAAAACAGGGTAACACAGGCTTCCAGCCTGTACGTCGATCAGGCCTCTGGCCTGATGCATAGGAGAAACGAGTTCCCGCTCACCCAAATGGATGAATGATCGTTTCTTAAACAAATCTGATCGCAAGTGGTCGAAAGCTGGCTGCCTGATGCTGAACTGAGCGTGCAGTCGTGATCTGTCATCTTCCGGGCGAGCGCTTGATAAGCACGCAAGTGCATGATATTCAGATTTTGGACTATCAGCTATCCGCCATCGACTTTTCTTTCTATCATAAACGGCTCGGCCATGAAACCAACCTTCATCTTTATTGTCACCCTTCAACAGGCTGAGTTGACGGCCCAAACGCAAACCAACGCGCCGCTGGTCACTCCCCCGTCGATGTGACGCTGGCCGTCCTGGATGGCATCGATTTCTTCCGCGCGCAGGCTGCCACCAATGATAAATGAAGCGTGACTGTTCCATCCGATTTCCTGGCAGCGGATCAACTGGGACACGAACCGGACGGCGCGCTTCAAGGGACTGGAGAACCCCATTCCCGGGCGCAGGTTCGAGGAGCTCGAAGTGCCCGTTCCCGGCACCAGTTCCGCAGAGCCGATGCACAAGAAGAAACGATAGCATGCCCCCCACCCCGTCTGACAAACCCATGCCATCTGGCAATCACAAACCCGACTCAACGCACCTTGTGAACACTCCCAGCCTAAACCGATTGTCCGCCCACCGCCAAGCCCTCAAGGGCCTCAGCGCCACGCTGGCCGTGCTGCTGTTCGACAGCTTGCAGTCGCTGCACGCGGCAGAACCGCCCGGCGCGCCGGCAGCCGCGCCTTCTGCCGAACTCCAACGCGGATTGGCCGGCTATTGGAAACTACAAGGCGACTGCCGGGATCACTCTGGCGGCGGGCATCACGGAATAAATCACGGCGTGGATTTGCAGACCGGAGCATTCAATGGCCGCAGCGCATTTATCGAAGTTCCAGCGAATGAAGCCCTCCAGTTGGGGCGCGGCGATTTCTCCCTCTCTGCCTGGGTGCATACGGACAAGATCGTGGATGACACGCTCGGCGATGTGTTGAGCTGGTATGACCCGCAACTGCGCCGGGGTGTGACGCTCAATCTCCATTCCAGCGCGGGTGGCTACCAGTCTTCCGGCGACGACCGGCACGTCAGCTTCGGTATCGACAACGCGAAGCTCGGCGAATGGCAGGACTGCGGCCAGCCCAATCCCACCAGCAACTACGTGAGCAATTCGCTCACGGTGTTCGACGGCCATCTCTACGCCGCCACCATCGACGCGAAGGACGAGTCCGGCTGGTGTCATGTCTATCGCTACGCCGGGGGCAAGGAGTGGTTTGACTGCGGCCGCGTGGGCAACCGCCGGACCACGGGTGTCATGGCCCTGATCGTCCATCAAAGTCATCTCTACGCGGGCACGTCCACTTACGATTGGACCCGCGTTTTTTCCGGCAATTACGAGCCGGGCCGGATCTATCGCTACGAGGGCGGAACCAAGTGGACCGATTGCGGGCAGCCGGGGCAGATGCTGCGCATCAATTGCATGGCTACGTTCGGCGGTCGGCTCTATGCGGGCGGGGATCGCGGGCTGCCACCGGCCGGGGAGAAGCAGTGGACCGGCCGACCATATCAGGTTTTCGTCCACGAAAATGGAACGGAATGGCGCGTTGCCGGCAGCTTCCCCGCCGAACCGCCGCGCAACTGTTATCCGCACGCAATGGCGGTGCATGACGGCCGGCTCTTCGTCGGCTACCCGAACGTCCACGCCTTTGATGGGCGAAGCTGGGAATTTGTGGGCACCCCGATGGGCGACACACCGGTCGAGTTAAAGCCGTTCCTGCAGGTGCATTCGCTGGCAGTGTTTCGTGGGCGGCTGCATGCCGGCATGTGGCCGGAAGCGCGGGTCGTCGAACACCAGCACGGCGAGCAGTGGCTGGACCGCGGACGGCTCGGCGACGGCACCGAAATCAACGCGCTGACGGTTTACAACGGAAAGCTTTACGCCGGCGCAATTCCGCACGGCGAAGTCTCGCGCTACGACGAACAGGCCGGCTGGACTTCGCTGCGGAAGTTCTTCTCACCGCCGGGTTGGAATCCCGGTCCGGCGACCGCACCCGTGCGCGAAGAAATCAACAACTGGACACGGGTCACGAGCCTGACGGTTTTTCAGGGCCGCCTGTTTGCCAGTATCGGCAGTTGCACCAGCGCGGCGCAAGACGCCCCGGCCGGCATCCGCGGCAGTGTTCACTCCATGCAGGCGGGGCAGTGCGTGTCGTATGACAAGGACCTGGGTCCGGGCTGGCGACATCTCACCGCCGTGCGCCTAGGCGGGGAACTGCGGCTCTTCGTGAACGGTCGTCTGGCGGCGAAATCCGCCGCGTTCAACGCAGCGGATTACGACCTGATCGTGAAACAGCCGCTGAAGATTGGTTGCGGCGAGCAGGACTATTTCACCGGGCGCATCCGCGAGGTGCGGTTCTATCAGCGGGCGCTGGCGGACCGTGAAATCGCAGCGTTACAGGAATCACCTGATCTCGGCGAAGCCCGATGATCCAAATGCAGTCACAACTTTCACAATCGCGCAGTTGAACGTTCGGATCTGAAATTCTTATGGCCATCTGTTACTCGCAATATAGGTTGCCCGCCCGCCTGTTCACTATACCACAGGCGACACGCTGGGCCACTCCAGCCCGGCACCCACGTAAGCAAACTAGAATCAGTAAAATATTCAAGCGAGTGTTATCATGATCCCAACCAACCATCCGTTCTGGAATTCCTGCCTGCTGCTTTGTGGCGCACTCCTCTGGCCCGCCACGACCCAGTGCCTGGCGGCCCCGGCGGACGCTGAATACCTCAGCGACAGTCCCGGCCTGATGATTTCCACCACTCAAAGCTGGGGTGTGATGGGCCTCAACGGCGCGGCGCACAAGCCCGGCAAGCCGGGCGAACCAATGCGCATCGGCAGCAAGTCTTACGCGAAAGGCATTGGTCATCACGCCAAAGGCAGTCTCACCGTGCTGCTCGACGGCGCTTACGCCAGCTTCGACGCCGAGGTGGGCCTGCAACCATGCGGCAGTGGCGGCAGTGTGATATTCCGAGTTTTCGTCGATGGGCAGCAGCGGTTCGACAGCGGCGTGATGCGCGCCAGCGACGCGCCGAAGCCCGTGCGCGTGCCGCTGGACGGCGCGGCCGAGTTACGCCTTGAGGTCGGTGACGCCGGCGACGGCATCACCTGCGACTCGGCAAACTGGGCTGACGCGCGCTTCACGCACGCCTCGGGCGCAGCACGGCAGACGGCGCAACCTGCCGTGGACATCGCCCGCTTCGCGCGTGTGGCGACGTGGGACCCGAACCGCAAGGAAGGCTGCCGCGCCAAGCGCACGGAAGAGTTCCTCGCCGAGGATGTGTTTCTGGAAACCGACCTCGCACCGAACGCCGGCGGCGCCTATTCGGTGCCCGTGGCGACGAACGGCCTCGGCTGCGTCGGCCTGCAATGGCTCAACCAGCGGCTGCTGCGCGAACTCAGCCTCCAATTCGCCGACCCGTCGCAAATGCCCGCGCCGGACGCCGTGCGCGTGGAGCAATGGATCGGCGAATCCGCATGGCAAGGTCAGTGGGTTTCGATGGCCGGCGAGATGTCGGTGGTCGGAGAGCGGTTGGTGTTCCGTCCCAAACTGTCGGCGAAAAAAATGGGTGATTCGCTGACACGCAAGGTGCGCTGGATTCTTCCCGTGACGGCCAAGCCGGTCGTCGTGCGCGGCCTGTCGGCATTCTCGCGCGCAGGTTGGGCCGAAGTGAAGCTGGTCGTGCAGGCGGACCAGCCGGCGAAGGATGCACGCGGTGAACTCAGCATCTGCAATGGCGAAGCGGTTGGCGAAGCGCCGACGCAGTGGGAGCTGTCGCAGCCGCTGCACTTGACAGTGCGTTACAGCCGCTCGACGTCGCTGAAGACCGACCCCACCGTGCTCCAGTTCCGCCTGCCGACCGGCGCGTTCGGGGTGGCGGTCCAGGACGTGCTCACCAACGACTGCGTTTATCTTCCGGAACACGGATTGTTCGTAGCGCGCGACCCCGCACCCGTCAGCCTCGCCGACTACAAGAAAAAGGTCGCGGCGCAGAAGACCGTCCTTCAACACGTGCGCGAGATGCCTGACCAGACGCGCGAGCAAGCGCTGAAGAAGACGCATCACGATTTTCAAGAGAACGGACCGGTGATGTTGTCACTGGCGGGTGACAACACCAAGTTCATCGTCTCGCGCGAGGGCAACGTCCGGTTCCGTCCTGTGTCGCTGCCGCAGGCGGCTCTCGCCATCAACGCAGATCACTCGCAGTGGATACCCGCCGTCGGAGAAATGCGGCCGCAGTTCGGCCGCGGTGCGCCGGACAAGCGCACCCGCCGGCTGGACGGCGGCTGGCTGCCCGTGCCGGTCATCACGGTCGAGAAGGACGGCATCGTCTGGCGGCAACGGACGTTCGTCGCGCCACGTGACAACGCAGGCAGCCAGCCGGCGCGTCTCAATCGCCCGTCCGTGTGCGTGACGGAGTTCACGCTCACGAATACCAAATCGAGCGCGGCCAACGCAAGCTTGGCGTTGTCCTTTCTTGCCAAGAGCGGAGAGATGAAACCCGCGCAACTTGCACCGTGCGCGCGCGGGTTCACGGTTAGCAGTGAAAATATTCCAACGGGCCTGATCGTCACAGATGCGGCCGCTCCGCTCCAGGCACAGGCTAAGAACGAGGTGCTGTTGCTCTCAGGAACGCTGCCAGCGGGTGCCAGCGCGCGTTGCGTTGTCTATCTCGCATCGGAGCCGGGTGATCTCTCTGCGCTGGCCGACGCTGACCGGCTCCGCGCGGAAGTTGAAGCTTATTGGAAAGCTGTGCTCGCGCCCGCCACGCAGATAGAAACGCCGGACGAGTGGCTGAACAACCTGATCCGCTCCTCACAGGTGCGATGCCTCATCGCCACGCGCAACGAGGCTGACGGCGCGCGGTTTGCGCCGTGGATCGCGGCCATGGTTTATGGGCCTCTGGAAAGCGAGGCGCACTCGATCATTCGCGGCATGGATTTGCTGGGCCATGGTGACTTCGCGCGGCGCTCACTCGATTTCTTTATCCATCGCTACAACTCAAACGGCTTCCTTACCACCGGCTATACCACCTTCGGCACGCCGTGGCACTTGTGGACGCTCGGCGAGCATTACCAGCTCAATCGTGACACCGATTGGCTGCGCCGCGTCACGCCGGAAATCACGCGCGTCAGCCAGTGGAGCATGCGGCAAATCGAGAAGACGAAGAAGCTCGACGCGCACGGCCAGCCATTGCCCGAATCCGGCCTGATGCCGCCGGGCGTGCTGGCCGACTGGAACGCGTTCGCCTACCACTTCTGCATGAGCGCCTACTATCACGCCGCGTTGCGCGAAGTGGGGACGGCCTTGAGCGACATCCAAGATCCGCAGGGCGCGGTGTTCACGCAGGCCGCCGCCGAACTGCGCGCGAACCTTCTTCGCGCCTATCAATGGACGCAGGCCCGCTCACCTGCGGTGCCGCTGCGCAATGGCGCGTGGGTGCCTTTCTATCCGTCGCAGCTCCACAGCCCCGGAAAACTCGCCGACTTTTTCCCCGGCCAGGACGATGGCCGGAGCTGGGCTTACGACGTGGAGGTGGGCGCGCATCAACTCGTGGCGGCGGGCGTGTTCGATGCGCAAGACCGCGAGGTCGAGCGGATGATGGACCACATGGAGGATGTGCAGTTTCTCGACGAAGGATGGTTCGATTATCCGGCGGTGACAAACCATGCGGACTGGTTCAACCTCGGCGGCTTCTCAAAGGTGCAGCCCTACTACACTCGCAACGGCGAGATCTACGCGCTGCGCGACGATGTAAAGCCGTTCATCCGCTCTTATTTCAACTCGCTGGCTTCATTGGTTAATCTCGAAGTGCTCACGTTCTGGGAACACTTCCACGGCACGGCCGCATGGGACAAGACGCACGAGACCGGCTACTTCCTCCAACAGACGCGCTTCATGCTGGTGATGGAGCACGGCGACGAACTCCGGCTCGCTCCGCTCATCACGAGCAACTGGATGAAGGACGGCCTGGGCGTCGCCGTGGCCAACGCGCCAACGCGCTTCGGCCCCGTCAGTTACCGCCTCACGTCGCGGGTGAAAGACAGCGTCATCGAAGCGCGCATCGAGCCTCCCGTGCGCTCCGCGCCAAAAGCCATCGTGCTCCGCCTGCGTCATCCTGACGGGAAGGCGATGCGCGCCGTCACGGTCAATGGGAAACCGCACACCGATTTTGATGCGTCGAAGGAAATCGTGCGATTGCCGGCGAGCCAGGGGCCGATCAGGATCATTGCTGAGTTCGACAAATGAACCGCACGCGCCCGGGAAATTCCCGGCCACCGCACACATGATGAATTAATCGAAACTGCCTTCCTGGAAAATGCATTTAGCCCAGGAAACGCAATGGCGGGGTTTAGGCAGGACTAACAAGACCACACACTCGTCCCCGGTGAAATCGACGAATTCTACGATCTCGAAGCCGACCCGCAGCAACTGAAAAATCTCGACCGATATCCATCGCATCGCTCCATTCTCGAGGACTACCGGACACGTTTGATCGCCAAACTCATTAACACACTTGCACCATACGACCAGCTCACCATGAAGATTGCAAAAAGACTCGTTGCCTCCTGTTTGGCCTTCGTCGCCCTCCTTGTCACAACAGTTTGGGCGGAGGAGCCGAAGGACATCATTTTCAAAGCCAGCGTCGATGGTTCTGAACAACGCTACGTCGAGTTGTTGCCGCCCGGCTTCAATGCCGCGAAGTCACATGATGTGGTGATTGCGTTTCATGGTCATGGCTCGGATCGCTGGCAGTTCATCAAGGATCCGCGCGGTGAGTGCAAAGGCGTGCGCGATGTGGCAGCGAAACACGGCTTGATCGTCGTGTCTCCAGACTACCGCGCGAAGACTTCGTGGATGGGGCCGAAGGCGGAGGTGGATGTGGTGCAGATCATCGCGGAGCTGAAAATGAGACGCAAAATAGGGCGCGTGTTTGTCGCTGGCGGCTCAATGGGCGGCACTGCGGCGCTGATATTCACCGCCTTGCATCCTGAATTGGTCGCGGGCGTATGCAGCCTCAATGGCACGGCTAACTTGATTGAGTATGAGAAGTTCCAGGACGCGATCAGTGTTTCGTTTGGCGGGTCGAAGACAGAAGTGCCTGACGAATACAAGAAACGCAGCGCGGAGCTGTGGCCGGAGTGTTTCACAATGCCTGTGGCCGTCACGACGGGTGGCAAAGACGAGATTGTTGCGCCGCAGAGCATGTTGAGGCTCGTTAAGAAGCTCAAGCAAGCGAACCGCAGAGTGCTGAGCGTTCATCGTGAAGCCATGGGTCACTCGACGAGTTACGAAGACACACGCACGGCAATGGAATTCATGCTGGCAGACCCTTAACAGCCTGTTGAAAAAGCAACTCGGCCATCCTGGCTGAGTGTGCGACAGGGTTCGCTTCGCGGCTGAAGTCCGCATTAGCCCGTCTTAAACCGGCCAACTCTTTTTTGACCGATGACGTGGTTTTGACATCAGAGCACACTTTGCAGACGCGCGGCTTCTTGGGCCCGGGGCGTTTGATGACGGGCTCATCGGCGATGGTGCGCAGTGACCCGGCACTTAGGATGAGGTGGCGCACGAGAATATACGCACTCATGTGCATGAGCAGCTCGCGCCCGATGTTGTGCGGCTTCTTGCAGCGCAGGGTGTCCATGCGCAAGCTTGTTTTGATGTTAAATGCTCAGTCCGGCATCCTAAAATGATTTTCGGAGTGCGGCGACAAGTCGCCGCTTTCACAAGGCGCGACATATCGCGCCTTGTGAAAGTGCTGACACGTCAGCGCACTCCAAATTCCAAACTGCTTGCAACTGTGTGGTGAGCTGCGACGAATCAAGTCTATCTGCTCCATGCCAAACACCCCCGATTGGTCCGCCATCCGAAAGGACTTCCCGATCCTCGACCAGGATGTCCACGGGAAGCGGTTGATCTACTTCGACAACGCCGCGACTTCGCAAAAGCCGCGCGCGGTGATTGACGCGTTGTCGCGCTACTATGAACGCGACAACGCCAATGTGCACCGCGGCATTCACGAACTGAGCCAGCGCGCCACTGAAGGCTATGAAGGCGCGCGCGAGCGCACCGCAAAGTTCATCAACGCGCCCAAGTCCTGCGAGATCATTTTTACACGCGGCACCACAGAAGGGATCAACCTCGTGGCTAATTCATGGGGCGGCGCCAATTTGAAATCCGGCGACGTGATCTTACTCACGGAGATGGAGCACCACAGCAACATCGTCCCGTGGCAGCTTCTCGCGCAGCGCACAGGCGCGAAGCTGCGCTATGTGTCAGTGACAGGTGACGATGGCTTGCTTGATCTCTCGCAGCTCGATCCACTCATGAGGCCGGATGTGAAGTTGTTTGCCTTCAACCAGGTGTCCAACACGCTTGGCACGGTCAATCCCGCGAAGGAACTCTGTGCCAAGGCCCGCGCGCTCGGCATCACCACACTGGTGGACGCCGCACAGAGCATCGGCCACATGCCGGTGGATGTGCAGGACATCGGCTGCGACTTCCTCGTCTTTTCCGGACACAAGATGTGCGGTCCCACCGGTATCGGCGTACTCTGGGGCCGCGAGGAGCTTCTTGAAAAGATGCCGCCGTGGCAGGGCGGCGGCGACATGATCTCCAGTGTGGATTTTTTTGAATCGCGCTGGAACACGCTGCCGCACAAGTTCGAGGCCGGCACGCCGGACATCTCCGGTCCCATCGCACTGCACGCGGCGATGGACTACCTTGACGCCATCGGGCGCGACAAAATCTTCGCGCATGACCAGGAGCTCGCTGCTTATGCCTACAACCGGCTGAAGGAAATTCCGCATCTGCGCACTTTCGGACCCGCCAGTGGTCGTTCCGGCCTTGTGAGTTTCGTTCTGCCCGAAGTTCACGCGCACGATGTGGTCACGCTGGCCGACCACCGCGGCCTCGCGCTGCGCGGCGGTCACCACTGCAACCAGCCGCTCATGCGCAAGCTCAAGGTGAACTCGACCGCCAGAGCCAGCTTTTATTTTTACAACACAATGGACGAGATCGACCGCATGATCGAAATTCTCGCGGAAATCCAACAATACTTCAGCCGTGGATCTTGACGAACTTTACAAGGAGGTGGTGCTCGACCACTGCCGCCGCCCGCGCAACTTCGGCGAGATGCCGGATGCGGATGTGCATGTCCATGGCGACAACCCCAGCTGCGGCGACGAGATCACGCTGCATGTAAAGTTCGGCGCCAACCGCGATCTCGGAGAGGTGATGTTCACTGGCAACGGCTGTTCGCTTTGCATGGCCTCGGCCTCCATGATGACCCAGAAGATCAAAAACAAACCGCGCGCGAATGCGGAGTCGCTTTGGACGAGCCTGCATGACATGCTCACCGCACGCGAAGAACCGAAGGAACTCGATGACAAGCTCGGCGATCTCCAGGTGCTGATTGGCGTGCGCAAGTTTCCCATGCGCGTGAAATGCGCCACGCTCCCCTGGCAGGCGTTAAAACAGGCGCTGGAGGAGAAGAATTCTGCATAAGCGTAACATGTCAGCGAACGCAAAACTTTTGTATTGCCGCTGCGCCTACGCGCAAGTAGTGCCGCAAACCGTGAAGGACGATGTGCTGGCAAAGCTTTGCGAGTCCGGCGCGAGCTTCGAATCCGTAGCCGACCTCTGTGAGATGGCGGCGCATCGTGATCCGCGCCTGAAAGCCTTCGCGGGAAATGGACCGCTGCGCATCGCGGCCTGTTACCCACGCGTGGTACAAGGATTGTTCACGCAATGCGGCGCGCCTTTGCTAGAAGATGCTGAGATATTAAACATGCGCGCGCAGACAGCGGAGGAAGTGGGCGCAGCAATGTTGCGTGATGCATGAAACTTGAAACGTTCTTCACTGACGCACTGACTTCTGCCCACTGACCTCTGTTTTATGATCACCCACATCCATCGTCCGCTACGGGTCGTCTTATACGAAGGCAAGGGCGCGATTGCGCTGTCCGCCGAATCCCGCGCGCAGGTCATGGCGGCACTGCTGGACAAAGGCTACGCAGTCACGCGCGCTACTGCGAACGACAGCGGGGCGATGCCGCATGATGACCGCAGCCTGCTGGTGCTTGGTTTGTTTACCGATCAGAAAGCACCGGCGCTGGAAGACTCATCGGGCAAGGTGAACATCGAGGCGCGCGACATCACCGGGCTCGGCACCGTGGACATCGTTTCGCTCGTTGACAAGACCCGCGGCACCACACTGATGAACGAACCCGGCGTGTGGAAGCCGTGGTTTCCAGTGATCGATTATTCGCGCTGCACCAACTGCATGCAGTGCCTGAGTTTCTGTCTCTTCGATGTCTATGGCGTCAGCGGCGATGGAAAAATCCAGGTGCAGAACAATGACAACTGCAAGACCAACTGCCCGGCATGCAGCCGCGTCTGCCCCGAGGTGGCGATCATGTTTCCCAAGTATTCTGCGGGACCAATCAACGGCGACGTAGTCAGCGAAGCCGACCTCGGTCGCGAAAAGATGAAGGTGGACATCACCAGCCTGCTCGGTGGTGACATTTATGCGCGCCTTCGCGACCGAAGTTTGGCCGCCAAGAGCCGTTTTTCCAAGGAGCGCAGTCCCGACAAGGCGCTCGAAGAACGGAAGAAGTGTCTCGCGAAGTTGGCACAGGACGGATTCATTCCCGCGGAAGTTCTCGAGGCGCTTCCCTCGCCTGACGAAGTCATGCGCAAGGCCGAGCAAGCAAAGGCAAGGGCTGCGGCGGCACTTGGCGTACATTGAGCCATTCCGAGCCCCCGCACACAGGCACCACCTGTGTGTGTTGCGCTAGAGCATTTTTAAATAGACGTAGCCGCATCTCGTAAGAGTGCTGGAAGAAGCCACGGCAGCCAACGAGCATGCCTATTTCCCGCGTTCTGACGAACGCGGCTACGGGGGGCTGCGAGGGGCGGCGGGGAGAGCTTCCATATTTCCCGCGCTCTTACGAACGCAGCTACGAAATTATTTAACCCGCCCTAGTGGGCCTGACTTAAGGTGAAATCGCGTGTTTCCTGTTTTTTTCGTCAATTCCTGCAAGACAAAACTCCCTTTGCACGGATTAGTGTTTCGCCGTTTAGCAAACTCCGAAAGCAGGCTTCCCCTCCGCATGTCCACCGTCGCCGTCCGCTCTGCCCACCTTCCGCAGCCTGTTCCCATTACGGTGCGCCGGTTTCGTCAGCCGAAGAAGAACATCCCGCAGACCAAGCCGGAGCGCGATCGCATTCTCAGCCTTGTGCGGAACTATGTGGAGGTGAACAAACTGGTGCCGCCGATGCCGCTGGATGAACTGCGCACCCATGCGGAGCGCATTCTCGCGGACCACCAGATTGACGCGATCCATCTCGATTACGTCGGCGTGCTGACCGGCAACGAAGCCTGGCGCGAGACGCTGGCGACGATCCCCTACGAAAAGCGCCTGCTGCTGATGCCGAAATGCCTGCGCATCGAAAGCAAATGCCCGGCGCCCTTCGATGAATTCGGCCTGCTCTGCAAACAGTGCGGCCTCTGCACCATTCAGGATTTTCAGAACGAAGCGGAGCGACTCGGCTATGCCGTGCTGGTCGCGGAGGGCTCGGCGATTGTCATGAGTCTGATTCAGACCGGCAAGATCGAAGCCATCGTCGGCATTTCCTGTCTGCCGGTGCTGGAGCGCACATTTCCCTATGTGGAAGCCGCGGCCATCCCCGCCATCGCGGTGCCGCTGCTTCAGGACGACTGCATCGATACCACCGTGGACATCGACTGGGTCTGGGATTTCATCCACCTCACCAGCGACGACAAAACACGCCGTCTGAATCTGAACGCGCTGCAAGACGAGGTGAAGACGTGGTTCACGCGTGATGCGCTCGACGCGCTGCTGGGCAAACCGCACGACAAGACCGAGGAGATCGCGCGCGACTGGCTAGCCCGAGCCGGCAATCGCTGGCGCCCCTTCCTCACCGTCGCGGCACATCAGGCATTACGGAGTGATGCTGAGGGACCGCTGAGTGATGATCTGAAAAAAGCCGCCATCGCCGTGGAGTGCTTCCACAAGGCGTCGCTGGTTCACGACGACATTGAGGACAACGACAAAGAACGCTACGGCAAGGCCACCTTGCACGAGGAACACGGTGTCGCCGTCGCGCTGAACGTGGGTGATTTGCTCATCGGCGAAGGCTATCGCCTGCTCGCGGACAATCATTTGTCGCCCGTCATCCGCAGTCAGATGCTCAAGATCGCCGCCGAAGGTCAGCGCGAACTCTGCCGAGGCCAGGGCGCGGAACTGCTCTGGGACAAGCATCCCGTGGCGCTCAGCAGCGCGCAAGTGCTGGAAATTTTCCGCAGCAAAACCGCGCCAGCCTTTGAAGTCGCCCTCAAGGTCGGTGCCGCGATCGCGTGCCAGCTCGAAGAAACCGAGGATGCGCTTCATGCCTATAGCGAGGCGCTGGGCATCGCGTATCAAATTCGCGATGACCTCGATGACCTTGGCGAAGACTCCGCCGCAGACAATTCCGTGGCCATCCGCCCCAGCATCGTGCTGGCGCTCCTCCGCGAACGCGGCCAGGGCGATGTAAAAGCCGTGATGGAAAAGCTTTGGAATGGTGAGCTTGCCGAAGCACCCGACAAAGCCACGATCCGCGAGTGGGCGCAAACTAGCACCGCGCATGAGAAAGCGATGCTGCTGCTGGAGAGCTACAAGGAGCAGGCCATCCGCTCCTTGCAGGCTGTCGAGAATGCAAATCTCAAAGGATTGCTCCGCCGGGTGATCGGCAAGATTTTCAACGATCTTGAAATCAAAGGCTGGTGCCGTGAGTTCGAAGTGAAGAATGCGACCGCGCAGGCGAAGGAAGCAGATGCAGTGGCGGTGTAGCGTTTCTTCGCTGGGAGCGCTTTCCAGTTTGGCTTCGCATCGCTTGATACAAGCCTGATTTACACACAGGCTGGAAGCATTATGTCACCTGAACCTCTCCCACACCTCCCGTCCCGGCACGAAGGCGGCGATGACGAGTCCGGCGAGGAACCATTCGCAGAGGTGGTTGGCAAGGTTGATGATCGTATGGCGCAGCGGAGCCTCAAACCAGATCAGCATCGGCACATCGCTGACGAGCCCGGCGAACAATCCGGCGATCGCGCAGAAAAAGACCCGTTGAACGTAGTCCAGCCGCATCGTCCAACTCAAGAGCAAGGCGATGATGAGACAGGCAACAAAGGAGCGCGCGGCTGCGAGGCCGAGGTTCACGGCCATGCTCGTGGACTTCGGGCCGGGACGGATGATGGCGTATAGGTAGGGACCGTCCTCGTGCGACTGGTGCGCCGCTTGATTGCGCGCTCTGCTCTCCTGGCTGGCGATGCGTTCACCGGCGACAGAGCCGAGGGGCAGCATGAACACGCCGGAAGTCTGGCCCTTGCTTTTGAGCACCGTGCCCGCGTCTGCCTTGATGATGGCACCCACCACGTCCTCGTCGGCAAACTTGTTCAGCGTGCCGCTGTGCCAATCGAGCCCCATCCATGAGACCGCACCCCAGGCCACGCAGACGACCGCACCCAGCAACGCTGCAAGTAGAATCTTGAACAACTTGACCCGAGGCTAGGCAGTCCGCGCGTAAATGGCAAGCGACAAGACGCATGAACCAATCCGCGATTTACCCGGAACCAGAAGTTGCAAAATCGTCATTATGGCATTTTGCTTCGTCCCCCACGTAATTTTACACCATGTCAGCCCCAGCCGTCTCCGTTCCGTCGTCCCCATCGCACACGCTGCGCAACGCCGTCATCCGACTTGCCGGTAATTCGCAGGACGGCATCCAGTCCATCGGCGGTTTCCTCGGCCGCCTCGCCGGCCGCACCGCGCATGAGGTCATGACTTACATGACCATCCCCTCCACCATCAGCGGCGGTCCTTCCATCTTTCAAGTGCATCTCGGCTCCGGTGAAGTGCTCACCGCTGGCGACGAAGCGGACGTGCTGGTGGCCTTTTACCAGCATAGCTACGACAGTCACATCAGCGCGCTGCGGAACGGCGGCATCTGCCTCTATGACAGCGGCGAGGTGAATGAAATCAAGAACGAGCGGGGCATCCACCACTTCGGCATTCCCTTAACTGCGGCCACGGTCGAGGCTCTCGGCGGCTCAGCCAGAGATCGCGGAAAAAACATGCTGGTGCTGGGCCTGATCTGCGCGGTGTTCGGACTCGACAAGGAAAAGCTCGTCACCATCGTCACCCGCCAGTTTGGCAAAAAAGATGAGAGCGTCCTCCGCAACGCCTTGCTGGCCTTCGATGCCGGCTACGCGTATCAGATCGGCGACCTCGAAAAATTCGCATTCGAACCCGGCGAAGCCCAGGAAGCCAATCGCATCAGCACCGATGGCAACCAGATGCTCTCGCTCGGCCTGTTGGCGGCAGGTGTGCGCTACGGATCGGCTTATCCGATCACTCCGTGGTCGCCCATCATGGAAACACTGCGCATCGAGCTGCCGAAATACGGCGGCATCTTCGTGCAGGCAGAAGATGAGCTCGCCGCCATCAGCATGGCCATCGGCGCATCGTTCGCCGGCCATCTCGCGATCACCGGCAGCAGTGGTCCTGGCATCTCCCTCAAACAGGAGGCGCTCGGCTACGCCAGCATGGCGGAACTCCCGCTCATCGTCGTCAATGTGCAGCGCGGCGGCCCCTCCACCGGTTTGCCCACCAGCGTGGAGCAAAGCGATCTCATGCAGGCGATCTACGGAAGCCACGGTGACACGCCCCGTTTCGTCCTGGCACCCAAGGATGTGGAAGACTGTTTCTACATCGCACTTGAAGCTGGGCGCATTGCACGGAAATATTCCTGCCCGGTCATCATTCTCAGCGACCAGGCCTTGAGCAGCCGCATCGAGGCCTTCACGGAGCCGGATGTCGATAAGCATTGGGTGGAGCCATCGCTCGATCTCTCGCCGCGCGGCGAAGAGTTTCGTCCCTACCCGCTGGACAAAACAACCCGGCACGCGCCTCCCGGATCGAAGATGGCCGCAGGCAAATATCCGCACATCTCCGGTCTGGAACACGATGAATGGGGACATCCCAGCGGCAACGCCAAGATGCACCAAGAGATGACCAACAAACGCCGGCAAAAATTGCTGGATGCCGCCGCGGAATTCCCACTTCCGGAAATCCACGGCGAAAGCGCTGGCGACGCGCTCCTCATTGCCTGGGGCAGCGCTTGGGGCCCGGTCAAGGAAGCCACCGATCGTCTCCGATCAGAAGGTTACCACATCGGCGCAGCCAACATGCGCCACCTGCATCCGATGCCCAACGGTCTCGAGAAAGTCTTCGCCGGCTACAAACATGTGATCGCGGTCGAGATGAACGACTCCGGCGCCTACGGTTTCGGCCAGCTCGCCATGCTCCTGCGCGCGCGCTACGCCGATCCCAAAATCAAATCCGTCTGCAAGACCGACGGCCTGGCCTTCCGCGTCCGAGAAATCGTCACCGGCGTGGAAAAACATCTCGCTGGAAAATAGTTTCATCCTTCATCCTTCATCCTTTCTTCGTATGTCCACCGCCGTTGCCCCCGCCACCGCAGCCCCTGTGGCTGACAAGCTCACCAAGAAACAGCTCATTGCCGACCACCCGACTTGGTGCCCCGGCTGCGGCGACTTCGCCGTGCTCGCCGTCTTCTACAAGGTGCTGGAAAAACTCCAGATTCCCCAGGAGAAGATCGTCGTGGTCGCCGGCATCGGCTGCTCGTCGCGATTCCCCTACTTCATGAACACGCACAGCCTGCATTTCATCCATGGCCGTGCGCTGCCGTTGGCCACGGGCGTTTCCCTAAGCAGGCCCGACGTGCATGTGTTCGTCTTCGGCGGCGACGGTGACGGTTTCTCCATCGGCGGCAACCATCTCAACCACGCCGCGCGCAAGAACATCAAGCTCACCTATGTAATCATGGACAACTTCGTCTATGGCCTGACCAAGAACCAGACCAGTCCGACCACGCCCATCGGCCGCAAGTCCAAGACCGATCCCATCGGTGCCATTGATCGCCCGATCAATCCGATGAAACAGCTCCTCGCGTCCGGCGCCACGTTCATCGGCCGCACCCACGCGACCCAGGTGAAACACATGGACGAACTCTTCACCCGCGCCATCGAACACGACGGATTCAGTGTCATCGAGTGCCTGAGTGAGTGCACCATGTTTTATCCCGGTGCCTTCGACGACGGCAACCCACGCAAGGGCGGTGCGTTCGATGTCATCGACGAAAAGCAGCACGACGTGAAGGATGATGTCGCTGCGTTCAAGCTCGCCGATTTGCCCAGCCCCGGCAAATTCGGCGTCTTTTACCAGGTAAACCGTCCGACAAAGAACGAGCTGGAGCAACGATGGATTGATGACTCCCAGGCAAAACTTGGCGGAGCATCGCAGAAGGATATTCTGAAGAAGCGGTTTGAGGCGATGAGGTGATTCGGTTCTTGGTTTTTACGTTCTTGGTTCCTGGTTCGGGCTGCAGGGAAATCAAACTAAGAACCAAGAACCAAGAACCCTACAACCATGCCGCATATCCACACCCTCGACCTGCGTTTCCAAAACACGCCGGGCATCATTGCGGCGTATCTCATTGAGACAGGCAAGGAACTCGCGCTGGTTGAGACCGGCCCTGCTTCCACATTGCCCGTTTTGCTCGAGCAAATCAAAGCACGCGGCTTTGCGCCCGATGCGATCAAGCATGTCTTCGTCACCCACGTTCACCTCGACCACGCCGGTGCCGCGGGCTGGTGGGCGCAACAAGGAGCGACGGTGTATGTCCATCCACGAGGTGCGCAGCACCTGATCGCGCCAGAGAAACTCATCGCCAGCGCCCGGCGTGTCTATGTGGACAAATTTGATTCCCTGTGGGGCGACATGCTGCCAGCGCCAGCAGACAAAGTGGTGACACTCGCCGACGGCGAACCCGTGAAGGTCGGCATAATGATAATCACCGCGCTCGACACTCCGGGCCATGCGCGGCATCACCTCGCCTATGTCTGCGAGGGCAATTGCTTCACCGGCGACGTCGCGGGCGTTCGACTGCAGGGCAGTGATTATCTCAGTGTCGCCGCCGCGCCACCGCAATTCGATCCGGTGACATATCTCGACTCCATCACCCGGCTGCATGACGCGGATTTCAACAAGCTGTATCTCACTCACTTCGGCAAAGTCACGGATGTTTCATCTCACCTGACCCACTATGCCCGGCGCGTCGGCCTGGTGGCGGATGTCGTGAAGTCGCTGATGGATCATCAGCTCGCGGGTGACAATCTGCGTGCGGCCTACACTAAGCTGGAGCATGACGCTGCCATGAAGATCGGCGTCAACGAGTGCGATTGGCTCCGCTATGAACTGGCGAATCTAGCCGGGATCAGCGCGGACGGCATCGCCTTGTTTCACCAGAAAAATCCCCAGGCATAGGGTTTCCAAGAAATGGGTGGCAATGCCTGTGATGACGGAAGATACTTCACCACGATATGAGCGCTCAACGTCTTTTTCAGCCTGCTTCGACAGCAGGACGACTATTGATTCTTGCTGTGATCCTTGATCTCGTTGTTGCCAGTCCTGTTTTTTCTGAAGACTTTCCACGAGTGATCGCTTTGGAAGTCGTGACCGACCACGCAGCCACTGGCGACGGCGGCAATGCCTGGGGCGGCCATCAATGCCGGATCGTGCGCACGTCGGACGGGGTCTTCACCGCCTACACCGTCAGCGGCAAGAATGACATGAGCCGGGAGTGGCTACTCGCCTGGCGCAGCGATGGGAAATGGAAAGTCATCGCCTCCGGTCTTGCCGGTCGGGAACCAGTCAATCTGCTGGCGTCGCCCGATGGCACCCTGCACCTCATCGGCTGGCCGGAAGGAAAGGCGCACCGGTGGACCGGCAAACCAAAAACCGGCAAGATCACGCTGATGGAAAGTCCCGTGCCCGGTCTCAGCGAGGGACACTGGCCATACGGTTCAGCGGGGATCGATAAAAACGGACGGCTTTGCGTTCTTTCGAGCGAAGGAGAAAAACCGGGGGCCTTTCGTTGGGCGATGCTCGATCCGAAAACAAACGAATGGACCGGCGGGATCGTGGCGCAGGAATATCGTCACTGTTACACTTATGTACTTCCGATGTCTGCTGGCGGTCTCGCTTTGGTTGCCAATCGCGATGTCCGCTGGGAAACTCTGGGTTACAAAAAGCCGAAGGACCAGTTCGAATATGTCTTCAATCAGTTCAGCGGCTGGCGCAGCACCAATCCCGCAACTGAACCACTGCGCAAGATTTTCGCGCTCGAGGAAAAGCCGACCCAGCGAGACCCGGTCGTGCTATGCAGCGTTCAAGACGCCTATCTCGACGCCAAGGGACGGTTCCACGTTTGTTACCGTCGGGCCGGCCGGGGCACGGGATGGAACGAAGAAAGCCGGTATGCCGTTTTCTCCGCTGACGGAAAGCCGCAGAGCGATGTCACTGCGCCTTGGGGAGCCGGACTTTACTGCCGGGTTTTCCAAGATGATCGCGGTGTGTTCTATTTCCTCGGTTCAGACGGGGTAATCTACAGCGGCGGAACTGACGGGGTTTCATTCAAGAACAAGATACGACTGAAATTGGATCGGAACCTCGTGGATGTGCCAGGCTTTGGGATTTCCGCATCACGCACAGGAACGGCACCGGGCAATATTGTGGATGTTGTGTTCCAATCCGAAGGGAGCGCCAAATGGATTTATGGTCGCATCCTCCTCTATGGAAGTGAGGAGCAACCGGTCCGCGCGAAGCATTAATCGCAAGATTGAGGTAGGGACGGCGCATTGAGTTGCGCCGCCCCTCCCACCGAACCGGACGGGCGGGTCTCCCGCATCCGGCTCGCCAGTCAGTAGTTGGCTGCTATACGCAGTCGGATGATTTCAAACT
>VFKE01000068.1 GCA_009885695.1 Verrucomicrobiota bacterium | reverse complement strand
TTTCAAATCAGCCGCACGTAATACTTTCTGGGCAGCGGCTTGATGACGCGTTTCAGAAGTCGCATAAAAAAGTGGAGCGTCTCCATGTATGCTGCTAGTATTTCCCCATGAGCAAGACACTGGCCAAACGACCAACCGTCGAAAGGCGCCTTACCGCGCTCGAAACCAAGTTTGATGCGTTGCGTGACAAGATGTTGGGCCTAGTGCCGGTGACGAAGGACTGGCGCAGCACAGTTGGTGTGCTCCCCGATGACCAGATGACTCGTCGAGCCTTCCGTTTGGGAGCACAGTGGCGCAAAGGACGGAAAGCACTCTGAAGTTTATGCTGGTGCTCGACACCGATCATCTGAGCGAGCTGGAAGTGCGCTCGCCAGCTGGGTTGCGGCTGCTGAATCGTCTGGGAAAAGCTCGGGAGGACACTGTTATCACCGCAGTGACCTGTGAGGAGCAACTACGCGGATGGCTGGCGGAGATCAAGCGTCACACCAGACCCCGCGCCCAAATTGTCGCTTATGCGCGATTGATCCGCACCGTTGAATCTCACGCCCGGTGGCCGGTCTTGTTGCTGGATGAGGAGTCTGTGACAATCTTTGAGTCAATGGAGAAGATGCGTGTCCGTATCGGCACGAATGATCTCAAAATCGCCGCCATCGCGCTGGCGCATGATGCCACGCTCCTGACACGCAATACGAGGGACTTTGCCAAAGTGCCAGGCCTGAAGTATGAGAACTGGTTGAATCAGCCTTCAGAAGCTCGCCGACCACCCCGTTGATTTTTTATGGCGGACAAGCTCTCAAATCAGCCGCACGTAATACTTTCCCGGCAGCGGTTTGATGACGCGTTTCATCTCCAGTTTCATCAGGGTGGCGTTGACGGTGGATGAGGGCAGGCCGCTGTTGGAGGTGATGTCATTCACATGCGTCTCGTCGGTTCCGATGGCGGCATAGACGGCGGCTTCGTCGCCGGTGAGAGTAGCACCAGGTTTGGCCGCTTCCATTTTCGGGGCGTTGGGCTGGGTGGGGAAGAGCGACATCAAATCATCGAGCACGTCCGCGCCGTCCATGATAAGTTTGGCACCTTGCTGGATGAGACGGTTGCAGCCGTGCGATGAGGGGCGATCAATTCCACCCGGCACGGCAAAGACAGAGCGGCCTTGTTCGATAGCCTGCTGCGCGGTGATGAGCGCGCCGCTGCGCGCGGGGGCTTCAGTGAGGATGACGCCGCAACTCCAGCCGCTGACGATGCGATTGCGCAGGGGGAAGGATTGTTTGTCCGGCGGATAGTCCACTGGGAACTCGCTGACGACTGCGCCGTGTTCTGCGATGCGTTCGGCAAGCGCGGCGTTTTCCGGCGGATACAATTTGCCGATGCCGGATCCGATCACGGCGACGGTGCGACCTTTGCCGGCCAACGCGCCCTCATGGGCGGCGGTGTCGATGCCGCGGGCCAGGCCGCTGATGATGGTGTAACCGGCGTAGGCGATTTGAAACGCCAGTTTCTTGGTGACGTTCAATCCGTATTGCGTGGTGTGGCGGGAGCCGACGATGGCGATGCCGTGGTGGTCACGTTTCGTGAGCTGGCCGCGAATGTAGAGCACGAGCGGGGGATCGTGAATTTGCTTGAGGAGTTTTGGATAGAGCGCGTCCTCCTGAGTAAGGATGGTGAGATTCTCCTCTTTGATGCGGCGCAACTCGCGGGTGAGGTCGATGCTGGTTTCCCAGGTGGCGATGGCGCTGGCCAAGTCTTCGCCGAAGCCGTTCACTTTGGAAAGTTCGCGGGCTTTTGCGGTCAGGATGCGTTCTGGAGTTTCGAAGACTTCGAGCAGACGACGCACACGCACCGGGCCGATCTTTGGCAGCAGATTGAGCGCGAGATAGGCTTCGGTGCGGGTCATCTGATTTGGACAGAATTAACGGAATGATACAAAATTATTATCTCAGGCCTTGGATGGCGGTTGTGATTTGCTCCGCGGTCACGTCGTTGCTGACGAAGGCGTCACCGAGGGAGCGGAGGAGGACGAAGCGGATTTTGCCTTCGCTGAATTTCTTATCGTGCTTCATGTGATCGAGGATGTTCTCGGTGCTGATCATTTCCGGGAGTTGCGTGGGGAGTTCGAAGCGTTTGACGAGATGGGTCAGCGTGGCCACGGCGGCACTGGAGAGCCCCGCTGCTTCCGAAGAGATGCGGGCGGCGGCGATCATGCCGAGGGCAATGGCTTCTCCGTGGAAAAGTTCACCGTAGCCGGCGCTGGCTTCGATGGCGTGACCGATGGTGTGGCCGAAGTTGAGCAGGGCGCGCTCGCCCGTGGTTTCGTGTTCGTCCTGCTCCACAATGCGGGCTTTGATCTCGACATTGCGCTTTACGAGATCGGTGAGGCTGCCCTGGCCGTCGGCGACGGCGGTGATGGCGTCGAACATGGAGGCGTCGCGGATGGCGGCGTGCTTGATGACTTCGGCAAAGCCTTCGTGATAGACCCGTTGCGGCAGGGATTGGAGGGTGTCGAGATCGGCCAGCACCAGCGCGGGCTGGGCGAAGGTGCCGAGGAGGTTCTTGCCCTCGGGGGTGTTGACTCCGGTCTTGCCGCCGACGCTGCTGTCCACCTGTGAGAGCAGGGTGGTGGGCACTTGAATGAACGGGATGCCACGCAGAAAGATGGATGCGGCGAAGCCGGCGAGATCGCCGATGACGCCGCCGCCGAGCGCGATGAGGAAGGCCTTGCGGTCCAAGCCGGCGCGGATCATCTGGCGGCAGATGTCTTCCATAGTGGACATGCTTTTGCTGGTTTCGCCTGCGGGCACTTTGATTAGAATGGGATCAATCCCCTTTTCTGTGAGGCTGCGGAGGATGGCCTCGGCATAGAGCGGGGCCACTTGGGAATCGGTCACTACTGCGCAGCGCCGACGATTTAGGAGTTCCGCTGCGCGTTTTCCGGTCGAAGAAATAAGATTGCGGCCGATGACGATGTCATAGGAACGTTCGGCGAGATTGATGCGGACGGAAGGCATGGGCAGGGAAAGGATGAAGGATGAGGGATGAAGGATGAAACAGGGGCGAAAGTCCAATATCTCATCTGGAAATCGTCAGTCCGGGCAAGGCGGCGTAAACGGCATTGAGGAGGGTGGAAACTGAATCGCTGCCGGAAATGGCGACGGGCTTTAGTTCGGCTTCGCGCTTGAACCACTTTTCCTGGCGGCGGGCATATTGCCGGGTGGCGATCTGGATGGCGGTGATCGTTTCTTGTAAAGTCTGTTCTCCCCGGAGGTGGGCGCGGATTTCGCGGACGCCGATGGCTTTCTCGGCGGTGGGGGAGAGAGCGGGCAGGTTGCGGACTTCTTCAACCAAGCCGGCGTCGATCATCTTGAAGACGCGCTGGTGAATCCGGTCGTTGAGTTCGGCCCGGTTCATGATCAGGCTGATTCCACGGTAGGAAGGGGCATTCTCCTGCCAGGTTTGACGCAGTTCCGACTGTGGACGGCCGGAGAGCAGGCAGATTTCGAGCGCGCGACTGACGTGCCGGTCGTTCTTGAGGTTCACGTTATTCACAGCATGAGCATCCCTGCGAATTAGCCATTCAATACGTTCCTTATATGTTAAATGAGAAAGTTTTGCACGCAGTCGAGAATCTGAGGGGAGGGGTGCCAGACCGTGGGTGAGACTTTTCACGTAGAGGCCGCTGCCGCCGGTGATGATTGGAATCAAGCCGCGTGTTTTGATTTCCGCGATGATGGGCCGTGCGAGTTCTGCAAAACGCTGGGCATCGCAAACTTCCGAGGGCGGGATCACTCCGAAAAGATGGTGGGGAACCCGGGCTTGGTCGGCCGCTGATGGTTTGGCGGTGCAGATATCCATGCCCTGATAAAGCTGAAAGGCATCGGCGTTCACGATTTCACCGCCGAGTCGCTCCGCCAGTTCGATGGCGAGGGCGCTCTTTCCCGCCGCCGTGGGGCCGACCATGTAGAGTGGGTTAAGGTTCAAGTTGGGAGCTTCGTCTGTGATAATTGCGAGGGCACGCGAAAAAATACTTCACAACGCGCATCAGTTTATCGTTTTCCCTGAATTCAGGCAGGATGCCTGAAATACTCACAGGCTGGAAGCCTGTGTTACGTCACATGATTCGCGGCCAAGAAAAAACCGCCCGTCAGTGGTTGCTGGAGGGCGGTTGATCAAATGATTATCGTTCCGGATCAGGCCGTCGCGTTTTGCTGTTCCTCTTCCGAGTCTTCGGCAGGCGGCCGGATGGTGTCATCGTCCCGGGTTTGATTCCTCTGGTCTGGCCGGTCATCGCGATCTTCCCGGCGTCCGCCTTCTGGCAGTGGCTTGGCACCGCCGACAACGAGCGGGCGGCCCATGAAGTCTTTGTTGTTGAGATCGGCGACGGCTTTCTTGGCCTCGTCGATGCTCATCATGGTAACGAAGGCGAAGCCCTTGCTGCGCTGCGTGCGGGCGTTCATGACGACTTCGGCGTTCTTCACTTTGCCGGAGCCGTTGAAGAGCTCGAAGAGATCGCTCTCGCTCGCGTCGTAGCTCAGGTTGCCCACGTAGAGGCGGTCGCCAGTGACTTCGGACGAGTGCGGTTGCTGGCGTGGCGGCCTGCTCTCGCGGTTTTCCCGGCGGGAAAAATCGCGGGATTCACGTTCGCCGCGGGCGATGGGGCCGGACTCACGCGGGGTGCGATGGGGCTCGGCGGTGAACTCGCTTTTCCCGGAAGTCTTGGGTTTGGATTTGCCTAGAAAACCGAAGGTGATGACGGAGAGGAACTTCTGGAATCCGCTTGGTTGACGTGGCTTGAAGTAGCTGCCGGGGCTGCTGTGGCTGCTGCTGCTGCTGTTACGATTGCGGTCCCGCCCTCCGCGGCGGCGGCGTCCACGGTTGCCCGTGGCATTGTTGTTGTAGTCGCTCATTCTGTGAATGGGTTTGATGTGTATGGTTCGGGTTGGCGCGCTCGGCGGCGGTGCGGTGCGTGGGTTCCGGTGAGAGCGGAACCTGCGCGGTGCAATCGTGCTGGCGCGGGCAGTTTCCACCGGTTGGGTCGGCAAGCAGGGCAGGCAGATTCCGGTGGGTCGTCAAAGCCGCATGCAGCCACCCCAGCGGGAGATTCCACTGGAAGCAAGAACTGGGGGGCGCGGGGCGTGCTTGTGATAAGCGCATTTTGGAGAACCTGAGTGCAATTCACCCGGTCTCAAAGCGACATGCTTTGACGAACTGACTGCCGACACTAGCCCGGATGCCGGTCGAGGCAAGGGGAATTATCCGAACCAGTGAACCAGTAGGTCAGTGAGCCAGTGAGCCAGTGAGCCAGTGAAACAGTGAAACAGTGAGCCAGTGAAACAGTGAAACAGTGAAACAGTGAAACAGTGAAACAGTGAAACAGTGAAACAGTGAAACAGTGAAACAGTAAGTCGGAAGTCGGAAGTGAAAACGCAACACGGATGGGAGTAAAATTACTGCCCACTGACCTACTGACCTACTGATTTACTGCTCTACTGATTCAAGCTGGCACGCCAATGACTCCACCGGGCAGTCCGTCTTCCGGCGTCTCCTCCGTTTTTACGGGTGGGCGGTCTGACTGAACTTTGGCAACCGGTGGCGGGGTGGGGGGCTTGGGGGATTGAGGCGGATTGATGATGCGACCGTGTTCCATGATTTCTTTGATGTGGGATCCATCAAGGGTCTCAAACTCGATCAAGGCCAGGGCGATGACATCGAGCTTGTCTTTGTTGGCCAAGATGATTTCACGAGCCTTCGAATAGGCACCGTCAATCAGGCGTTTCACTTCCTCGTCAATCTGCTGGGCGGTGGCTTCGCTGTAGTTGCGACCGCGGGCGATGTCGCGCGCCAGGAACACGGCGCCTTCAGGCTCGCCGTATTCGATCATGCCAAGTTTCTCACTCATGCCCCAGGCGCAGACCATGCTGCGGGCAATGTTGGTGGCCTGGCGGATATCACCCATCGCGCCGTTGGTCACGTCGCGGAACTGTATTTCCTCAGCCACCCGGCCGCCCATGGCGACGACTAAATCATCCAAGAGTTCGTTCTTGCGATGATTGAATTTGTCCTGCTCTGGCAGCCACATGGTGGAGCCGAGCGAGGGGCCGCGCGGAATGATGGTGACCTTGTGAAGCGGGTCGGTGTTTTCCAGAAGTTCGATCAGGATGGCGTGGCCGGCTTCGTGGTAGGCGGTGTTCAGTTTTTCTTTGTCGGAGAGCGCTAGGCTGCGGCGCTCGCGGCCCCAGCGCACTTTATCGCGTGCTTCTTCGAGTTCCGGGGTGCCGATGCCCTTCAGATTTCTCCGGGCAGCGAGCAGTGCTGCTTCGTTGATGAGATTGGCGAGTTCCGCGCCGGAGAAGCCGGGCGTGCCGCGGGCAATCTTCGAGAGATCGGCATCCTCGCTGAGCTTAACTTTTTTGGAGTGAACGCGGAGGATTTCCTCGCGGCCTTTGATGTCGGGCAGGCTGACCACGACCTGGCGGTCGAAGCGACCGGGGCGGAGCAGCGCAGGATCGAGCACGTCCGGCCGGTTGGTGGCGGCGATGATGATGACGCCTTCCTGGGTGTCGAAGCCGTCCATTTCTACCAGCATGGCGTTGAGTGTTTGTTCGCGCTCGTCGTGTCCGCCGCCCATGCCATGTCCGCGATGGCGGCCCACGGCGTCGATTTCATCGATGAAGATCAGGCAGGGCGCGTTCTTCTTGCCCTGCTCGAACATATCGCGCACGCGGCTGGCGCCGACGCCGACGAACATCTCCACAAAATCGGAACCGCTGATGCTGAAGAAAGGCACGTCGGCCTCGCCGGCGATGGCCTTGGCCAGGAGCGTCTTGCCGGTTCCGGGAGCGCCGAGCATGAGAATGCCCTTGGGGATTTTGCCGCCGAGGCGCTGGAATTTTTTCGGGTCTTTGAGGAACTCGACGACCTCCCAGACTTCTTCCTTGGCTTCATCGCAGCCGGCCACGTCTTTAAATGTGACCTTGTTGCGGTCTTGATTGAGCATCTTGGCGCGGCTCTTGCCGAAGCTGAGCGCGCCGCGGCCTGCGGATTTCATCTGCTGGCGGATGAGGAAGAACAGCGCCACGAGCACGATCACAGGCAGTATCGCCATGAAAATCGCGCCGCTGTAACTGGTGTCGTAGCGAGGTGTGAGCACGATTTCTGACACTCCATCGGGGGCTTTCACTTTTTTGAGCAACTCCCTGATTTCCTCTTTTTGGTAGGGAACGTTCACCGGGGTGCGGAAACGCAGGGCCTTATCCTTGGGGTCGCCACTATTCTTCAAATAGCGGCCTTCGATGTATTGCAGGCCTGTGCCGGGTTCCTCAACGAGATAAAGCGGCTGTTTCTCGTCCACCACCAGGAGTTCTTTTTCCAGAAGTTGTCTGAACTCCGCGAAGTTTTTCTCCGAGCTTCCAGGGTTGGTGGAGTTCATGTTGACCCAGGCCCACAAGATGATGAGGCCGGATGCGCCGAGCAGAACGAGGCCCTTCCAGTTGAACTGGGGTTCCTGGTTGCGGCGGTTGTTCCGTGGTGGGGGCTGCTGAGGTTCTTCGTCGAACATGATTTTCAGAGTTAAAGTGAGGGTCACGATACACTACGCTCCGGGTGTGGCAAAGGAAACCGCCTCAAATGCGGGGGCAAGTTTCATATTGATTGCTGCCTGGTGAAATTCACATGGCGCATGAGCAGAACCGACAGGCGATCATGCAGCAGACTTTCATCCCGCCCAGCTTTCATCGGGTAATCGCGGAAGGAACAATTTGCTCCTAGAAATCAAACCGAACCGGTTGAGCAGTTTCCATGAAGGTCTCCACCATCGACGATTCCAATGACAGCGGACCGCGCTGAAGTTTGGCCCGGCTA
>VFKE01000051.1 GCA_009885695.1 Verrucomicrobiota bacterium | reverse complement strand
CCTGCACAAACTCAACGCCATCACAGAGGCTTGGCGTCGCTTCGGCTCACGAAAAAGTTATGGGTAAAGCTCAGGGGCTTCTTCCCGCACTCTTACGAGATGCGGCTACCGTTTTTAGGTTTATTCCACTGTGGCAAGCTATTCTTCGCCAGCGGGTCACGATGGTCGAGTCAGCAATTTCAAGCCGGATACGCACCGGTGATGTAGTGGTCGAGCTGGTCGATGAGCGCGTTTTGCGCCAAAATGATCCATTTGACGAGGTCACCGATGGAGATGATGCCGACGACGTTTCCGTTCTCCAGCACCGGCAGGTGGCGGATCCTTTTTTCCGTCATGATCTGCAGACATTTCTCCACAGAATGTTCCGGTGTTACGCAAGAGACATCGACGGTCATGACTTCGCTGACCGGAGTTCCCTTGGAGGACTTGCCTTTCAGGACCACGTTCCGGGTGTAGTCCCGTTCGGAGACGAGGCCGACGAGTGTGTCTCCCTCCATCACGAGCAGTGCTCCCACGTTTTTGTCTGACATCAGTTGAATCGCAGCCAAGACCGTCGAATCCGGCGTGATCCGCCAGAGTTCGCGGCTCTTGTGATGCATGGCTGTGGAAACTGGATCGGAGATCTCCATCTTGCTTGGGGGTGGAAATTCATTATGCCATGTCGACACGATTGGCGTCAATAGATTCGCTGGAGTTGTTGTCAGAAAATTTGTCCACGATTCGGGGTCCGCTCAAGCGGGGAGATGGGGAGAGATGCAGGCAATCAGCTTCTGTTGCAAAGAAGCAATAGAGCAGGAAGTCACTGTGATTTGCCGCAGGTTTAAACCGCGTTTTAGCGATGCGCTTCCAGCCACGTCATTATTTCTGCAGGGCTCCCGTTCTCCCATAACTTCTTTGCCACCGCGTCGTCGGGCTTCGCGCGCTCGCGCACCATGCGCGCCAGGTCAGCGTGTTGCCGGGCTTCGCGCACTGCTTCCCATACCGGTGCCGAAACGGGCCCGTGACGCGATGGGAAGAGGAAGGTGGAAACGTCCTTGATGTGCTCATATGCGGTGTCCCAGGGATCGCGCCATGGATAATATGGCGCAAAGAACGCGGTGCCTCGACAGTCTCCCGGTTGGCTTAACACCGAGCGAATCTGTTCGAACATTTCACTGGCGATGCCCGGGGATTTATCCTGGTAGCATGGCGTGGTATACCAAATCCACGGTTTCTTCAGGTAGTCGCGGCCGCTTGGTCCGTAGGTAAGATGCAGTTTGTAGGGGTTCCACAGGTCGACATAAGGTTGCAAAATCTGGAAGGTCGCCGCCGCCGCTGCTTCTCCCGGGTTCATGGTGATTTGCACTTTCGGGTTGGCGGCGCGAATTAGCTTTGCAATTTCAACATACTTCACAAGTTCCGCGGGCGTGGTGCCGGTCGGTTCATCAGCGATGGAAAACATCCAGTCGTCGTAGCCCAGCCCCAGCTTGGCAGCCTCATTGATTTTACTCTTGATCTCAGTTGCATCGACGTTCCACTGTGGCCAGATTTGCAGCTTAAGGCCATACTTTACCATTTCGGCCTTCGAGAATAAGGCGCCTTGCCAGACGTTAAAGCGCTTGAACCAGTCGAGTCGGTAGTTTTCGCCCGGCGGCGGATTCACCCAGCCGTGCACTAGAATCGGCTGCTTCGGCGCGATGCGGACCGGGCAAACCTTTACCTGCAGCGTTACCATTCGCGCTGGGAAAGCAGTTTTGCCAGCCAAGTCGCCGCTGGTTATGCGCACTGCGGACGTGTAGTTGCCGGGTGGCACACCGGTGGTGTCGATGGTTAGCCAGGCATGCGCAGCCCCCAGCGGTGGCACCACCATGAAGGGCCGGCGCAGCAGCATTTGCGGCGACCAGTCTTCACGGCCAGCGCCAAACGGCGCGAAGGCGACGACGCGCCACGAAACGCGTCCTGGGAATGTTCGGGTGCCAGCTTTGAGTGGGCCCGGTTCGATTTTGAGAACTACGGGTTCATACCGCGCGCTGCGAAAACGCAGATTTGCTGACTGCGAAGTGTCGGGTGCCATGGTGACCGGCAATGCAGTGGTTATCTGGTTGGCGGGTGGCATCCAAGTTTGGCTGATGCCGTCTATTCCCGTGTAGGCTGTCATGGCGTAACCGTCTTCGGGCGTGGCACCGGCCGCTTTAAGTTGGCGGAAATAGCGGCCCGGCGATGGCTTGGGAACAAGAGCGCCTTGCGGCACGTATTCGGCATCGTCGGTGACGAAAAGCGCGTAGACGCCGCGATAGGTGCGCGCGTTGATGTATTCTTCGAGCCGCACGGTCATGAAAACGCGGTTGGCCAGCTCGAGGCCGTCGTCGAGTTGTCCGGTTGCCTTAAAGTCGTGCACGCGTAATGGAGTGACACCAGAACGAATCCCGAATTGGCCCACCGGCTTATCTTTCAGGGTGGCGCGGCCGACCTCCTTCCCATTCAACACTATCGCCAGTATCGAACCAGTGCGTATCAGGTCGAGGTCGAAATATTTCCCTGCAGTAATTTGTCCGGACAGGCCACTGGTGAGGCTGGCATCGAATGAGGGACCATCGATTTTGCCATCGAGATAAATAATGTTTTCGCGCAAGCCATTGCCTTCGCGAAAGAACAGGCAGGCGCCGGCTTTGTCCTCAGCGGTTAGCGTCAGGCGCGTGTGAATGCGGAAATCGCCGTCGGCCTTTAGCGCACTCCGTGAGGAGATGGTTGCGACTCCGGTGCTATTGAGGCCATTACCGACCTGTTTCCAATCACCCTGCATGTAAACGAAGCGTGACGCGCCGCCTTCGACGAAGACACCTTTGGCCGCCAGCGCTTTATGGCTGGTTATCGCGGCGGGATTCATTTCCGGAACCTCGACGGTGCCGACTTTGGCCCATGTTTCGCGGCCGCCGGGGTATAAACGTTCGCTTCGCTTCCAGTGGGCAGCGCTGCCATCTGGCGTAACAGCGTGGACGCTAAAAGTTTCGAAATAATTGATGTTCTTAAACTGCACCCAAAAATTCCATTTGCCGGGATGCGGCGCATTATAACTTCCCATCGCCAAGCCCCAACGTGCGGCGTGGTCTGCCGTCAGGCCGCCATTCGAGCGCTCCCACTGTCCGAAGACAACGGGAAACCGCCCTGGCGATATCCATTGGAAAGTTGAATCCTTGGCCGTGGGATCGATATCGCTCTCGAGGTTGCCAATTTGCCACCGGACGTAGTAGGGATTGCCGACCATGTTCCAGATCGGGTCGAAGATAATCTGGCGGCGGGGTTCGCGGTAATCGGGCAAGTCGACCCGCACCGGATCGCGCGGTGGCGCGGTGTAGTCGAGGAAGGAGAGCGCATCCATCTCTTCACGCCAGAATTGATAGCTGAAGCGAAACAATGACTCGTTGCCGCGCGCCCCTTCCCAGTCGACCGGACGAACCTGCCAGCGCTGCGACAGCCGTTTGGCATCGGCGTCCAGGAGCGGCTTTTCAACTGATTGTAACAGTCCTCCGGCATCCAATCGTGTCAGCAACTCCGCTGTCGGTTCGTCGGCACTGATTTCATCGGTGAGGTAAATGCAATCGACTTTGTGTTCAAGCATTGGCACATAGTTCGCGGCCTGGTAGTAGCGCACTACGTGGCCCAGCACGATGGTGTATTCGCCGGCCACAAGTTCGGTCATGAAGTTGTGCCAGCGCGGACCGGCATCTCCTGCCGGCCGCGTGTTGAATTCTTCGTATAACAGTGGCGCGCCGGTTTCGAGACCTTTCTTGAAGAGCGTGGAGTGAGTAACGGCGGTCCCATCCTTGTGGCCCAGATAGCGAATCCAGATGCGATACATCCCGGCACGCTCGACTTGCAGCGGGATGCGGTGCTCAGGTCCGCGGTTCGCGGCCGGACTGCTGATCCACTCACCGGCGCGATTCCATTGCCAACCGGCCGCAGGCACTCGTTCAGGCTGCAGTAAAATGCGGCGTAAATCACGTGGTGCCGGGGTGCGCGCGGCCAGCCCGTCGAGATCGATTTTTCGTGCGGCCAGCCAGTTGTGGAAACGAGTGATCGCTTCGGGGTTGCGCGTGTAATGATTAAGCGTTCTACCTATGGAGTAAAATGCGCTTTCAGGCTCATCGACTTCCGGGCCGCCAGTCCACAGCGTGGCCACAGGTGGATCGAGCAGTGGGATCTTGCGCAACTCGAAAACTTGCTGGGTGGTGCCTTCGCCGGAGCCGGCCTCAATTGTCATCATGGCTGCCGGACGGGCGCGCCAGGCGGCGGGCACTTCGAGTTTCCAAGTGCCGTCGGGGTTGCTTTGAGTTTGCAGCGGATTCACCGCTGGAGCGTTTTGGAGGCGGAATGTAAGTGCAGTGCCGGGCGCTGCCGTTTTGTCGGCCGCGTTACGCACGGTGCCTTCCAGAACGCCCGAGACGTGTGCCTGCGCCGTCAGCAGATAGGCAGGTGCGGCGGCGGCGTGCCCGGCTGTCGCAGCACTGAAAGTTATTGCAAAAAGAATGAACCATCCCCTGGCATGGTGGCATGTCCGATAAAGCTGCGTTTTCATAGGAAGTTTCATTGATGCTTACGAGTGGCTGTGATTGCGTAATATTGTAGCAGTCGCTGGCAGACTGTTGGCATACTCAACAGTTTTAATAAATACTTTAGTCATGTTTGAACAACGCGAAGCTGGCGAGGGGCAGTCAGATGGCGGGCACTTGGAGTCGGGTTATCGACGCGCTCTTTGGCCCTCACTGAAATTGCAGCGCAAACAGGTCCGCCTCCTGCATGACGAAGCGCAGGCGCACCGGCTGCCCGGCCAGCGTGGAAACGTCGCTGCCCGACGACCAGTGAACCGTTTGGGCGATGGCGTCGCCAACTAGGGGGCGGCTGTCGGCGAGGGTGAAACCGCGCAGAGGCTGGCCCGACCCGGATTGCAGTTCCACGCGGACGCTGCCGCCGGCGCTGGTCGCGTAGTTGAGGACCAGTTCCTTGCCGGTGAAACGCAGCGGGCGGGTTAGCATTTCCCCCGTGTCGGCGCCGGCGTGAATCGCCGCGAAGCCATCGGTGCGCAGCACGTAGCGGTCGCCGCTGTGGTCGTGATAAATCGACATCTCTCCCGGCGCGGTGGGCACGACATTGAGCGCGACGTAATTGGACCGGTTGCCCCAGCGGGCCGGGTCGAGGCCGGGACGGATGAACGCTTCGCGGAACGGGCGGTCGAATGGCGCGTTGCAGCGGGCGGTCATCAGCAGGATATCAGTGCTGTCCCCACGACCGGGATGAAACCGCGTCGGCAGCGCGATGTAGAGATGCGGCGCGCGGAAGTAGGGATGCGTCTGGCTGGTGTAAAGGTGCTCGCCCGGAAAATTCGGGGCCAGAGCCACCGGCGTGGACCAAGTGAGGAAATCCGGTGATGTCGCGCGGCTGACGGACCTCACCTGGCCGCCTATCCACGAACGGAAGTAGCAGACATACAAGTTCTCGATGGGCGACCAGAACGACACGTTCTGCGAATCGAACCCGAACTCCGACATGGTGATGACCGGCGCGGGCGACAACGGCCGCCAGTGAATGCAGTCGGGCGAAACGAACGTGTAGAGACCGCCTTTGATGCCGGCGGCCTCGCCCGGTTGCGTGCGCTGGGCTTCGGCCACAGCAACGTCCGCGAGGCCGGCGGTGGCCTTGAAGCGCTGATCCGCCGGGACGCCGGAACGAGAGTCGAGGAAGGGCGAGAAGTTGGTGGAGAACGGCGAGGCGCGCAGGATGACATTATTGTCGCGGCTACCGTTCACCTCGACGAGACCGAGCTTGGGCTGTGTCCACTCGTGGCCGTCCACGCTCTCGGCATAGCAGGTCATTTCGCCGGGATTGCCGTCGTATCGCTTCCCCTTGTAGGTCGGATTGCAGCGGCGATAGACGGCCCGGAAACGGTCGCCGTCCTTGATGACAGTGGTGTATTCACCGATCAGCGGGCTTTTGGCGCGCGATGCTTTTGCGGGCGTTTGCAGTTGCAGCGTTGCGCCCGTGAGCCGGTCAATCAGATACCGGTCGAGAAACGGTTCGAGGCGGGAGCCGATGTCGAGGACGGGAGGTGCCGCGGGTTTTGCCGCTCGCAAGCAGGGCGCGAACTGAAAAGCCCCGGCGGCGACGGTGGCCAGAGTGGCTGCAGTTTTCAGCCAATGGCGGCGGGTGAGTTGAACTGGATTCATAGGGTTGGGGCGGTTCGCTGGCGGGTGAATCTTTGTTCGAGTTGCGAGCGAATCCAGGTGGCGGATTGTTCGACGGCACGGCGGGCGAGGAGCGGTGAGCAGACGGACACTGGCGCTGCGTCATTATTGCCCGCTTTTCGTTCGCACCGAGATGGCATACAGGCGGGGCTGGATTTCGCCCGTCTTTTTTAGATGCACCAGCAAACGCACCGCCTTGCCGCCCAGTGCTGCCAGCCCGGCTTGGGGCCATTTCACCAAACAATCCAAGCCGCCGTCCACCGCGAGCGTGCCACAGGCGGCGCCCGAAAAGCCGGGCAGCGGTTTGAATTGTTCATCGAGAAGTTCAACCTGCAGGCCGCGGGCGCCGTCGGCGTTGAGGAGGATTTCGCCGCCGCCCGCGGGCAGTTCGATCACGTCGGAACCGACGGTGCCCTCGTTGGCGCCGGGATGGAGGGCGAGCGCGCCCCAGCGGTCGCGCGGCAACGTGGCGAGCGCCACTTCGGCGTAATAATGCGCGGTAATGTCCTCCGCGCGCTGACCGGCATTGCGCCAGCGCCCATGGTAGATGCGCGTCTCGTCACCGACATTCAGGATGCCGTTGCCCTGGCAGAGGATGGTCGGGAGATTTTTTCCGGCAGCGGGCGTGACCAGCGAGTCTTCGCGGCGGATGAAAGGAAAGCCGGCGGTCGCGGTGGGTTCGCGAAAGCGGATGCCGTCGTTTGACACGACGAGGCCGAGGTCGCAGGAGATTTTTCCGAAGTCCGGGCCCATCGCCTGGTTGTGCCACAGGCCGTAAACGCCGACGCAGACGTTGCCCAGGCTCACCGCGCCCACGCCGAGATGCACCTGATCGTAGGGCTTGTCCGTGCCGCGCTGCGCCGGGTTGGCTGGCTCGGGCAGCGTGAACGCCCACTGCCACAGGTCGGGCCAATGATCGAAGTCGTAGGTGGCATGGGCCACGCCCGAACGGCCGCCTTTGCCGCCGCCTTCCGTGAAAGCACCGGACCAGCCCGCGCCGGGAAAAACCTGCGAGTGAACAATGTATTTCCCGCCGTGCCGGATGAACGAGCAGTGCTCGACAAACTGATTTACGAAGGGCAGCGCTGTCACCGTCCACTTCAGGCCGTCGGGCGAGACCGCGCACGCGATGCTGGGCGAGTTGCCGTATTCCTTGATCGGCGGGGTGGTTTGATCGGGGAAATATTGATAGACCATTTTGTAGCGGCGCGCGGGATCGGGGTCGGCGTCATCGCGCAGTACCGCTGCACCGCTGACCACGGTGTGTGGCAGGTCGAGGGCGTTGTTCGCGCGGCTGCCTTTGAAGAGCAACTGCCCGAGCGCGGGCTTGGTCCACGCGAGGCCGTCGTCGCTCTCGGCATAGCACAGCGGTCCCTGGGAAACTTCGTGGCCCGCCTGGACGCCGATCAGCCAGCCGGGTGGCTTGGATATCTGCTGCATTTTGCGCGGCGGCCAGTCGGGGTTCCGGCCGCGATGGGCGGCGTAATACCACATGCGGAATTTGCCGGGGCCGGGCTTGCCGTCGGCACCGGGCGGCGCGGATTCGTGCAGGACCGTGCCGTAGAAATGGGTCGCGAGATTGTCGGGCGCGTTGCTCTCGATCGGACTCGGGCCGAGCACGGGGGCGGCCCGCACCGTGGGTTTCGAGAGGTAGAGACAGACGTTTTTTCGGAGGGGGAGCGAGACGTCGTCAATCGCGAGGAGGAGCGTCGGGGCGGGCCGGATGCTTGGCGCGTTGGCGGCGCGGGCGAGGCCGGTGGGCAGCGCGAGGGCGGTGAGTAACAGCAGGGGCAGCAGCGCGGTGCTGTGCGTGGGCGGGCGCGAGGAGTGTGCAGGGAGAGAGGATTTCATGAAAAAATTCGGGTCACATCTCCTTATTCAATATTTGATTCAGGTTGAAATGGGTTGGAATAAAGTCGGGGCGGAGGGTTCAGATGTCTGAACGTGTGCGGATGCTACAGCAGCCAAAGATCAATTACAAGTCGGGCAGAATGAGGTTCACCAATTCATTTGTTGAACATGCAGATGTGACCCCTTGCTACTCAGACCAGGCCGCCCACACGTAAGAGGCGTGTGGCGGATATTGCAGACATGGTTTAGCAAGAGTGTGAAATGGTTGAGAATTTACGAGCCGATAACTGACCACAAAGCCTCTGCCGTTCGCAACGATGGCAGCAATCCGTCAAGAGCAGACTCCTGACGTCATCTCCCTCAAACTTCTCTGAAAAAGTGCGTCAAGCTTTTAGTTGCCTTATAGTCACGAGGTATTTCGAGGTGTAAGACAAGGTCGCCGTTCTTAAAGCAGCTGCTTGGCGCTGGAATGGCGCAAGCAATCCTCGCCTGTGCGCGGGAGCGCACGGCGTTTCTGCGTCAAGATCTGCCACGCGATGCGGCACATGCGCCGCGCCACGCACAGGATGGCGGTGCTGTAACACTTGTGATAGTCGATGCCGATGAAGGTGGCTGACTCCGTGATGATGCTCGGTGTGTTTGATGGGGTGCTCATGGCAGCCACACCCTGCCAAATCACGCTTTCCTACGCAGGAAGCACTCACAAACTGCGTTTCTCCTTCGATTTCATGTCGCCTGCCCCCCTCCCCAGACCCCTTCTCCAAACGCAACTCCGCCCCGTTTCGCTCAGTTCACGAACGTCAGTTCGTTGGTGAGCAGCAAGACCTGCGTGTAACGCTCCCACACATTCAGCGGCTTCGCCGCTGGCTTGGATGTTGTCTCAGGCGGCTTGGGCTCCGTAGCAGCGGCTGGCAGGCTGGTCGGCTCGCTGCCTGCGACCACCTCCGTCGCAGGCAGCGACTTGTTCACTCTGAGAAACTCGTCCGCCATTTGCAATTCCTCCGGTGTTGGCGCGCGCTGCAACGCGACGCGATAGAGGAATTTCACCTTTTCCTCGTTCGTTCCGTCGGCTGGAAAATCGTTGCGCCCCATCAGATTCCTCACCTGCTCGGCGATGAACGGGCTGTTCATCATGAACAGCGCCTGCTGCGGGATCGTGGTGAAATGTCGCTCGCCGGTGCTCATATCCGGGTTCGCGAAATTAAACGTGTTGAAAAGCCCCGGTATCGCACTGCGGTCGGTGAGCGCATAGACCGTGCGGCGGTAGGGATTCCACTGCACCAAGTCCACATTCGGCTCATTTTTTGGCTTTTTCACGGGCGGCTCGGCGGCAATCCTGACTGGCGGGCCGCCCATCGTGGGATCCAGTTTGCCGCCAACCGCGACGAGCGTGTCGCGCATTTCCTCAAAATCGAGCCGCCGGACGTTGAAATGCGAGAGCCACTGGTTGATCGGATCAGTCTGAAGCGCATTCTCGCTGGCAACGCTGCCTTGCTGCCAGGCACCGGACATCACAATCATCTTGTTCAGTTTTTTCAACGACCAGCCGTTTTCCATGAACCACGTCGCCATCCAGTCGAGCAGTTCCGGGTGAGAAGGCGGCTCCGAGCGCATGCCTAAATCGCTGACCGTGCGAACAATCCCGTTGCCGAAGTGCCACTGCCATGCGCGGTTCACAATCACGCGCGCGGTGAGCGGATTGTCGCGGCTGGCGATGGCCTTTGCCAAGTCAAGGCGTCCGCTCCCATCGCTGAAGGGTTTACGGTCTTCACCCGCGATAAACGCGAGGAACTGGCGCGGCACAAGAGGCCCCTTGTTCCCTGTTTCGCCACGAATCAGGACAGCCGATTCCTGCACCTTCGGCTTGTCCTCGATGGACATTGCGCGTTTGGGTGCCCCGGGATGCGAAAATTCGAGGGCGACGACTTTTCCGCGAATGGCCGTTTCCGGGTCGGTGAAAGTCTTGCCCAAGACGGCCAGCATCGTTCCGTTCTCAGGCAGAAGAGAGGAGTCGCTGGCGAATAAACGCTTTCGCAGGGACTCCATCCCCGCATCCATGAGCGTCGTCCCTGTCTTCTCGACTTTGAAATCCACCTTCATCCCCATTTCCCGGGTCACGTATGCCGGGAGTTTCATTTCCTTCCAAAGCTCCACAAAGACCTGGGAGTAAACGTCGGCAACATCCTTGATCGAACCCGGCGGTTTTCCCTCAAACGCCTTCATGATCAGCGGATCGGCTGCGGATGCGTCCGCGGCAAGGCTCATTGCAACATCGGGCGCCTGCTCGGCGAATTTGTCCTCCGGCAGCTTCGCAAACTGGAACCACGGTTCGAGTAGCGGATGCTTTTTTCCCTCGAAATTTTTCAGCCAGTCGGCGCACAGAAGCGCAAGATCGGGCTCCAGCCCCTTGCCCTTCACTTCCGTCCGGAACTTTTCGCCCTTCGCCCCCTTTCTTGCGTTGGCTGCAAGACGGCTTTCAAGCAGGTAGCCGCCGAATTTTTCGAGCATCCCCGCCAGCAGCCGCGCAGCCTCCTCCCGGTGATAGACCTCGACCTCCTTGTCGATTTTCGCGAGTTCCGCCAGGAAATCCTTATAGTGCGGATTCTTCTCCGGATCTTCAATGACCGGCGCTTGCGCAGGTGCCGTGCTGTTCGCAAAAACACCGTGGAGCGAATAGTAGTCGTCCGTGGGGATCGGGTCAAATTTATGATCGTGGCATCGCGCGCAAATGACTGTGATTCCCATGAACCCCCTCGTCACCACGTCAATCTGGTCGTCCAGGAAGTCTTCCTTGTTTTTGAAGCGCTTGCCGACATTGAGAAATGCGAGCGCAGCAAGCGTGGACTTGTCCTTCTCCACCCCCGGCAGCCTGTCGGCGGCGAGTTGCTGGATGATGAACTGGTCGTAGGGAACATCCTTGTTCATCGCATTGATGACATAGTCGCGGTAAGTCCACGCGTTCACGTAAAGTCCCTTGAAGCCGGTACGTTCGCCGCCGCTATCGGCGTAACGCGCAATGTCGAGCCAGTGGCGGCCCCAGCGCTCACCGTAATGCGGCGAGGCAATGAGGCGGTCCACGACTTTTTCAAACGCTTTCGGTGACTGGTCAGCGAGGAACGCATCGACCTCCTCCGGTGTCGGCGGGAGGCCGGTCAAGTCGTAGGTGGCGCGGCGGATCAGGTCGCGTTTGTCGGCTTTCGGAGCAGGCTCCAGTTTTTTCTCCTGAAGTTTTGCGAGGATGAATGCATCCACCGGGGTCTGGACGAAATGGCGGGCGTCGGCGGGCGTCGGCACCGGTGGATTTGCCACGGACTTGAACGCCCAGTGATCCTCATTCTTTTTGACCTCACCTTTTTTCCTCGATCTGCCAAGGCGCGGGTCGGGCGCACCCATTTTGATCCACTTCTCGAAATCGGCGATGATCTCATTTGACAGCTTGTCCTTGTCCAGCGGCATCGCCTGCGCCGGATCGGAAGTCTCGTGGCGAAGAGTCTGAATCAGGAGGCTTTTGGCCGGTTTCCCATCGCTTCCCTTTCTGGCGGAGAGAATCTTCCCGCTGTCGCTCCCCTGCTGCATCCCATAGCGCGTGTCGAGCAGCAGGCCGCCCTTGATCTTCTCGCTGTCTGCCGAATGGCATTTGTAACACTCCGCAACGAGCACAGGACGTATCTTTTTCTCGAAAAAATCGTAGCCCTCCGCCTCCGACACCTGCGGAGCCGCCGCAATGGTGTGTGCGGCGATCACAACAGCGAGCGGAAACACTGTCCAGTGGAATTTAGAAAAGGCGTGCATGAAAAAAATTGGCATAATTGGCCTTAATCTGGCTTAAAATGGCTTTATGCGAGGATCCCCTTGACCACTTTCCCGTAGATGTCGGTGAGCCGAAAATCGCGGCCACTGTGGTGGTAGGTCAGCTTCTCATGGTCAAAGCCGAGCAGGTGAAGAATTGTCGCGTGCATGTCGTGGACATGCACCTTGTCCTCCACGGCCTTACCGCCGATATCATCGGTCGCTCCGTAGGCGAGGCCGCCTTTCACGCCGCCACCGGCCATCCACGCGCACATCGCGTCCTTGTGATGGTCGCGGCCCGGCTTGTTCTTGCTGTGAATGTCGCTGGTCGGGGTGCGTCCAAATTCGCCGCACCAGACCACGAGCGTGTCCTCGAGCATCCCGCGCTGCTTGAGATCCTTGAGGAGCGCGCCAATCGGCTGGTCCACGTCCGCGCAATTTTTGCGAAGATTTCCGACCACGTCCTCATGGTGATCCCATGCGCCGGCCCAGACTTGGATGAAGCGGACGCCATTCTCCGCCAGGCGGCGCGCGACCAACATGCGGCGGCCGATTTCCGAATCACCGTACATGTCGAGAATGTGCTGCGGCTCCTTGGTAGTGTCGAAAATGTCCGTCGCCTCGGTCTGCATCCTGAAGGCGAGTTCGAACGACTGGAGGCGGGCGTCGAGCGCCGCCTCGTGCTTCTGCGGACCGTTGCGCATGGCGTCCATGCGGCAGAGCAAATCAAGCTGGCTGCGCTGCTGGGCCAGGGTGGCATGTTGGCTCTTGATGTTTTCGATGATCTTGTCCGAGGGGCTGCTGACATTGCTTATCAGCGTGCCCTGATAGGCGGCGGGTAAAAAGGCCGACTGCCAGCATTGCGCACCGCTCGGTCCGCTGCCCAGCGTGATGAAACCGGGCAGGTTCTGGTTTTCCGTGCCCAAGCCATAAAGCACCCAGGCGCCGACGGACGGTCTCACCATCTGCGACCCAGTGTTCATCATCACTGTCGCAAGTTCATGCGCGCCAAAATCGGTGTGCATCGAGCGGATCACCGTCATGTCGTCGATGCTCTCGGCAATTTTCGGGAAAAGCTCGCTCACCTCGATGCCGGATTTCCCCTTCCTCTCGAATTTGAACTCGGACGGCAGAATCTTGCCGATTCTGGACCCGGTGGGCGCATCCCCGGCGTATTTCACCATCCCCGGCTTCGGATCAAATGTGTCAATGTGCGACGGGCCACCCGGCGCGAAAATGTGGATCACCCGCTTTGCCTTGGCCGGAAATTGAGGCTGGCGCGGCAGCAGCGGAGATATGCTCTCATCGGCGCGGGCGGTTCCGCCGAGAACCGGCCCCAGCATGCTTGCGAGACTCATCGCGCCGAACCCCATGCCGAAGCGGTTCAGTAACTGCCTGCGGTTGAGGCAAAAATCGTTCGCGAAAGAGAGATGCTCGTTGATGTCCATGGGGCGGGAATTTGAAGCAGGCAACATTGAGATGCCATGGATATTTGGACCAAAGGTGATTTAGGCGAGGGCGAGATCAGCCTCGAAGTGGTTGGGGGTTTTGTAGTTTGAGGGAAGGGGTCAGTTTGGAATGGCACTAACTTAGCGTCCTGCCAAGTTAGTGCCATTCCTGAGCGACCGCATTTACCCATTTTCCACCAGGCATTCTGCCGGGGCCTCTCTGCCGGCCAGAAACACACAGCATGGAAGGCTGTGCCACTCACGGAGCTGCCGCCGTTGTCGCGGCAGGCTGGTTGATAAGATTACCGCTGAGATCGAGTAAACGCGCCGTGACAAAGATCATGAGGTTCTTGCGCTCGATTTGCGAGACCTTGCTCTGGAACGCGCGACCCACCAGCGGTAAATCTCCGATGACGGGAACCTTGTCGTTAATGTCCTTCCGCTTCTCCGTGATTACACCAGCGATGACGATAGTGGCACCATCGTAAATCGTGACCGCAGACGCACCCTTGATCGATTGGAACACCGGCTGGAGAATGGGATTGGGCTGGTTGGTGGTCACCGGACCAAAAAGGAGGCCGCCAGGTGATATGCTGTGAATGTCGGACCCGTAATTGATAAATCCTTCAAACTCGGTCAGTGTAGGTGCGACATTTACGTCGATGCTCTTATTGTCGGCTGCCACCACAGGTTCGACTTCCAGGACAACACCCACGTCCCTCTTCGTGAATGCGGAAGGAGTCGTGGGGGCGATGACAACGGGCGCATTGGCATTGCTTCCTCCGGTAGGGATTTGCGGCGGACTAAATTCGGTGGGATAAATAAACTCCCGGACGACTAAGATCGAGGCGCGCTGGCCACTCTTCGTGATGACAGCGGGGGCGGCGAGAATATCCTTGCCTTTTTTTTGCGACAAGGTGCGCAACACGACCTGAAACTGCGGGTCTGTGAATACCCCGGCGACAGAAAACACCCCGGGCGAACGGGCGTCACTTGCGACCTGCCGGACATTGCTAAGCAAGCCGTCGATCGACGGTGAACCACCAAGAATTGCCCCCGAACTGCGCAGACCGGCGGTGATCGGATTGGTCCCGATCGGTGTTATGTGATCTGGACCGGTGACCGGAAATTCCTGGTTGGTGAAATTCCCGTCACGACCACTTCCAACCGTGCCACCCGACGCAAAGACGCCGCCTGATCCGGAAACGCTGAATTGCCCAAGCGCCCAGTCGAAGCCCAGCTCGTTGAGTTGACTCTGATCCACCTCCAGTATGCGCACGCGAATCTCCACGAGCTTCGGTGTTGCACTCACAGCCTGCTCCACAATTTCGTCGATCAGCGCGAGATTCTCCACCGTGTTGGTGACAAAAAGGATGCTGTTCGAGGGGTTGTAGGTCGCCGCAGAGCCATCAGGGAATGGAACCCCGCGTTGTTCAAGAAATTCACGCGCTCCGAAGCGATGGAGCATCTGACTTTGCGAAGCTCCCGCCGGCAAGTTTTTTGCGCGCCCCAACCCGCCATTCGCAGGTTTTTCCGCAAAAGGATCGGGCGGCGCGAGCGCTGCTGGCGGGGCATCGCCAACCGGCGCGTTTGAGATAAAATCCGGTTGCACGCGCCAGCTTTTGGAGGTCAAGGCGGTTGTTTTCTCGGCGAGACTTGTAATCGTTACTGCAAACTCATCCACGCGATAAACGGTGCCGCTCATCTGTGTTACATAGCGCAGCAGTTCATCAAGTGGCACCCGTGCCAGTTGCAGTGTGATGGTCTTGCTCTTGGTCTCCGCAGGCACACGCAGGATAAAGCTCATGCCCTGACGCCTCGGATCCAGATCGCGGCTGCGAATGCGAAGGAACTCCACCGTCTCCTCCAGTGACGCGCCCTGCAAGTCCACCGTGGGGACAATCCAAGTCTGCAGATTGTTGACGATACTGGTCTTCCCCGATGCGACCCGACCTCCCGACCCTGTCGACTGACCGCCAAACAAACCGGTCACATCCAGTGACACCGGCACGGCCTCCTCCCATGCTGCGTTCACCTTGTTGATCAGGGACGCGCGAGTCTGGTCACGTGCCGAAGCGTAATAACCCTCTTTAATTTTTTCCACACGTTCCATGCCTTGACGCGCCGCCGAGTTGAACTTGTCAATGCGCAGCACAGACTGGAACTTTTCAAGCGCGGCGTCGTAATCGCCGATGTCCAGCAGACCATTGCCTAACTGCAGGAGTGAACCGACGTCCGCAACATTCCTCAAATGCTGCGGCGTTAGCGCCGGATTGAAGCGATCCGGATCATTAATCTGCTTCATGAAGAGCTTGGTATCGGCATTTGCCGGATCAAACCCATCCTCGAGCACGGAATTGAGCAACGCTTCCGCCTCCGCATAACGTGCTTCTCCCGCCAGTTTGCGCGCCTGCGCATTTGCCGCGCGAGAGTAACCGTCCCGCGCAGCGGTCTTGATCACCTCGGTGGCGGGTGAATCCGCCAGCAATTGCCACGCATCGCGATCCGACTTCATTGCTTCTGTGTAATCACCGTTGTCAAAAAACGTACCCGCTTCCAGCACCAGACTCTGCGCTTTTGAGAGTTGTGCCTCGCGCTTTGCCATTTCGCGACTGGCAAGGCTGGACACCAATCCCGACTGAGATTCGCCACCCAGCAGCACTCCAACGCCAGTGCCCATCAAAAGCGCCGCGACAACACTCCGTCCTCGCGCGCAGCGCGAGGACAGTCTCCCCCGTTGAGGGGATGCGAATTCAGTCATTATGGGCACAATCCGTGACTCAAGCCCATTAAACCACATCTGACAATGCCTGCGTGCATGGTTTTTTCAGTCATAAACTCGCGCCTGAACGCCTGGGAAGTGGAGATTGAAATGGGGTCATGGCGCCGAGATAAACACAGGTGAGGAGGAAATTAGACGAGCAGTAAAATGAGAGTTAGAACATGGCTAACAGCCTGTTGAAAAAATAACTCGGCCATCATGGCTGAGTGTGCGACAGGGTTCGCTTCGCGGCTGCGCACGAGCCTGTCGTTTCTCCTACGCATCAGGCCAGAGGCCTGATCGACGTACAGGCTGGAAGCCTGTGTTACCCTGTTTTCAACAGGCTGCTAATGAAGCAACCCGGTGGGTAAGAATTCCGCGCGGCAGGGCCTGGAGCCAGGCAGCCGCGAAGCGTTGACAGCGAGTCGTCACCATGCTGTTAGAGTTGGTCTATGAGGCAGAGTTTAAAGACCACAGCTTCGGATTTTTGTCCGGCAAGTCCGCGCATGGAACCCTGAACATCTCTGGCAGCAGAGTATGGGAGTCTGGGGAGAGCGCCCGGTGTAGTGGATACTCGACATGGATATATGAGTCTCCTTTGGCACATTCGACCACACACACCTGCGGCAGATGCTGGACAAAAGGATACGCGATGGAGTGATGCGCCGAGGTGCCTTTCAAGCTGTGGATGGTTGCTACGCAAATAATCTTGCAAATGAGCGGATTCACTGCCTACTGCCCACAGATTTCTGATCCCAGATTGCTTTTATGCTCTCTCCCGAAGAACGTCGGTTGATTGCCGGTATTCTAGCGCTGCTCTTGTTCGGCGCGATGATTGATGGCTGCCGGTCGCGTGTGGTGATGCGGGAAACGGGGAAGACCGTGCTCCCCAGCATGTTTCCAGCTAAACCGGGACTGATCCGCGAGTGATTTGCGCAGCTGATACGACGCGACAATCCATCAAGGCTTGGACTTGACCTTGGGTGTGGGCTTGGTCGCTGCCGGTGTTGGAGTCGGGTTGGGAGTCTGCACTCGAGGGGTTAGCGTCGTAGAAGGAGTGGAAGGGGCCGTGGTGCCGGGAGGCAGCAGAGGAGGCACGGTGATTTGCGGTGGCTGGAAGGCGGGTGGTTCTGGCTTGGGGGCTGGCGGCGGACCGGCCACTTCTGTCTGCGGCAGCCCGGAGGTCATCAGTTGCTGGCGCTCTTCGAGAGCCTGATTAAACATCGTCATTTTGCCGGGATATTTTTGCAGCAATGAGTCGTAGTGTTTTTTGGCTTCTACATCCTTGCCTTCCTGCCAGAGGAGGTCGGCCAGTTGAATGTCGGCGGCGGGTGCGAGTTCGGATTGCGGGCTGCTTTTGAGGAAGGTCTCGAAAGTCGCGCGAGCAGCGTCCTTGTCACCAAGGGACGCTTGCTTGGTTCCGAGGGCAATGGCGACTGAGGCGCGCAGGTTGTGCGAAGGCAGGCTTTTGAGAAACTCCTGCAATGCTTCGATGGATGATGTTTTTTTTCCTTGTTGCCAGAGTAAGTCAGCCTTTTGCAGAAGCGCGTTGCCTGCTGCGGTGCTGCCAGGATATTTTTGGATCACGACATCGCAATCCTCCACACCCATGGCGGAGGTGAATTTTTCTGCGGCCGCAAGGTTGCGTTGCGCCGTGAAGTGCCGCGAAGTGAACACCCCAGCCAGCAGCACAACGACCAGCAGGAGCGCGAGCACGATTTTTTTGAAGTTCTCCTCGAGGAACCTTTCGATGCGGCTTTCCGCAGTCAACACGATGGGCGCTTGGGATGGGACTGCGTAGTTGGGGGGCGTAACTGACATGTTGGTGACCGTTTGGGATTTTTTTTAGGCTCCCACTTTTGCGCGTGCTTCGTCTGCGAGCGGGGTGGACAGGTAGCGTTCGCCCGTGGAGCAGGCGATGGTGACGATGATCTTGCCCTTGTTCTCGGGTCGCGCGGCGACCTGCAACGCGGCCACGACGTTGGCACCGGTGCTGATGCCGACGAGGAGGCCTTCCTCCTTGGCCAGGCGACGGGCCATGGCGAAGGCATCATCGTTCGAGACTTTAATGCACTCGGTGATCTGAGCGTTGCCCGCTTCGTCCTTGAGATGGAGGTTCTTGGGCACGAAGCCCGCGCCGGTGCCCTGAATCTTGTGCGGACCCGGTTGCACCGGTTGGCCCGCGAGCGTCTGATTGATGACTGGCGAAGCTTCAGGTTCCACAGCGATGGCTTGGAAGCTGGCTTTGCGCGGCTTGATGACTTCGTAGCAGCCAGTGATGGTGCCACCGGTGCCCACGGCCGAGATGACGATGTCCACCTTGCCATCCGTGTCCGTCCAGATTTCCTCGGCAGTTGTCGTCTTGTGAATTGCCGGGTTGGCGGGATTCTCGAACTGTTGTGGCATCCAGGCGCCGGGTGTGTTTTTTACAATTTCTTCCGCCCTGGCGATCGCGCCTTTCATGCCTTGAGCACCGGGAGTGAGCACCAGTTCCGCGCCCAGCATGGCCAGCAGCGTGCGGCGCTCCAGCGACATGGTTTCCGGCATGGTCAGGATGATTTTGTATCCTTTCGCAGCGGCAACGAAGGCCAGCGCGATTCCAGTGTTACCGCTGGTTGGTTCAACGATCAGGGTGTCCTTCTTTAAGATGCCACGCTTCTCCGCGTCATCGATCATGGACATTCCGATACGGTCCTTTACGGAACCGAGCGGATTGAAGAACTCGCACTTGAGCGCGATGACGGTGCCGGGATCAATGCCCGCGCTGGCCGGGATGCGGTTGAGTTTGACCAGCGGGGTGCGACCCACGGTTTCGACGATGTTGTTGTAGATGTGGCCCATGGCGATGGTTGGTTGGTTGGATTTGGTCGGATAAAACAAGGCCGCGCGCGGCGCGTGGCGGGAGGGTTTCTATAGGCGGCGGCGCATGGCTTGCAAGACAAAAAGGTTGCGCTCACTATCCCCGGCATGGCAGCATTCGTCATGCCCGTCCTGCTTTCCGAAACCGATGTCGTTCACGAACTGGCATCCATCCCCGGATGGTTGCGCGTAAGCGGGGAGATCGTGCGCACCTTGAGCTTTCCGAGCTACATGGCCGGGATCAATTTTGTCGGCGAGTTGGCGCGGATTGCGGAGGAGGCCAATCACCACCCGGACATTCACATCGGTTGGCGGAAGGTCACACTCCGGCTTAGCACTCACAGCAAGGGCGGGCTCACTGAACTGGATTTTGCAGTCGCGCGAAAAATCGACCGTATCGTCGTTTAAGGGCTTTTCTGCGGCGATGCCCGCCCGTGGCACCGTCCGCCTACGCCGCCCAGTCCTCGCCTCTGTCATTGCCAGCGCCCTCGCCGCATGGTAGAGGTTCCTCGTGAAACCGATCATTAACCTTGAGGAAACCATCGGCAAGACGGTTGGCAGGCGCCGACCGCCTCTGGATTCACTTAAGGCGGCGATGGCTTTGCAGCAGACCGTGGTGGAATTGCAAAAATCTTTTGGCAATCGGTTGTTCCCTCGCGGAGTTTACCGCTTCCGCTCTCATGAGGATGCGGATGCTTGGACATGGAAGATGCTGACACGCCCGAAGTAGAGGAATCCCGCCCGCCGACGCAGGCAGAGATCACGAGTCTCTGCCGCCGACTCAACGAGCTGGGCGCGCGTTACATCGTGGTGGGAGGTCTTGCCATTCAACAGGCAGGTTATCCCAGGCCGACATTCGACGTGGATTTGATCATCGACCTTGCTCCTGGAAATGAAGCGAAGATTCTGCTCGCGGTCTCCGAGTTGCCAGAACACGCGGCTGCAGAATTGAAAGTGGGCGAGGTCGCGGAATTCACCGTCATCCGCGTTGCGGATGTTTTTACAGTGGACTTGATGAAGTCAGCCTGCGGACTGGCTTATGCTGACTTGATTGACGATGCCGTGGTGAGGGAACTCGATGGTGTTTCCATTCCCTTCGCCTCGCCCAAGAAACTCTGGCTCATGAAACAAACTTATCGCGAGAAGGATGCGGTGGACCGCTTGTTTCTCAAGCAACTGCTGGGCGATGACCTGCCGCCGACTCCGTCGCGTCCGCCATTATAGCGCCGGGCAATTGATCAAGGCTTCTGCGTTTGCGGAAGGCGTGGCCGAGAATTCTGCGCCTTGGGGGGATCGTCACGCTCTTGCACTTTTACGCGCTGCTCTGCTGGGATGCCAAGCCGCTCCTCGAGAATCGGCATGTTAGTCATGATCGTCGTGCCCCTCATCTTCATACCCTGATCATAATAGCGCTTCAGGATTTCGTAGGACTGCTGGTCCGTCTCGCGCTCGTTAAGCTTGAAAAGTTCATAGGCCGCCCTCCGTTCATAAAATCCGTTGGCGCCGTGTTTGTAAGCGTTCAGAAATGCTTCCGCCGCCTTGCGCGGCTGTTGCTGGCGGTCGGCGTAGATTGTGCCCAGCTTGACAAGGAGCTTGGGATGATCGGGAAGAAAGCGCAGTCCTTCCTGCAGAATTTCCACCCCGCGCTGGACATGATCGCGGTAGAGCTTGCTGCGGAGCGCGGCGCGCAGTCTGTCATCCCGCATATAGGAGGAGGCGGCGTTGTAAGCCTGATGCCAGGAGGCTTCGTCCCAATATGAAACTTCGCGCGGCTGCAATCGTGTGGTGACCGCCATCAGTGAATCTACCTTGCCCCAGTCTGTATCCTCGAATGCGGAGTAGGCTTGCAAGTAGGTGATGCTGGCCACCAGCGAGCGCAATCCGCCAAGCGACGCCGCGAATCCCATTTGCCCGAGGCCCTCGCGCAAGTCCATGCCGACGGGTGTTTGCAGCAGTCCCCTGGCACGCAGTTCCTCTGAGAACTGTTCTTCGAAGGGAAGCTTCGCGATGCCGGCGACGGCGAGCAGCAACCCTGCGGCGATTTTACGATTGAGCTTCACAGTTCCTTCTCCGAGAAAATGAGATGCGCCACACCGGCGTAGAGAACGACATAGGTCGCCGCGAACCCTGTGGTTTTCAAGAGTGTCGCCAGCGGGATCATGTTTCCTTCGATCACGGCCTGCACCTGGTCGAAAAGTCCCAGGTCGGGAATCAGCACGGCGAGGACGAAGGAGCAGATTTTTTTTCCGGTGACCGGCATGGCCTTGAACACAAAGGCTCGCAGCAGCCCCTGTCCCTGGCCGGCGATGGTGAAGCAAAAGCTTACGAGGATGGTGAACAGGGTTGAGGTCGCAATGCAGGACATGAGCAGCGCGAGCGAGGCCACGACTGCGGCTTTGAGAAAGACACACCACACGCCGGCATGAAGACTCCAGGTCAGGCCCTGGTGAGCGATGATCGCCCTGACCGCCGCGATGTTTTCCGGGGTGTCGTTTTGCTCCGCCTTGAGCGCTTCGATGTTCGCGGCGGTGATCAGGGTCTGCTTCAACCAGAGCACACCGCTGAAGACGATATCCATGAACAACAGTCCGCCGCCAATCAGCAGCAGGACGCCCAGAAGTTTTCCCATGAGATATTCGTGCCGCGGCACTGGTTTGCTCAGGATGGTGTAAAGCGTCCGGTCTTCCACATCCCGAGGCAGCAACAATGCGGTGGCCGCGATTGCCATGACGATGGAGAATATCTGCAACGCGCCGAACACCACGTCCTTGAGCAGCTTGAGTTGCTGGTCCGGGCTGCGCGTCGGAAACGCGAAGGCTGCGGCCACCACGATGACCACGAAGAGCAGCAGCAGGAAAAGAATTTTCATGCGCACGAGCTGAGTCACCGTGTTGGTGGCCAGCGCCCAGACGCGCGCGGGCGAGAAGGCGCGGTAACGCCGGGTGGAGCCTGTTGGATTGTCGTTCATTCTTCTTCTCCTGTTTGAACGGTGGTTTCCAGAAACAGGCGCTCCAGCGTGGTGCGCGGTTTTCCGATGGACATGAGCTTCGCTCTGCCGCTGCTGGCGAAGATGGCGCGGACTTGTGCCAGTTGATCGGGACCTGCGTCTTCGATGATGATCTCCGTCTGATTCTCCACGGAGATCAGGTCTTCCAGGCGTCCCTCCCGGACCATGCGTCCCTGGGACATGATGCCCACGCGGTCGCAGACTTCCTGCATTTGTTCCAGCAGATGAGAGGTGACGACGAAGGTGATGCCGCGCGCTTTCAATTCCAATATGAGATCGCGAATGCGTCGCGAACCCGCAGGATCGACTCCCGCCGTCGGTTCATCGAGGATCAGCAGTCGCGGCTCGTGAATCAATGCCTGGGCCAGTCCGATGCGTTGCAGCATTCCCTTCGAGTAACCGCCCACGCGTCGGTCTGCAGCATTCTTCAGTCCGGTCAGGTCCAGCATGGCATCGGCGCGATCGCGCAGATCGCCGCCACTCAGCCCGCAGAGCTTTCCGAAAAATCGCAGCGTTTCGCGACCGGTAAGATGCTTGTAGAAATACGGGTTTTCCGGCAGAAAGCCCACGTCATGCCGGCTGGCCACCTCATCACTGCTGCGTCCGAAGATGCTGGCGCTGCCCAGTGTCGGTTTAAGCAGGCCGAGCATCACCTTCATGGTGGTGGATTTTCCGCAGCCGTTGGGGCCGATCAAACCATAGACTTCTCCGGGAGCGACGCTGAAGGACAGTTCCCGCACCGCTGTCAGCGGCTTGCGGCCCATCGCTCCTTGGAAAATTTTCGTCAGATTCTCCACCGACACGGCCGCGGGCGGCTCGCTCCTGATCTGTTTTGTTTCTTCTGTCATGATTACTTGTGACTCATCCGGCATCAACCCGTCCGGGGTGCTGCCTACTGCACGATGGTGAATCCCTTGACTCCTGCAAGCTCCGGGATGGATTGAACCACCGATTCCCGAATGTTTCCGCCCAGCGAACTGTCCTGCACCGCCAGGAGAAACGCCTCCAATTCTTCGTCGTGGTGTGACGTTGCCTGCAATTCCACCCGCCCGTCGGGCAGGTTTTTCACCCAGCCCGTGACCTCGTAGCCGCCCGCGATGCGCTTCACGGCATATCGAAACCCGACGCCCTGGACGCGACCGGAGTAGAGGACTTGAACGGCAGGCATGAGGAATGCGGTGTTGAGGTTGAAGCACAGACGATTTGTCTATTGAATTTTAAAAATCATTAAAGTGCCATAAATTCAAACAGGGCAAGGTCCCTGGCAATTTTCTAACTAAAGTCATTTTAATGCCGGACCATAAAGCAGCGTGCTGAGTTAGTCTTCAGATATTGAGTGACGCGTTGGTTAATTCATGCCAGCGGGTCGAAAGACTCGCGGCAGATGCCCAGATGGGTTTTCGATTCACAATCCTGTTGCTGGCATCGTTCAGATAGGGTAAGAGAGCGCCATCATGAGCCACTCAGGATTCTTCACTCGTATGTTTTTCTGGCTTTCGGGGGCCAGTACTGAAAATCTGAATGACTGCCCGTCGTGGGAACGGCGCAAGTACGTGGCCTTCGGCGCGACCGTGCTGGTGCCTTGTGTCTTTGCCCTCATCGCCGCGGCTTATACTGTCTCCACATTGACCGATAATTTATGGACGATTTGCGGAGTGGCGTTGGCTTGGGCTTTTATCATTCTTACCGTGGACCGGGCTTTGTTGGCGACGTATCGCGCCTATCAGTCGTTTTTTCGGAAAATCAGCCAGCTCGGGCTTCGCGTTGTCGTGGCCGGACTGATGGGCATTACGATCTCGCACCCGCTGACGCTTCTTTTGTTCAAAGACACGGTTGGCTCGGTGATCGAGAAAGATCGTGATGCCGAGATCGCGCAAGTGAGAAAGGACGGGGCGGCGAGAAAACATGAAGTTGAAATAAAAATCACCGCGCTCGACGGCGATATCGCTGCGGCGCGAGTAAAATGGGACGAGACTTTCAGCGCGGCATTTCTGGCCGGAGGAGAACAGAAGGAGGCGATGACCGGGGATGAGAAGAAGATGCGGATGGAGTTGGAGAAAAGGGTTCTCGAAGCCCAGGCGCCGACGAATGAGAAATTGCAGGAAACCACGAAGGAAATTACGACCCTCGTGGAACAGTCGAAAAAACTTCAGGGTGAACTAGATTTCTGGCAGAGAGAGTTCGAACGCGAGGTGAACGGCCAGCGCAGTGGTCTCGTTGGACTGGGGCCGCGCGCGCAGAGTATTCACGAAGACCAGCTTACATGGCGGCGTGATGAATCGAAACGGCTGACGGTGCTTTTGGAGGCGCGCACCAAGGATAAAAACGACCTGTTGGCAGAGTTCGCGGGCATCGAGCAGGAGTTGACGGCTGCCGCTGCGACCAAGGCCACTGACCTTGCGATGAAACAGAAGCAGGATGAGGCGCGGCTCGACGTGTTGAAACGCCAGGTGCAGCAGCAGCAGGCGGATCAGTTTGTGGAACAGCAGAATCAGATCCGGGCGACGCTCAAATCGCAAATTGATGCGCGCATCGATCAGACAAAGGTCTTGCAGAGTCAGCTCGTGAAACTGGGTGAAGATGAAAATTCCCGGGTAGCGCTGATTCGCGCCGAGCCACGGCGCGACATCCTGAAACAGACGCTGGCCTTGCATCAACTTTTCAAAGAGGGCGCTGAGGGGGGCGTCTTCGCACTCACGGCCTACGTCGTGCTGACCTTTCTTTTTATGCTTGTGGACACGATTCCGGTGATGGTGAAATTCTTCTCCAAGCCGGGGCCGTATGATACGATGGTGGACTGCGACGAGGTGCGCTTCGACCGTGAGCGCGACACCTTCCTTGCGAGCTACAAGCGCTACATGGACGAACTTTCATCGGGACGATTACTGCATCTGACAAGGCACAAGCCATTGGAGCAGGCGCTCATCGAAGGTGTTGACCGGACCCGGGTGGCAAAAGAATTCATCGAGAACTTGATGGATCTTGAAAAGACATTCGAGGCCCGCGTGCAGGCTGAACGGCTGGCGATTGCTGCCTCCGGCTCGCAAGATCTCGCTGGTCGCCTCGCGATGCTGGAGCACATGGCGGAGACCTTTTATGGTGATTTGCGCACGCGCATGGAAAAGTTTTTCGCCAATGCCGACCCAACGCGCTCGGTGTTGTGACGGAACGCGCCCGGGCACATTCGCATGTGAAGAGTGCGGTCCATGTTTGCGGCATGGATCCAGACCGGGTTTTTCCGTTCTTGCCAATGGCACTTCTCTCTTTTAAACGAGGGTCAGCATGGCTTCCATCTCGATCCGACACGTCACGAAAAAATTTGGCTCCACGCTGGGGCTAATTGACGTGAGCTTGGAGATTCAGGCAGGGGAACTGTTTTTCCTCCTGGGTCCGAGCGGTTGCGGCAAGACGACACTCCTGAGGCACGTGGCGGGATTTTACACCCCGGACAAGGGGCAGATTCTGTTTGATGACGAAGATGTAACGCATTTGCCATCACACAAACGTGGCGCAGCCATGATGTTTCAGAGCTACGCGCTATGGCCGCACATGACGGTCGCGGAAAATGTGGCGTTCGGTCTGGAGCAACGGAAGCGTCCGAATCGGGAAATAGACGACCGCGTGGCCGAGGCGCTCAGGCTGGTGAAGATGGACGGCCTGGGACTGCGGCGCATCCCCCAGCTCAGCGGCGGCCAGCAGCAGCGCGTCGCGCTGGCCCGGGCACTGGTGGTGCGCCCCAGTGTGTTCATGCTTGATGAACCGCTCTCGAATCTTGATGCCAGGCTGCGCATTGAGATGCGCTCGGAAATCCGCCGCATCTGCAAGGAGTTTGGCCTGACCGGCATCTACGTAACTCATGATCAAAAGGAAGCGCTGAGCATGGCCGACCGCATGGCGATCATGGACACGGGGAAGATCGTGCAGGTCGGCGCACCGATGCATGTGTATCGCCATCCAGCCAGTCGCATGGTGGCGGAGTTTATTGGCGAAACGAATTTTATCGACGGCGCCATCAAGCAGGCGAGCTATCGCGATGGGTTGTGGGACGTGGAGACTTCATGCGGCATGTTGCGCGGACGTCCGAGCGGTGATCTGATTCCCGTGGTGGGCCAGCCCGTCACGCTGAGCATCCGGCCCGAATCGTTGGCTTTATGCGAAGTTCCAGATTCTCCGAACCGCTTTTTCGGAAATATCATCGAGACCACTTATCTCGGCGAGATGGTGCAGTATGAACTTGCGCTGCGCGATGGCACGCCGATGCGGGTGTCGGAGATGAACCCGCTGGAGATCCTGCAGCCTGGTGCGGATGAAATCCGTGTCATGGCGGCGACGGAGGACGTGGTGATTCTGCGGCGGTGAGGTGAGAGAACTGAGCCGCCAAGGGACTGGCGGACTACATTAGAGCATTTTTAAAAAAGACGCAGTCGCATCTCGTAAGAGTGCGGGAAGAAGCCACGGCAGCCAATGAAGCAGGCATATTTCCCGCGTTCTTATGAACGCGGCTACGAAATTATTTAAACCGCTCTAATCATGCTTGCGCCAGAGTAGTGCCAGGAACAATGGGAACTCTTTCCGCGCGCGGTTCTCGGCGCGTGATCGTGGTCCGGGTTCGCTTTGTTTTTCGGAGACCCATTCTTCAAGACCGGCGAGCGTGAAGCCGGCGCGAAAGCCGAAGCGCATGAGCTCCGTGATACTGTGATGGAAGCTGGTGGTGCTTTCGCTTTCCTGTTTGCCGGGGTGCATCAGGATGGGGATGCTCAGTGGCGAGGCATAAACATCGAGCCGGCGATACTGGATTTTCTTTTCCTCGTCCCAGCCCCAGCTCGTCTGGCGCGGGATGCGGAAGCAGGGATGGTTCATCACCCAGAGCATCCGTCCGCCGGGACGCAGCACCGTGGCGGCAGCGGCGCAGACTTGATCAAGATGCGGAATGTTTTGCAGCGAGAGGATGGCGCTGACAGCATCGAAACGACCGAGCCCGTGCAGATGTGCCGCATCGCGGGCGAGGTAATGAATAGGCTCGCGTGATGGATAAGTTTTTGCCATTTTAATGAGCGAGGGTGCTGCATCCACACCGGTGACTGTGCAGCCTTTGGCGGTGAGCGCGCGGGCGAAGACTCCCTGGCCGCAGCCGAGATCGAGCACGGACTCGCCGCTCGTGGGTTTCAGCAAATCGAGCGCGCCGGGGATGACGATGCGCTGATAAATTTCGGAGCCTTGCGCGCCGATGATTCCGTCATACCAGCTGGCGGATTTTTCCCACGAGGTGTCGGTCTTGCGCTCCGGCGCGTGTTTCGGTCTGGGTCGTGGGTCTCGTTTCGGCCAGCTCATAGGATCTAGCGAATGAAGCAGGTCATGGCCTGCGCGCTGCAAAAAAATGAAGCCGGTGGCAAGACGGCGTCATCTAGGAAAGTGGAACGGCGGCCCTCCGCGGACTTATTGTCAGGAAATCGGCAGGGGGCTGCCGACCCACTTATGCTTTGGCGAAAAGGTCCGCGACGGCCTTCCAGTTCACCACATTCCACCAGGCGGCGATGTAATCAGGACGCTTATTTTGATATTTTAGGTAATAGGCGTGCTCCCACACGTCGCAGCCGAGGATAGGCGTGCCGGAGTTGTCCATGAGCGGGTTGTCCTGATTGGGCGTGCTGCTGATGGCCAGTTTACCGTCCTTCTTGACAAGCCAGGCCCAACCAGAACCGAAGCGGCCGACGCCAGCTTTGCCGAAGGCTTCTTTGAATGCTTCGAGCGAAGTGAACGAGGCGTTGATGGCCGCAGCGAGTTCGCCGGTGGGCGCGCCGCCGGCATTGGGGGCCATGATGTTCCAGAAGAACGTGTGGTTCCAGTGACCGCCACCATTGTTGCGCACGGCGGCGCGTTTGTCCTCGGGCACCTTGGCGAGGTTTTTTACCAGGTCGTCAATGCTGAGGCCTTCAAGTTCCGCGTTACCTGCGAGCGCGGCGTTGAGGTTGGTGACGTAGGCGTTGTGATGCCGGTCGTGATGAATTTCCATCGTGAGCGCGTCGATGTGGGGTTCGAGCGCGGCTTTTTCGTAGGGAAGGGGAGGGAGGGTGTGGGCCATGATCTTGTTGGGTGTGGGGTTTTGAGTCGGTGATGTTTTGTTTGAGTTATCCAATGCGGAAGAGATCCGGGCACAAGCCAGTGCTGGCAGGCTGAGGAGTCCGATAGCTTGTCGCCGTTTCATTTTGGAATTAGGGGGATGAATATGGGATGTAGCTCTGATACGCCTGTGGGCAAGGGGAAGCTGCGCAAATACGAGATGCGGATGTTGTCCCAGGGCTTACGCATGAACGGAGTCAGCAAGTGGGGGCGCTATAAAAAAGCCGCTATTAACCCGGCAATAAAAAGTAGTGACTTTTTACTGGGTTAGGCTATCTTTAGCGAATGAAACAAAGAGATGCCCGCACCCTTTCCCCTCTTCAACTTGATGAGCT
>VFKE01000023.1 GCA_009885695.1 Verrucomicrobiota bacterium | reverse complement strand
GCTCAGCAAATCTCCCGAACGCGTAGCCTCCTATTTCCAAGCAGAACTTATACGTTATGCGGCCGCAGCATAAGGAATGTCACTACAATTTATTGCCGGGTTAATATGACCGATCTCCAATCCTACCTCGCCCAGCGCGTCCAGTATGTGGATCGCGCGCTGGATTCGTTTCTGCCATCGGCGGGGACAAAACCGGTCACGATTCATAAAGCGATGCGGCATAGCATCTTCGCGGGTGGGAAGCGCCTGCGGCCCATCCTTTGTCTCGCAGCGGCTGAGGCCTGCGGAGGATCAGATGCGGATGCGCTCTCCGCCGCGTGCGGGGTGGAATGCCTCCACACTTACTCGTTGATTCACGACGACCTGCCCTGCATGGACGACGATGACATGCGCCGCGGTGTGCCGACTTGTCACAAGGTTTATGGCGAAGCCATGGCGCTGCTCGCGGGTGATGCCTTGCAGGCGCTGGCATTTGAACTGGTCGCCAAATCACGCGCGGGACACCGCTATTCCATTGGAGACATGATCCTGGAACTGGCCTGCACGGCGGGCAGCCTGCATCTCGTCGGCGGCCAGGTGGCCGATCTGGAAGGCGAGGGAAAAAACCTCCAACTCGACGACTTGCGGTTCATACACGAAAACAAAACGGCCGCCATGCTGACGACCTCGGTCAAGCTTGGCGGCATGTGCGCGGATGCGCTGCCCGAGGAACTGGCAGCCTTGGAAAAATTCGGCATGACGACAGGCCTCGCGTTCCAGATTATTGACGACATCCTCGACGTCACGCAGACAACCGAAAAGCTCGGCAAAAGCGCGGGCAAGGATATCGCTTCAGAAAAATCCACCTATCCGGCCCTGCTCGGCCTCGATGCTTCCTGCGAGAAGGCGCACCAACTCACTGAACAAGCCCACCGGGCACTGGATGTTTTTGGCCCGCGCGGCCAGCAACTGCGACAGCTTGCTGATTATTTGCTGGCCAGGGAGTATTGACGCCAGTTTCGGAAATTTAGTCAAAAAAGGGCGGCGCATCCCCAATATCTCGCCGGGCTGTTTTGCCTAATCCCCTGTGAATGAATGGAATGCACAGGCGGGATAGCATCTTAAAAAATTGGAGTTTATGAAAATTAAGATTGACGAATGATCCGATTTCCGGTTCAAAGGAGGCTGTCGAAACTTTTCCCAAAATTATGTCAAAAAAACCCGCCATTTCGAGTTCGTCGGGTGGCAATAAATTTGCTTGTAATATTTTGCAAGAAAACAGGTGGAAGCTGTGTTATGCTACCAGCCCCCTTTTTTAAAAATTTACTTTAATCATCCCTTATGGCCAGCATGGAACTAGACGGAGGCATCAAGATTTACCTACGCGAGATTGGCAAGACAGACTTGCTGACGCCCGCGCAGGAAGTCGAACTAGCCGACCGCATCAAAGTAGGCGATCCCGAGGCGCGCAGCCACATGATCCGCGCGAACCTGCGTCTCGTCGTGAAGATCGCCCAGGATTATGCCAATTACGGCCTGCCTTTGCTCGACTTGATCTCCGAAGGCAACATTGGCCTTATGAAGGCCGTGGAACGTTTCGACCCCAACAAGGGCGGCAAGCTCTCCACTTATGCAGCCTGGTGGATCAAACAGTCCATCAAACGTGCGCTCGCGAACCAGTCCAAGACCATCCGCCTGCCCGTACACATGGTGGACAAAATTTCCAAGATGCGCCGCGTGGCCATGGCCATGTCCGAAGAACTCGGCCGCGAACCTACCGACGATGAACTATCCGAGGAAATCGGCATCGACCGCTCCAAGCTCAGCCAGCTCAAGACCGCGTCCATGCGTCCCGCGTCTCTCGATGCGCCGATCAGCGATGACGACAGCACCGAGTTCGGCGAGATCGTCGGCGACGAAAACGCCCAGACGCCCTTCGATCTGCTCTCGCACAAGAACATGCACAGCCAGCTCGACGGCTTGCTGACCGTTCTTGATGAACGCGAGCGCAAGATCATCGACGCCCGCTTCGGCCTCAATGGCCAGAAGGCGCGCACGCTCGAGGAAGTCGGCCAGGAGTTCGGCGTTACCCGCGAGCGCATCCGTCAGTTGCAGAACATCGCCCTGCGCAAGCTGCGCCGCGCGCTCCAGAAAAAAGAAGACCCAATTCCCAAGGCTCTTCGAGGTTCCGCCGGCAAGCGCGGTCGCAAGAAAAAAGAAAAGGCTGAAGCTACGGCTTAACGCAGCATACTTGCTCTGGGTATGCTACAGGAGGTATAGTCCTTAGCAGCCTGTTGAAAAAGTAACTCGGCCATCCTGGCTGAGTGTGTGACGGGGTTCGCTTCGCGGCTGCGCACCAGCCTGTCGTTTCTCCTGCGCATCAGGCCAGAGGCCTGATCGACGTGCAGGCTGGAAGCCTGTGTTACCCTGTTTTTCAACAGGCTGTTAGGCTTTAAGCACCGTGGGACACACAGCATGAAAAGACTGTGTTACCCCTTCCGCGCGACACATGCCGCGTGAAGACACGCGGACTACTTTTTACTTCGTGGCGGCGTTTCCTTGCCATGGCCTCAAGAATGGGAATAGTGTCCACCAACGATTCTTGCGTTTCGCAATGATCTCATCCGCGCCCATAGCTCAGCGGTTAGAGCAGGGGACTCATAATCCCTTGGTCCCAGGTTCAAATCCTGGTGGGCGCACTTTTACCTATTGCTCACTGGCAACTCTCTCCATACTGCGGCGCGCGATCATGGATGACCTCGGTGAGGTGCGTGGCTGAAAAAAGTAGAAGCGGCGCCATCCCCGTTTGAACTGGTGTTCCGAAGCACATCAAGTTGAAGCCAGCAGCCTGGCGACGTGGCGTCGCCAGCACCGGACGGAACGACGAGGGCGTCGCTTCTACCTCGCCAGCATCTGTCAGCCAATTGTGCGAGACTCAATTGTCTTGGTGGCCTCGTAACTATGTATAAAGTTCCTGCTGCTGAATTTAGAATAATAAAATATTTTGCAGAAGTGTGAATAGGCCGCGCGGGTCCACGTCGAATCCCGCGTGAATCCAAATCACACTACTATGAAAAAACTCATCTCAGTTCTCACCGTGCTCGGCGCTTTTGCGCTGATGTCAGTCAACACAGTCAACGCCTCCGACTCCTGCCATAACGGCCGCCTCGTCGGCTACACACCCTGCGGCAAACCCATCTACGCCTACCATCAAGTCGTCGCCCGCGATCATTGCGGCCGCAATGTCTGGCAATGGGTCACCCGCTACCCCAGCTCCTGCCACTGCGGCGATCATCATCGCGACTCCAACCGCGGGCATCGCGAATCCAATCGCGGGCATTGCGAGTCCGGCCGCAGCAACTACCGGTCCAGCGGCTGGAACTTCAACATCCGGTTCTAAACTCCGGCACTGCGGCTCATTTTGAAAATTGATTTGTAGGGCGAGCGCTCCGCCTGCCCTGCAATGCACTAAATGAAAAAGGGACTTCCAATCAAGGAAGTCCCTTTTATCGTAAAAATTAATCCTGGATTAGTGTGACGATCCGCCATCGGAACCGGTCGTGGGCTTCATGGAGAACCGGAAGCGAATCTTGCCGCGTTTTGCGGTGGCTTTGGCTTTCCGGCGGGTGCGTTGAATCGGTGTTTCAAACGCGCGCAGGCGCCGCACTTCTTCCAGGATGCCCTCCGATTCCAGTTTGGTCTTGAGACGCTTGAGCGCACGATCAACGGGTTCGCCTTTTTTGACTTGGACTTCGGGCATGGGTGGGTCTGGGTTGAGTGGGAAAGTGGGCCGGAAATCTAGCGTCACCTTGCCAACGGTCAATGAAAAACATTTCACATCTCATAGCCAAGGCTTGGGCATGAAGTACGCTAGAGCATTTGTAAATAATACCATTTAGCCCTTTAAATCAGCAAAACGTGTCTAGAGGAAGCGTTTGTTTGAGCATGGAGCCAAGGATGCAAGACCAGGCTGAAGATGCGTCTGGCATCGCTCCAGAAAGGACGAAGGAACGCTGTGAGGGCTTCTTCTAGGGCGTCGAGGGTGGCTGAAGACCTTGTTGGCAATCGCATCACGCAGCTGATCCCATAGTCCCTCAATGGGATTGAGTTCAGGACTGTAGGGAGGCAGCTTGATGATGCGCACGTTCTCCGGGAGCAGGGGGGAGTGATCCTCAGGATGGAATCCGGCTCCGTCGTAAATGACCACATGCACCGAACCAGGGTCATGCCGGGCGATCTGCTTGAAGAACTCCACGGTGATCTGGGTGTTCATCGTGGGCACATAGGCCAACTCGCTGCCGGCCTTGCCCACTCCCAGTGCTCCGATGACGTATTTCCATTCATACTTTTGCTGATGGGGCACCACTACGCGCATGCCGGGCAATGACCACACACGACGGTGTTCGGTGTGCAGCCCGAAGCGCGCCTCATCCATCACCCACAAACGCACCGGTTTTCCAACGGGGATGTTCAGCGCGGCGAGCTTATCCACCAGCTCCGCCTTGAAGGCTTCAACCTTCAGGGGATCTTTTTTTACGTGGGATTTGCGCGGCACTTTGAGCCGCGCTGCGAACTTTCCCAGATATTTATACACCGTGCCCTCCGCGATCTGAATGTTGTGCTCCTGCTGGAGCCACTGGCGCACTTGCCCGCCCGTGCGCCAGCGCCCGGCTTCCAGCCCGGCCTTCATTTCTTGGGCAGCCTGCGCCGTGAGCCGGTTGCGTGCATCAGGACCTTTGCCGCGTTC
>VFKE01000031.1 GCA_009885695.1 Verrucomicrobiota bacterium | reverse complement strand
CCACCAGACGGTCACTGCCAGGCAGCGGCGTGATGTCGAGCGGCCTGTTGAAAGTCAGGCCGGGGTAAATGCGCTCCACAAGGTAAGGTGGCGGGGGTTCGGGCGTGCCATGAATGCGCGAGGATGTCCACGGCACACGCTGTTGGGCGAAGGAGGCGCTGGCGAGAAAAGCCAGTATGGTGATGAAAATTTGGGAGGGTCGTGTCATTTAAAGAACAGGTTTGATCATATACTACGTGATAGGGCACTCAATCGGGAACGCCGTGTTGATTCTTACGATACAGAGGCGTGAGGTTATCATTTAAATTCGTCATTGTTCAAATAATTGAATGATAACCAGCATACAAGTGAAAGCTTGTGAAACAGCCTTCGGCGGGCTAAAGCATGGCCGCATGTCCAAACCCCAACGCATCCTCGTCACCGGCGGCGCCGGATTCATCGGTTCCGCGCTCGTGTGGGCACTCAACCAGCGCGGGCAGGAGAATATCGTCGTCACCGACCGTCTGACAACTGATGAGAAATGGAAGAACCTCGTCGCATTGAAATTCACGGACTATCTCGACGCGAATGACCTGCTGGCGCGCATCGAGAACGAGCCAGCCTCGCTGGAAAAATTTGATCAGGTATTTCATCTCGGCGCGAACTCGGCGACAACGGAGCGCGACGCAGGTCACTTGATGAGCAATAATTTTGAATACACCAAGGTTCTCGCACACTGGGCCATCGCCACGGGCGCGCGCTTCGTCTATGCCTCATCCGCGGCGACTTACGGCGACGGGTCCCAGGGCATGGACGACAAGATGACCGATCTCACGGTGCTACGCCCGCTGAACATGTATGGCTACTCGAAGCATCTCTTCGATCTCTACGCACAGCGCGCAGGCATTGCGAAGCGCATCATCGGCCTGAAATATTTCAACGTCTATGGTCCGAACGAAAATCACAAAGGCGACATGCGTTCCGTGGTGAACAAATCGTTCGACCAGATCCGCACGACCGGGCGAGTGCAGCTTTTCAAGAGCCATCGCCCCGACTATCGCGACGGCGAGCAGCAGCGCGATTTTCTTTATGTGAAAGACGCGGTGGATATGACACTGTTCCTCGCTGCGCAACCGCTCGCTGGCGGGCTTTACAATGTCGGCTCGGGCGAGGCGCATACCTGGCTTCAACTGGTGCATGCCATCTTCAGCGCGCTCGATCTGCCGCCGCAAATTGAGTTTATTGATATGCCGGCAACCCTGCGCGAGAAGTATCAGTATCACACCTGCGCCGACATCTCCAAGCTGCGCGCGCTCGGCTACAAGCATCCCCTTACCCGGCTCGATGCCGCGATTGCGGATTATGTGAAGAACCACCTCGCGCCAGGCAAATTACTAGGAGGCTGTTGAAAAAGTAACTTGGCCATCCTGGCTGAGTGTGTGACGGGGTTCGCTTCGCGGCTGCGCATCAGGCCAGAGGCCTGATCGACTCACAGGCTGGAAGCCTGTGTTACCCTGTTTTTCAACAGGCTGCTGGGAGGCTGACACTTATTTCCTGCCTCTATGAGGAAGCGGGGTCTTAAATCACCTCTTCTTGTCCCATCCCTGTTCCTTAATGAAGCGCTCAAGTTCACCCTTCGCGGCGAAGTCGCCGGGGATGAAATGGTATTTCGCAAGGTATTGCACGGCTTTGTTCAACTCGAGGACATCGCCCTTGCGTAATTCGATCTTCGCAGCAGGGACTTGCTTTACGTCAGCAAGGAATGTGGTGGCCATGGCTGCCGAATCCTTGAGCGCGGTTTCGTTTTGTTCGTAGCAGAGCGACTCCATGAGGCGCAGCATCTTCGCCTTGCCCTCGAGCCTGGCGGCATCCTGACGGATGTTGTTCGCAATTTCCATTTTCTTCGCCGTCGCAGCCTCCACGGTCAGCAAGCCATCGGTGCCGCCCTCGGCTGCGCGCGGCGGAAGCGGACGATACCAGATATTGCGATAGCGCACGGGATTGCCGTGGTCTTGAAGTTGGAGCGGTCCTTTGTCAGGAAAAGGATGCGGCTCGGAACGAGCCTTGTGGCCGCCACCACCTTCCAGCGGCGTGTGATCTTGCAGGAGAACTCCGTTGCAAAAAACTGTGAGCGCACCGGGATCGACTTCCCGGCCATCCTTGAACAAGGGGCGGCGGAAGATGATGTCATAGACCTGCCACTCGCCCGGCTTTTGCAGCGCGTTGGCCATGGGCGGATTCACCCCGTAAACGGAACCGGCAAAGCCATCGGCGTAGGTCGGATTTTCGTAATTGTCGAGCACCTGCACCTCAACCAGCCCCATCAGAAACACGCCGCTGTTGCCGCGATTTTGACTGCTGCCCACGACCTTGGCGGGTGCAGACCATTCGATGTGCAACTGGCAGTCGGCGAACTCTTCCTTCGTGCGAATATAGCCAGACTTGGGAACACAAAGCAGCGCGCCGTCCTGCACGATCCACTTGGTTGCTTCCGTCGGGTTCTTCACAGGCTGCCATTTCGATAAATCGGCCTCCGTGCCACCGAACAATACAATGGCATCCGAAGGCGGCTTGCCCGGCTCGGCCTGGGAACTGAAGGTGCCGGGTTCCGCGCGCGGCGGCTGGGGGCGGTTCAAATCGTGAATGGACCACGGATGATGTGCATCCGGCGGATCGCCATAGAACGCGCCGTCGGCGCCAAGATTAGATGCATGAACCATGAGAGCAGCGACAGAGATGATGAGACGCATGGCGCGACCTTACGCACAGGAATTTAGCAACTCCAAGAAAAATTTTCCGTTACGCGTCGAGCCATGCCCTTCGCACTTGCACTCCGAAAGAAACTGGCCTAAACACTGCGCCCGCTTATGGCCAACACCTCAGTCATCAACCTGCGCAAAGGACATGCCGTCCGCCACAATAACGACGTCTGCATCATCACCGAGATGGAGCACAAGAAGCCGCCGCGCATGGCTTCGTATGTCCAGATGTCGATCAAAAGCATCACCAACGGCAAAGTCAGCAACCTGCGCCTCACGTCCAATGAGTCGCTCGACTCCGTGAACCTCAGCAAGGACGCCCACGACTACAGTTACAAGGATGGTGACGGCTATCACTTCATCCACCCCACGACCTATGAAGACGTGGTGCTCGCCGAAATCATGGTCGGACCGGTGAAGGACTATCTCGTCGAAGGCCAGAAGTATCTCATCGTCTTCACTGATGACCGCATCGCCGGCATCGAACTGCCACCGGCCATCGTGCTCGAAGTCACCGATGCGCCAGAAGGCGTGCGCGGTGATTCCGCAAACAACGTTTACAAGGCCGCCACCCTCGAGACCGGCCTGATCGTTCAAGTGCCGCTCTTCATCAACAACGGTGACAAGATCAGCGTCAAGACCGAAGACGGCACCTATCTCGGTCGGGCGAATTAACGCGCTTCAAATATAATCGTAGCCGCATCTCGTAAGAGTGCGGGAAGTTTCCCGCACGCCGGTCCAGCTTCCATATTACCCGCGTTCTCACGAACGCGGCTACGATTCTTTTGCCACCCTGATCAGCCGCGTGATCGCCAGCACATTCATGGCCGCCTTGGGCACGAACGAATCAGTCTCGACGAACTCCGGCACTTTTGTGCCGTCGGTGCTGCGCTCCGAACAATGAGCATTCGCGCCAGTTGGCCCCAAACCATCCAGCGTGGGACCAAGATGACAGAGATAATTGGCATCACTCAATCCGCCGCGAGACACGGACAGTGCGTCGAACCCGAGTTCTGCAGCCGCTTGATGCCAGTGCGCAAATAATTTTAAGGTGCGCTGATCCAGAGGCCACGCGGGGCTGCGCCCGAGGCATTCCACCGCGATCACCGCACAAGACCTCTGGGGAGTCGTCACCGCGATGGCTTCCAGCGCGACACCGGCCTCGCGCAGGACAGCCGGGTCGAAAGCCCGCATCTCCAGCTCCGCGCACGCTTCATGCGGCACGCGGTTCAGCACGGTGCCGCCCTGAATGCGGCCGACATTGACCGTGAGCTGACGCTCGTAATCGGTGAGCGCCGCCGCCTGTTTCACCGCATCGCAGAGCGCCACGATGGCGTTCACACCCGCCTCATGCGAGCTTCCCGCGTGAGCCGCGCAGCCGTGCGCGCGGATGCGATACTCCGCACGTCCCTTGCGCGAAGTGACAATGTGATAATCCGTCCCATTGCGAGGTCCGCCTTCGAACACCAGCACTGCCTCCGCCCCATGCGGGCAACGCTCCGCGGACCGGGCGGCAAAATCTTTCGCCATCACTTCTTCACTGGCATTCGCCGCGATGAGCCAGCTCGTTTCCTCAAAGACACGTGGCGCAAACTTCTTCAGTGCGCCCAGCATCATCCAGATCAAAACCGTGCCGCCTTTAATATCCACGGTGCCGGGCCCATAGATGCGCGATTCAGCCGGAGCCTCCTCCCAGCGAAAATTGTTTTGTGCCTCCTCCTCCGGCGGGAAAACCGTGTCCAGATGCGTCACCAGCACGACGGGTTTTGCGCTCCCGCCCTGGCGCGACAAGAATAAATGCCGACCATAACCCGGGACCTCTGAAGGAACGAAGTCCGGCTTGAATCCCAACGGCTCAAAACATTCAGCAGTCAGGGCACCCAGCCAGTTCACGCCCGGCGCATTCGCCGTGAAGCTGTTGATGCCCACCATCCGGCGGAGCCAGTCCATGGCCTCAGGCATTTGCCCCCGAAGCCAGTTCTGCATATCCATCTGGAAGTCCGTCTTCATCCAAAAATCACAGATTGAATTGGCCGAAAAAAACAATAAATGACGAAAAACTAAGTTCTGGCAATGAGAGATGCCGGAGTAAATTCTTCATCAGACCGATGAAGCCAGACTCAAAGGTGATCACAATTCCTGATCCATGCTGCTCAATCATTTTTTCTATTCTTTCGTTTATTTCGGCTATTCAACTCTTGGGTGCCACACCAATCCCGGCGCGCGCAGGCATGATCATATCGCCCATGGCATCGTAAGCAATGCCCTCGTAGTCGTCGTTCGCGACATACAGATGTCCGTCCAGATCAATCCAGTCCGCGAGCGATGCCAGGTGCGCCGCCGCGGTCACACCAACGCTGCTCTCGATCATGCAACCCAGCATGACCTTCATGCCGAGATCGCGCGCAAAACGGATCATGGTCCGCGCCTCCGAAAAACTGCCGCTCTTGAGCAGCTTCACATTCACGCCATCCACCAGTCCCTTCAATCGAACAACGTCATCCGCCGTCCGCGCGCTTTCATCCGCATAGAGGGGCAGCGGACACGAAGGCAACGCGGCCCGCAACTCCTTCCAGACCTCGATTCCTCCCTCGTGATGCACGGGTTGTTCAACAAGCTTCAATCCACAACGCGCGAGAAACAGAATCAATCGCGCGGCCTCGGCCACACTCCACCCTCCATTGACATCCGCAATCATCGTGGCCTGTGGCGCAGCCTCACGGGCGCGCGCGACGATAGCTTCATCAAAGTCCGCATTGCCGCTCCCCAGCTTCAGTTTGAGCACGCGAAACTGCCGGCTGGTCTCGCTCACTTTTTCATGAAAGGCATTGAGATCCACGGGAATGGCCAATGAGCGACTGCCGGGCGGCAGATGATTTTTATCGAGCCGCCAAAGCTCAGCCAGACTCATGCCGCGCTGACGACCGACAATGTCGTGCCACAACAAATCAAGCGCGAGCCGACCGGCGCGCGGTCCCTCGACGGGAACTGGCCCGCCCTGCCAGGCGATCCCCTGTATCCAGCGCAACGTTGCCTCTGAGTTTTCCTTGTAATAGGGCACAAAAGGCGCTTCACCCACGGCGTCGCCTTGATGAACCCGCAGCACCGTGCGCTCGTTCGATGTTCCATGCGCGATGCGGAACGGCTCGGTGAGATGCAGCGTCTTGAGTTCGACGCGCAACGGCCCTGAGCGGTTGGTATGCGACATTAGGTGGATTCTAATAGAATCCTAGTTACCCGCCAGCCAATCTTTATCTATGCCACCACCAGGAGCGCCGCCACCACTGGGAGCGCTGGCACCCTTGCCGGCGAGGATTTAATGATGCCGCCAAGGGTGGCGGCGCTCCCTGCATAGTCGCTCCCTGCATAGTCGTTCCCCCATCACCGTCCCTTCCACGCGCTGCTCCAGCGCCAATCTCCCGCCTCCGCCACCAGACCCGCTTTCACTGGATTGCCCTCGATGTAAAGCAGCGCATCGGCGTAGTGCTTCTCATCCCGGATGAAGCGGTCAAAGAATTCCCGCTGCCAGAAGGCACCGCTCCGCTTGAGCAGACGATTCGCCATGCTCGCCGTATAGGATTTCCACGAGTGCAAGATGCCTGCCAGCGGCCAGCCATCGCGTGTCTCGATCATCGCGTGAACGTGATTGGGCATCACGCACCAGGCCACCAGACGGTAGCGCTCCGGATCGAATTTCAATAGCGTCTCCTCCGTCACTGCGGAGATGCGTGGGTCGCGCAGCCAGCATGCGCAGTGACCGCCGTCCAACCACACCGCCAAACGCCGCTGGCGCACGATGTCGCGCTGCCGGTCTTCCAAATGCCGCAGCTCGCACTCCCACTCATCAATCTTGGATTGAGGCAAAGCATCGTCCAAACGAAAAGTGATGCTTTGCACCAGTCCGGCCTGGGCACAGTGCGGCAGGTAGCCGCGCGAATACCACAGCGAAGGTTCCTCCATGGGCGCGGCGTCCGGCATCATCAAATTCTGGCATAGAGCCGAGGCCGCTGGCAAGCCTTGAATTCTGGGAGCACCGGCAGCCTTGCCGGCGAGTATTTCAAAACGCCGCCAAGGGTGGCGGAGCTCCCATTGGCGCTCCTAACTAACTGCCTCAATCCACGATGCCGCGGTAGCGCCACGGTGTATATCCGCTCTCCCGAAGCCATGCCACAGGCGTGAGATGCATCACCGCCTTCCAATGCGGCGGGCAGCCCACATCATAGACAATGAGATGCTCGGGGTCGTCCTTGGCAACGCCAACAAACAGGCAGATATGCTCATTTTCCTTGTTCACCACATCGCCCGGCCGGAGATCCTCAAAACTGTCCAGTGGATCACAAATTTTAGCGATTTCATAAGTCGAAAATGGAGCCGCCAACTTCCAGCAGCGGGCGATGAAACCGGAACAGTCGATCCCTGCGCAAATTGCGCTGATCGCAGCATTGTCCAATGACCGCTTCACTACGGTATAGGCATCGCCCGCGCCTAATCCTCGCTTGATCGCGGCATCGAATTGCGCCGGTGTGTCAAAGCCGCCCCATTTATATGGCAGGCCAATGTTTATCTGATCAGGCAGCCACCAGCCCGCCACGCCATCACCGGGACTGTAACTGATGTCCGGTGTATCCACGCGAATGCCCTTCTCATCCGTGCCGTGAAAAACATTAGCCTTCGTCGGCTGCCAGCGGTGCAGCACATAGGCGCTGGCAATCGCGATGGCCTCGCGGCGCGTCACTTTGCTGGCAGGCTCCCAGAGCGATACGTCTATTTGCGAGACAGGTGTTTCACATGAGGATAGAACACAGGCGGCAAGAACCATCGCAATAAAGCAGGAACCCGGCAGGAAGCAGTGATGAAGTTTGTCTGGCACGCGGCTTTGCATACCGAGTCAGAGGCTTTTCGCAAGCCCATCCATCTTTTCTTAACTTCCAACTCCAGGTTCCCGCTGGACTTCGACCACTTGCTCGCTAAGAGCCAAAAATCCGCCTCATAGCCATCCAACCAAAACACCCCGACATGAAGACTTCTCATAAAACGATTTTTGCATCACTTTCGCTGACAGCCCTGCTCGTCGGCGCTGCCGCCATGGAATACAAGGGCGTGCCGGATTGGGTGAAGCTGCCGGCAGGTCGCACCCAGCTTGGCAATCAACACGGCGACGTGGCCGTCAGTTCGAAGGGCGAAGTGTATGTCAGTATCATGGATCCCAAGGCCGGGTTGCAGGTGTTTTCCGCCGACGGACGGTATCTCCGCAATGTGCCCGATGCGCCCAGTGATTTCCACGGCTTCGTCATTCACAAGGAGGCGGATGGTGAGTTCATTTACGGTGCGCGCCTCGAAGCCGGGAATATTCTTAAACTGACACTCGACGGTAAAGTGCTGCTCGACATTCCATCGACTGCGATACCAGATGAGTTCAAGAACAAGACACCGAAAAATACCAAGAAGAATGCGAAGGGCGAGATACCGACAAATCCTAACGAGGGCAAGCCATTCGTCAGCCTCACTGGAATGGATGTCGCGCCCAACGGCGATCTCTACGTGACGGACGGTTATTCGAGCGACTACGTTCACCGCTTCGATAAGACCGGCAAATACATCAAATCATTCGGCGGCAAGAAAGAGCCATACTCTTTCAAGACCCTGCACAAGATCGCCATCGACACCCGGTTCACTCCAGCGCGCGTCATTGGCTGCGACCGCGCCAACGGCCGAGTGGTTCACATGTCGCTCGAAGGCGAATTCCTCGGCGTGGTCGCAAAAGACCTCATGATGCCCGCAGCCGTGGCCATTCAAGGCGATCAGGCCATCATCGGCGAGATCAAAGGCCGCATCACCGTACTGGACAAGGAAGGCAAGATCGCGGTGCAATTCGGCGCGAACGATCACGCAGACGAAGTGGGCACCAACAAGACCGAGCCAGTGAAGTGGCGCACCGGAATTGTCACTGCACCGCACGGTGTGGCCTGTGACGCGCGCGGTGATGTATTTGTTTCAGAGTTCAGCCTTTTCGGCCGCGTGCACCGCTTTGACCGTCAGCCTTAAAGACGTGGCAGAGGGGAGAATTGAACTCCCGACCAAGGGCTTATGAGTCCCCTGCTCTACCTCTGAGCTACCCTGCCGTCGTCCGCACTTGCGCGCGGGAGGTGAGTTTATGCATCTGCGGATGATTGTCAAACCAGCGAAGATGCAAAGTTCGCCATCGGAATCAGCCCGTTAAAGCAGCACGTCAACGACCCTGAACCGTGATCATTTTACCGCGCGGCTTGACACTGCGGTTAGCATAGTTCCCTCCCCTGCCATGCCCAAATCTCTCATCATCGCCGAAAAACCATCCGTCGCCACCGACCTGGCGCGCGCCCTTTCCAAGGCTCCAGGCCTGTCCGCATTTCACAAGGAAGGCGATTTCTTCGAGAACGAAACCCATGTCATCACCTCCGCGGTCGGCCATCTCCTCGAACAGGAAATGCCCATGAAGGACGGCAAGAAAATCGGCTGGGGCTTCACCACCCTGCCGATTCTGCCGGAAAAATTCGAGCTCAAGCCCATCGACAAATCCGCGGATCGCTACCGCCTCGTGGCCCGGCTCATCAAGCGCAAGGATGTGGGCGACATCATCAACGCCTGCGATGCGGGCCGTGAGGGCGAACTCATTTTCCGTAACATCATCGAAGCCACCAGCACCAAGAAACCCGTCCGCCGCATGTGGATGCAGTCGATGACCAACAACGCCATCCTCGAAGCCTTCAGCCACATGCGCAGCGATGAGGAGATGCAACCGCTGGCCGCCGCCGCCCGCTGCCGCAGCGAAAGCGACTGGATCGTCGGCATCAATTCCACCCGCGCGCTCACCGCGCTGAACTCGCGCCACGGCGGCTTCCGCCTCACGCCCGTCGGCCGCGTGCAGACGCCTACACTGACCATTCTCGCCAATCGCGAACGCGAGATCGGAGAGTTCGTGCCCCGGACTTATTTTGAAGTTCATGCCGAGTTCGGAGTGAAGGCTGGTCTTTATGCCGGACGCTGGTTCGACGAATCGTTCAAGAAAGACGAAATCGACGAGCACAAGAAAGCCGAACGTCTTTGGAAACGCGAACTCGCAGAAGTGATTGTCGCGCGCTGCCAGGGAAAAGACGGCGTCATTGAGGAGACGACGAAACCGACGAAGCAGATCGCGCCGCTGCTTTATGATCTCACCAGCCTGCAACGCGAAGCCAACGGCCGCTTCGGCTTCAGTGCGCGCCGCACGCTGCAAATCGCCCAGGCGCTTTACGAGAAGTTCAAGGTGCTCACTTATCCCCGAACCGATTCCCGCTATCTGCCGGAAGATTACATCGGCACCGTGAAGTCCACGATCAAAGGATTCTCCCAGCTTTCACCAGGCAAGAGCGGCGGCTTCCCGACAGACCTGCCTGCGCATTGCGCCAAGATCATCAAACAGGACTGGGTGCGCCCAAACCGGCGCATCTTCGACGGCAAAAAAGTCAGCGACCACTTTGCCATCATCCCCACCGGCCAGACTCCGCCCGCAGGCATGGGCGAAGCCGAGTCCAAAATCTTCGACATGGTGACGCGCCGTTTCCTGGCCGTCTTCTTCCCTGCCGCCGAGTTCGACGTGACTGCGCGCATCACCCGCATCGGCAACGACGCCTTCAAATCCGATGGTAAAGTGCTGCGCGAACCGGGCTGGCTCGCGGTCTATGGCAAAAAAGCCGCCGAAGAACAGGGCGAGGATGAAACCGGAAAAGTTCTCGTCCCAGCGTCGCCTGGAGAAAAAGCCAAAACCGAACAGATCGAACTGCGCGAGCAGCAGACCAAGCCGCCGCCGCGCTACAACGAAGCCACCCTGCTCTCCACCATGGAAGGCGCGGGAAAACTGGTGGACGACGAGGAACTCGCCGAGGCCATGAGCGAACGCGGACTCGGCACACCGGCCACGCGCGCGTCGATCATTGAAGGATTGATCTACGATCAATACATCGAGCGCCAGGGTCGCGAAATGTTTGTCACCGCAAAAGGATTGGCGCTGGTCGACCAACTGGCGACACTTGGCGTCGAGACCCTCCGCTCTCCCGAGCTCACCGGCCAGTGGGAACAAAAATTGCGGCTCATGGAGCAGCGCAAACTCGACCGGCCATCATTCATGCGGGACATCCGCAATCTCGCTGCGGACATCGTGGCAAAAAGCAAAGCCTATGTCCAGGGACTCAAGGACGCCGTCCTCCCCGACTTCCAGGCCAAGTGCCCCTTCTGCGGCGCGTCTTCGTTCAAGCAGACCGAAGTTTTCTACAACTGCAAAACGCCCGACTGCAAACTGCGCGTTTACAAGATCATCGCCGGACGCAACATGTCCGATGATGAATCACGCCAGCTCATCGAGAAGCGATTCATCGGTCCACTCGAAGGATTTCGCAGCCGCATCGGCAAGGAGTTCAAGGCCGCCATCGAAATCAAAGACGACAAAAAAGTGAACTTCGTCTTCGAGAAGGGCCAGAGCGACGACGTGGACTGGAATGAAATGCAAGTTCTCTGCGAGTGCCCCGTCTGCGCGAAGCAGAAGCGCACCGAGAGCATTTACATTCTGCCCAACGCCTACGCCTGCAAGACCGCGATCACCGACAACAAGAAATGCAACGCCCGCATCCCTCGCGAGCTTTGCAAAAAGGAAATCACCGAGGAGAACGCCCGCAAGTTCTTCGTCGAAGGCAAGACTGGCCTCATTGAAGGCATGATCTCGAAAAAAGGCCGTCCCTTCAAAGCGTTCCTCGCCTGCAAACCGGGTGAGAAGCGCCTGCTCAGCTGGGAGTTCCCGCCCAGAGAACCGAAGGCACCGGGCGCGAAGAAGAAAAAGGCCAGCAAGTTCGGCAAACAGACCCCGCCACCAGAGCAGCCGGAAAGTTAAAGAAACGCTGAACAAAGAGTAGAAGCGACACCCAACTTCGCTTGCTGCACAGGGATAAGCGACGGAGGCGTCGCTTCTACTTACGATTAATCAGCGCTTCCCTAGCATTACTATTGAGACCCGCGCAATTGGATGACAGACGGCAGCATGGGTGTCGGAGCCAGCTTGGCCCGCGTCATGGGGCTAGCAGCCCCCAACACTTTTGTCGCCCTATTGAGCGAGACTCAATAGGATCGTTGAGTTCCTCATGAAAATCATTCCGAAAAACTTTGTCAGCGCATTCGCCGAAGGGAAAATCCTCCAGGTCCTGTTTCTAGCCATTCTCGGCGGCATTCCCTGGCGGGTCTCGGCGAACGCGGGCGGCCTTTCTGTGATCTGCTGCATCAAAGAGTAACTTCTCATTCTGCTGGGAACTTCATCATCCGAATCCGCCTTGCCCGGTCTGATGCTGAAACTTAAATAATGCCGGTTGTGCCAAAATCGTGTCGGCATCGTCGTTCCCCCAGGTTACTCCTTCAACCCCGACGGCACTAGGGCGGTTTAAATAATTTCGTAGCCGCGTTCGTAAGAACGCGGGAAATATGCATGCTTCGTTGGCTGCCGTGGCTTCTTCCCGCACTCTTACGAGATGCGGCCACGTCCTTTTAAAAATGCTCCATCATCTACCTAAATTCGATCCGATCAAAGAACGGGTCTTGCCTGGAAAGCGCGAGGATGCCGAAATATAAGCACCCCCATAAATTTGGAGAGCGTCGCAACATTGAAAAAAATGCTCGGCAAACTGCACATGCTGACCGACAAGGAGGCAAACAATCTCGTGGCGGGGGTCTGTCACCCAATTACACGAGACTCAATAAATACGAGAGTAATATGTCCTTCCAGACCTTGTCTATTCCAGGCATCATGCCTGATACAAGGAGAAACGGTGGGCTGGCTTCCAGTCGCAAACTCAGCCAGGATGGCTGAGTTACTTTTCCCACAAACTGTTATCGCTTGAGTGTCGCCAAAATCTCCGCTTTACTTCCGTCCCCAATCCTCGAATCCCCATTCTAGTTAAATGAAGCTCACCATCATCGGTTCTGGTTATGTCGGTCTCACCACCGGTGCGTGTTTTGCCGAAATCGGTCACCACGTCATGTGCGTTGACAACAACCAGAAAAAAATCGACAGCTTGCTTGCCGGAAAAATTCCCATTTACGAACCGGGCTTGGAGCCCATCGTGCGCAAAAACGTCGTCTCCAAGCGCCTCCAGTTCACCACCAGCACCAGTCAAGGCGTGGACCACGGCGAGGTCATCTTCATCGCCGTCCCCACCCCGCCCCAGGACGATGGCAGCGTCGATCTCAGCTTCATCGAAAAAGTCGCGCGCGAAATCGCCGTCTGTCTCGACAGCTATCGTGTCATCGTGGACAAAAGCACCGTGCCCGTCAAAACAGGCGACCGCGTATCCCAGACCATCCGCCGCTATGCCAGGCCGGGTGTCGAATTCGATGTCGTCAGCAATCCCGAATTCCTTCGCGAAGGCAGCGCCGTGGACGACCTCATGCACCCCGACCGCATCGTCATCGGTGGCAACAGCGACCGCGCTCTCGCCGTGATGCAAAAGGTTTACGAACCGTTCGTGGCCCCCGTGCTCATCACCGACATCAACAGCGCTGAACTCATCAAGCACGCCGCCAATAGCTTCCTTGCGCTCAAAATTTCCTACATCAACGCCATCTCCGAACTCTGCGAGATCGCTGGCGCCGATGTCGAGAAAGTCGCGGAAGGCATCGGCATGGACAAGCGCATCGGTCGCAGCTTCCTCAACGCCGGACTCGGCTACGGCGGTTCGTGTTTCCCGAAGGACATCGCCGCCTTCATCGCCATCGCCGACCAACTCGGCAAGCCCTTCAATCTTCTCAAGGAAGTCCAGAACATCAATGCCCGCCAGTTCTCCCGCTTTCTCGATTCCATTCGTGAGGCACTGTGGCTGTTCAAAGAGAAAAAAATCGCCGTGTGGGGCCTCAGCTTCAAACCGAATACCGATGATGTGCGCTCCAGCGTCGCGGTGAACATCGTGGAAGCACTCGTCAAGGACGGCGCGGATGTCACCGTTTATGACCCCAAGGCCATGGAAAAATTCAAGGAGCTTCCCCTGGCCGCAAGCGTCAAACTAGCCGAATCACCCCTCGAAGCCGCCCGAGGCGCGGAAGCCCTCATTATCGCCACCGAGTGGCCGGAGTTTGCCGCCATCGATCTCACTGAGCTGCGCGATGCCATGCACACGCCGCTGATTTTTGATGGGCGAAATCTGCTCGATCCCAGCGCCGCACTCGCCTACGGCTTCCAGTATCGTGGCATCGGCCGGGGCACCCTCCCGGAAGCCACTTAACTGTGGCTTGAAATGAACAGCCGCCAACTTGCCCTCGATACGCTCCTTGAATGGAGCCACGGTGAATCCTTCGCCGCGGACATCGTCTCTCGTCTCGCGCGCGAACATGAGTTGCCTCCGCGCGATGCCGCATTGCTGCAAAACCTTGTCTTCACTGTGCTTCGCCACCGGGTTCTTCTCGATCATTGGGTGGACCAGCTGTGCGACGGAGCCAAGCTGGACCATGATCTCCATTGGATCGTGCGCCTCGGACTGGCCCAGCTCCTCATCCTTGGCATGCCGGATTATGCCACGATCAATGAAACCGTGAAACTGGCGCCGCACGCGGGCGCCCTCGTGAATGCCGTGCTCCGGCGCGCCCAGCGCGAACAGGCTGACCTCCTGAATGCCCTGCCTCAACTCCCGCTTCACATCCACCACTCGCATCCGGAATGGCTCGTCCAGCGCTGGACGGAACAGTTCGGAGAAGAATCAACTGCGGCCCTCTGCGATTGGAACCAGCAGCCTGCCCCCATTCATATCAGAATCAACGGCCTCCATCCAGAACAGCCCACCGCAGACAACCTCCGCCGCTTCCACGCATTGGAGCGCCCAGGTTTCTACCGAGTGGAGCAACCGCCACGCGATGCCCTGGCCAAAGGCAAATGTTACGTGCAAGATCCCAGCACCGCCATCGCCTGCGACCTGCTGGCACCACTGCCCGGAGAAACAGTGCTCGACGCCTGCGCCGCCCCCGGCGGAAAAACCGCGCTCATTGCGCAACTCATGAACAACAAAGGCCGGATCGTCGCCTGCGATTCCTCGCCGCGCCGCATTCCCCGCCTACAGGAAAATCTCCGCCGCATGCGGGTGGAGATCGCCCGCACCTTCGAACTCGACTGGACCAAAACAAAAGGCGTCCCCCCATGGGGCGCCCTTCACTTCGACCGCATCCTGCTGGATGTTCCATGTAGCAACACTGGAGTCATGCGCCGGCGCATCGACGTTCGCTGGCGCATCAAACCGGAAGTGTTTGCGGAAATGGCGCGGGTGCAGTCACGAATCCTGCGCGCCACCCTTCCCCTGCTCAAACCGGGCGGCACACTCGTTTACAGCACTTGCAGCATCGACCCGGAGGAAAACGAACGGCTTCTCGAATCCGTCCTGCGCGATCACCCGGAATTCAAAATTGCCGAAACAAGATCCACTCTTCCGTGGCGGGACGGGGTCGATGGTGCCTTCGCAGCAAAAGTGGTTAGGAATTAACCTAAAACTGGAAATGAAACCTGCTAGTGTTCTGTCGCCGAAATAACTATTCTTTTAAGCCGCCTTGCGCCGCTTCCTGCTCGTGCAACCCGGACTGATTTCCTCAAGCCGTTTGCGGCATCTCTCGAT
>VFKE01000066.1 GCA_009885695.1 Verrucomicrobiota bacterium | reverse complement strand
CCTGCACAAACTCAACGCCATCACAGAGGCTTGGCGTCGCTTCGGCTCACGAAAAAGTTATGGGTAAAGCTCAGGGGCTTCTTCCCGCACTCTTACGAGATGCGGCTACGTCTTTTTTGAAAGCGCTGATTAATCGCAAGTAGAAGCGACGAGGGCGTCGCTGATCCCAGTGCATGCGCCTCAACTCCTTTGGCTTGCATCCGGAAGCCAGAGCAACAACGTAGGCAACACCCCAATCGCTTTAATTTTTACCTGCGAAGCTCAAAAGGTTTGTTCGCATGAGATAAGGTTTTGGGTTGTGGAGTTTGGATTGCTGTGCGATTTGCGGATCAATTTTACCAGCGATAAATGACTGAAGGCGAACTCAATACCAGGACTGAGAATCTCGCGCTTGTGCTCATCCGATTTGTGGAAGCGCTTCCAATAATCGAGACTTGTCGAGTCCTCGGGCGGCAGCTTCTCAGATTGGGAACTTCAGTTGCAGCCTGTTATCGTGCCGCTTGCAGAGCGCGTTCAGATGCGGATTTTGTGAACAAGCTTGGAATCGTGGAAGAGGAAGCTGATGAGAGCCTGCCATGGCTTCGATTGCTCGAACGTTCGGGCCACGCGCAGACGGTGGCGGTGGAAGTGCTCTATTTGGAAATGGAAGCCGTGTTGAAGATGTTCGTTGCGTCAATCAAGACGGAGCGACTTCGCGGCAATTCAAAATTTGCAGTCTAAAATCCGCAATGCTGACCGACACTCACGCCCACCTCGCTTCGAAGCAGTTCACGGATGAACTCCCGCATATCATCGCGCGGGCCCGTGAAGCCGGGGTGAAGCGCATCATTTGTGTGAGCACCAACTTCGAAGATGCTCCGGCTGTGCTTAAAATCGCGGAGACGTATGAGGAGGTCTTTGCGACGGTGGGTGTTCACCCTTGTGATGCGGATACGGTGATGAATGAGTCGTTCATCAGTGTAATCCGCGAACTGGCCGCGCATCCGAAAGTGGTTGGTATCGGTGAGATTGGTCTCGACTATTTCCATCAGCCGCCGGATGGATTCACGCTTGAGGCATGGAAGTCGCAACAAGCTTTCGTGTTGCGGGCTCAGTTGGAACTCGCCGCGGAACTCGGGCTGAACGTCGTGCTCCACAACCGCGAGAGCTTCGCGGATCTCACCGCGCTGATTTTTCCCTTCCGTCGTCGTCTGCGTGCAGTATTTCACTGCTTCACCGGCACGATCGAGGATGCGATGCCGCTCATTGAGCAAGGGCATTTGGTGAGCTTCACTGGCATCGTCACCTTCAAGAACGGCCAGGTCATCCAGGAATGTGCCCGCGTGGTCCCGGATGGAAGTTTCATGCTCGAGACAGACTGCCCGTATCTGGCACCCGTGCCGCGTCGTGCGCAGCGGAATGAACCGGCTTACGTCGCGCACACGGCGGCGTTCGTCGCCGGGCTGCGCGGTGCAACCTTGGAGCACGTTGTACGGGTGACAGGCGAGACTGCGGCAGGCTTTTTCGCGGACCCGACAACCTTCACGGCGCTTGATTGTGCGGCCAGAGCATTTATAAAAAAGACGTAGCCGCATCTCGTGAGAGTGCGGGAAGAAGCCACGGCAGCCAACGAAGCATGCCTATTTCCCGAGTTTTCGCTTCGCGGCTGCGGGGAGAGCTTCCATATTCCCCGTGTTCTTACGAACGCGGCTACGAAATTATTTATTGAGTCTCGCACAATAGCATGACGAATGTGTTGGGGGCTGCCAGCCCCCATGAAACGGGCCCAAGCTGGCCCCGACACCCAGACAGCAAACAGTCATCCTATTACGCGAGACTCAATAGTTGGCTATCGCATCACGCAACTCCGGTCATTCTGGCTGGATCATAAGTAAAGCGTCCAGAATCATTGACGCGCGGCTATAATACCAATTACCGTTTAAAATCAGCGTTACTGTGAACGGATGAAGGTGGTGGCGGATGTCCTATACGCCTTTTGTTTTGAACCATTTCTTGGAGGGGCATGGATGCCAGGGCTTACGCATGAACGGAGTCAGCAAGTGGGGGCGCTATAAAAAAGCCGCTATGGTCTCTCGCCATTAAGTG
>VFKE01000034.1 GCA_009885695.1 Verrucomicrobiota bacterium | reverse complement strand
CGCAATAGGGTGATAAATGCGTTGGGGGCTGCCAGTCCCCGTGACACGGGGCCAAGCTGGCCCCGACACCCGGCAGGCAATCAGTCACCCTATTGCGCGAGCCTCAATAATGTCGTGCACTTGCGTGCCGATCAAGTGCTCACCCGAAAGAAGTCAGCTCGTAATCCCGCACGTTTAGATCAGCGTCATGCTAATGGCTCCAGTGTAACACGGTCGACCCGACTATGGGTGTTGCAGGCGTCTCGCCTCGCAAGCTTTTGTCACCCTCGTGGGCGAGACGCCCTCGACACCCACCGGCCAGAGGCCCGTGTTACTCATCCACTGGCAAGGGAACAACGTCGCGCGCAAATGTCCTGCTGCCGTCTTGCCAGTCTGCTGCTTCACTGGTAAGTTCGCCTTCATGAAACTGACTCTGGCTCTCTGCGTGTTGCAGGCTGCGGCTCTCATGGCCAGCGGCCAGGCACCGGGTCCCACCAAGGTTGCCGCCACCACCACACTGCATACCAATGGGACGCGCACGGACTCAGTGAAGGATCTTTTCAAGCACGAGACGTCCGAAACCATTTATGACGGACAGGGCATTGTTATCGCAAAAAAAAAATTCCTTCTCAATGACAATGGTGACCCCACCCAGGGAACCATTTACGATGGTGCTGACAACGTTATCGCACGCGCACAATTTTTTTTCGACGATCTCGGCCGTGTGATCGAGGAGCGGAACGTCAACACCCAGAACGAGGTTTATCAGCGAGTTGTCCGTCAGTATGACAGCAGTGGCAAACCGCTCCAGCCCCAGGTGTTCAACTACGCGGTGAAGGCGCCCAATATGCAACCCTCCAAGTTGAATTTCACACAGTCCCCGGGTCAGCACCCCTCCAGAACCGGTGCAACACCAGTGAACAGCGAATCCGCCCGCCCAGGCCGGTCTCCTCAAATCGAAACGGCGTCCCCGGGCTCACGCACCATCAGCACGCAAAATGTCGAACCAGCGCCGTTTGCGCCCCTGCAAATCCCGCAGACCGAAGCGCCCAAGAAAGACAGCAAGAAGGGTTCAAAACTGAATCCGCTGAACTGGTTTAAGAAGGGAAAATAGGGTTCCTGAATTTGCTTAATGCCTCAGGCTGGTCAGTAGGTTGCCACGTCGCGAGCTCAAAGCATGGGGGTTGTTGCATACATCGTCATTTGACCCGCACCCGGGCTGTGCTTCACTCCGCATCTCATCATGGACTCCACTCATCACGACTCAATAGAAAAATCCGGCGGCTTCTGGAACGCATTCGCCCTCATTCTCGGCATCAGCCTTTGCGTTATTTCACTCGTTGCAGGCGGAGCCTTCATATATGGCGGACTGAAGTATAGCCGCGTGAACGGACCACAGCCCGTCGCGGCAAACACCCCCGCGGCCCCTGCTTCGGCGACCGCCGCCTCGGCTGCTCCAGCGCCCGCCGCTTCCAGCGGTGGAATCGTGATCAAACCCGGGGCCGACAACCCGCTCACCTACGATATCAAGAGTTTCACGGTGAAAGCGGGTGAAAAAATCAAGGTTACCTTCAACAATCAGAGTGCCCTTCCGATGCCGCACAATTTCATCCTCGGCAAGCTCGGCTCCAAGGATCGCCTCATGGTCGCCGTCGCGGCAATGATCACCGACCCCAATGGCATGACCAAAGGCTACATCCCCGAGTCCCCGGACATCATCGTCCACACCAAACTCCTCAATCCCGGCCAGAGCGAGACCCTCGACTTCATCGCCCCTGTTGAAAAAGGCGACTACCCCTACCTCTGCAGCTTCCCCGGCCACACCATGCTGATGAACGGCGTGATGAAGGTGGAGTAACTCAGGCTTCCAAGCCTGTTTGTCTTGCGGGCATCCTGCCCGCAATCGAATCACAGCTGATAGAGCTGCGTCACATCCGCCTCCGCGAGTTCCACCAAATATTCCGCGAAGCGCTTTGACAGCATGTCGAAATAAGCGCTCCCCTTTTCCGCGGTCGAATGCTTCGGATCTCCGGACCCGGTGTCCACCGTCGCCTTCGTCCATTCGCGCTGCGCCCAAGCCCGTTTTTCGCGGATTGCCTTCAGTCTTGGCGGATGACTCTCCCCCTTGCCCCAGTCTTTCTTCGGCAAAACAAGACCGGGCTGCAAATGCAGCATCAGGCTCGTCTCGCGCTCATCGGCATGATCGCCGGGATCGTCAATGATGCCCGCACCATCATGGAGCCGCGGCCAGAACACCTCGCTCAGAAATACCTGAGGCCACTTCGCCTGCAACTCGCGCAGGATCTGTTTGAAGTCGTTTCCACCGTGCCCGTTGAAGACCACCAGCTTCGGCACGCCCACGCCAGCCAGTGACGCGATCACGTCGTTGATCAGCAGCGTTTGCGTGCTGGGATTCATGTTGATGCAAAATGGTATGTCCAACTGCCCGGTCTGCACGCCGAACGGGATGTTCGGCAACACACCGACTTTGGCACCCGCCTTCCATGCAATGCGGCCCGCCTCCGCACAGATCGCTTCATTTTGCAGACTGTCCGTGCCGTAGGGCAGATGCCAGTTGTGCGCCTCCGTCGCTCCCATCGGCAGCACCGCCACCTCATACTTCGTGGCCTTGACCTGTTTCCAGTTTGTTTCGGCGATGACCCAGGGGCGCGGTGCGTTCATGGCTGAGTCTAGCGGTAACGCGTTAAAGCTTCAACAAAATGCTGTGCCAGCAACGTGATTGGCCGGGCAAAAAATTCCGCCGCGCCGCAGGACTCGATGACTTTTCCGCGATCGAGAAAAAGCACCCAGTCCGCAACCTTGCGGGCGAAGGCGATCTCATGCGTGGACAAGACAATCCGCTGCACGCCTTCCGCAAGTTCCCGGATCAAATCAAGTACGTCCTGCGTCATCATGGGGTCGAGCGCCGAGGTCGGTTCGTCCAGCAGCAACAAGCGCGGCTGCGGTGCGATGGCCCGCGCCAGCGCCACCCGTTGCTGCTGGCCGCCGGAAAGTTCAGCCGGACGTTTCTCAACATGCGGGCCCAGGCCGAAACGCTCCATCGCGTCCAGTGCTGTGCGCCTCGCGGTTTCATCGCTCCGGGAGCGCACCACGCGCAGGGGCAGTGCCACATTCTCCAGCGCGCTGAGATGCGGAAACAGATTGAAACCCTGGAAGACGAAGCCGTTCTCACGCCGCTGGCGCAGCATGTCCGCCTCATTCCATAGCAACCGCTCCTCCCCCATCAGCACCTCCCCGGCATCCGGCGTCAGCAGCGATCCCAGCACGCGGAGCAGGGTGGACTTCCCGCTGCCCGAAGGACCGAGTAGCACGACACAGCCCGCATCGTCCGGCGTGTTGAACGACGCGCCGTCGAGCGCCAGGTGTGCGCCGTACTGCTTGGTGAGTTGAGTTACGGTAATGTGCATGGGATAGTTGGCAGTTGTTTGCGATGGTTGACGATTGTTTGCAGTGGTTGTTTCTGATTCAACAATGGCTAACAATCACAAACAACTCCAGCCATCGCAAACCCTCCCTCTCACGTTTCATATTTGAATCTCGCCTCCAGCCTTCTCGCCCACCAGGAGAGCGGCAGCGTGAGGGCGAGATAGAGCAGCATCAGCGGCACAAAACCCTCCAGCCCGGTGTAAGCCGCCGCATTGGCCGCCTGCACGACATGAGTCAGTTCATCCACGGCGATCACCGACAATAATGAAGAGTCTTTCACCAGCGAAACGAGCTGCCCCGCCGTTCCGGGCAGCGCGCGGCGCATCGCCTGCGGCAGAATGACGAAACGCCAAGTCTGCCTGCGGTCGAAGCCGACCGCCCTGGCTGCCTCAAGCTGAGAAGCGCCAATGCTTTCCAGCGCCCCGCGAAAAATCTCCGCGAGATACGCACCCTCAAACAGCGCCAGGATCACGATGCCGACTGGTGCCCTGGCATTGAGGTGCAGCTGGTTGGCCACGATGTAATAGCCGACCAGAAGCTGAACCAGCAGCGGTGTGCCACGCACTATCTCCACAACACCGCGAGCGAACAAACACATAGGCAGCACCCGGCTCCGCTGCCCGGCCATGAGCAGCAGCGCGAAAACGATGCTCAAGACGAGCGCGGCGAGCGAGATCAACGCCGTGGCGACCCAGCCGCGCGCGATCAGTTCTCTTCGCTGCCAGATGGAATCCCAATGCCACTGGTATTCCGACGCGCTGAACAGCACGACCACCACCAGTGAACATCCGAGCGCGAGCGCTGCGGACCAGAGCCAGACTTTGCGCGACTCGCTCATTTCAGCCGGGCGGCCATTCCAGGCCACGACCCGCCAAGAGGTGAACATGCATGTGCGGCACCGTCTCGCCCGCATCGTGGCCGTGGTTGATGACGAGACGAAATCCGCTGGTGGTGTCAATCACGCCGAGCTGTCTGGCTATTTTTCCCGCAGCCAGCAGCAGCGCCCCGAGTGCGGCCTGGTCTTCCGCTGCCGCATCGCCCACCCGGGGGATCACCTTACGCGGAATGATGAGCACATGATGCGGCGCCTGCGGATTGATGTCGTTGATGGCGATGCACGCCTCATCCTCATAAACAATGTCCGCAGGGATATCGCGGGCGATGATTTTTTCAAAAAGGGTCATGGTGGAATACCAGCTTTGATATGGACAGAATTAACAGAATTTCACAGAATGGACTCAGTTGTATGATCAATTTTGTATAATTCCGTTAATTCTGTCTTCTCCCTTCAGAGTTTCTTGAAAAGCTCCCGTTGCTTCACATCACGCGGCACGCGGTTTTCCAGTTGCGAGATCTCGTCAATAAACTCACCGACATCCTCGAACTCGCGATAAATTGAAGCGTAGCGCACATAGGCAATGTGATCGATCGCCTCCAGATGTTGCATCACTTTGACTCCGATATTTTTAGATTCGATCTCCCGGGTGCCTGTGGACTCGATCTCCGTCAGGATGCTGTCGGCTGCCTGCTCCAGCGTTTCGACACCGACCGGGCGCTTGCCGCATGATTTTTTCATGCTGGCGATCAGCTTGTCCCGGTCCCATGGCTGTCGCGCCTGATTGCGCTTGATCACTTGAAGATCGTCGTGCTCCACCTGTTCATAGGTCGTGAAGCGATGCCCGCAGGTGGCACACTCGCGCCGCCGACGGATGGACGCGCCTTCCTTCGCCTCACGTGAGTCGATCACCTTGTCTTCTATACTGCCGCACTTTGGGCAACGCATAACGTTGATGCTGCCAAGTAATGCCGACGGTGGCAATCAATAATATTTTTTCGCGGCATTGAGGATCACGGGTTGTCTTTCGGATTGAGCAAAATGAGCTTGCAGAGGTCGTGCGGGACTGACTCATTTCCTCTCCACCCTTTTATCCATGCTCCACGTTGTCCTCCATCAGCCTGAGATTCCGCATAACACGGGTGCAATCGGCCGTCTCTGCCTCGCCACCGGTGCCAGGCTCCATCTGATCAAGCCCTTTGGCTTCTCACTCGACGATGCACAAGTGAGGCGCGCCGGGCTCGACTACTGGCGCGAGGTCGATGTGAAGACGTGGGATTGTTTTGATGAGCTGCTTGCGAGTGTCACTGGCAGCCCGTTCTTTTTCCTGACAACGAAAGCCACGCAAAACTACTGGGATGCGGCTTTCCCGGAGGATTGCTATCTGGTGTTTGGACCCGAGACCCGAGGATTGCCGGAATCATTGCTCCAAAGCAACGCTGCAAGTTGTCTCCGAATTCCCATGCAGGGCACGCGGAGCCTCAACCTCGCCACAGCTGCTGGCATCGTGATGTATGAAGCTGTCCGGCAGCGATGGCGTTGATTAAGCGCATCCATCCTGCCTGTCGCAGGAGATTCCACCGCCGCCGCTGGTGAAACCACCGCCCATGCCTACGACGTGGCAGGACGGGAAACGTTCACCACCTTGCCCGACGGCACCACGCAAACCCGAGTCTATGATTCCGCCACCGGCCAGTTGCAGAGACTCAGCGGCAGCGAGACTTACCCCGTGGCCCATGGATACGATGCGCAACGCCGCAGCACCACATTGACAACCTGACAGGGCTACGCCGGGCAGCAGGGAGCGGGGCCGCCACCATCTGGGCATACGATTCCGCCAGCGGCCAGCCCCTAACGAAGACTGACGCCACAGACAAAGCCGTGAGTTACACCTATGACGCCGCAGGCCACCTCCTCGCCCACACATGGCCGTGCGAAGTGGTGACCACCTACTCTTGCGATCCCGCCACCGGAAGCCTCTTTAAGCGTGACTTGCTCCGATGCCACGCCCGCCGTGGCCTACGCCTATGACGACATTGGTAACAGGATGGAAGCGCGGACCGGCGTGCTTCCAGCCGCCGTCACCACACCTAAACCGCCAAAAGCCTAAACCTAAAAACGAAGCTGAAAGTGAATAGTCGATAGCTAGAGCGGTTAAAATAATTTCGTAGCCGCGTTCGTAAGAACGCGGGAAATAGGGAAGCTCTCCCCGCAGCCGCTAAGCGATAACGCGGGAAATAGGCATGCTTCGTTGGCTGCCGTGGCTTCATCCCGCACTCTCACGAGATGCGGCTACGTCTTTTTTATGGCTCTGTGGGAATTTGGGTGTGAAAAGCTGCGTGGTTGAGTAGCTGGGTG
>VFKE01000198.1 GCA_009885695.1 Verrucomicrobiota bacterium | reverse complement strand
CTTCGCGCGCTCCATGAAGTCGAGCGCCTTGACGTTGACCTCGATGTCGATGGTTTCCATGCGCTTTTTGGTCAGCGGGCCGGTGTCGGTGATGGTGCCGCCTGCGAAGCTATGGATGACGCCGCGGGGACCGAATTTTTTCTTGAAGGCAGGATCCTTGGGATAGTCGGGATTCTCGGGCTCTTCCTCGGCATTCAAGTGGTAGAGATTGCCGAAGAATTCGTCGAAGCCATGCGCGGTTGGCAGCATACTGTCCAGGTCGCCAAGGTGATTCTTGCCGAATTGGCCGGTCATATAGCCTTGAGCCTTGAGCAACGTGGCCAGCGTTGGATCTGCCGCCGTAATCCCCTCGGGCGCGCCCGGCAGGCCGACCTTGGTGAGGCCGGTGCGGATGGGCGATTGGCCGGTGATGAAGGCAGCGCGTCCAGCGGTGCAGCTCTGTTGGCCATACCAGTCGGTGAAGAGCGCCCCTTCCTTGGCGATGCGGTCGATGTTGGGCGTCTTGTAGCCCATCATGCCTTGGTTGTAGGCGCTGATATTGAATCCGCCGATGTCGTCGCCCCAGATGACGAGGATGTTGGGTTTTTTCTTGGCGTCCGCCGCCTGAACGGAAGACGTGACGCTCAAGAGCGCCGCGCCTGCCGTCAGCAGTGACAAGCCGTAGTGGTGTAGTTTGCTTTTTGTTTTCATGTTTTGTGTTCGTTTACTCGGTCCGTGCCGCAGTTTGATTAAGGCAATGACGGACAAATTATTTTTGTGTGCGTGTTCTTTTCTTTCCTTTAGTTTTCTGATTTCATTCGCGGGTAAACTCGCGGGCCGACCACTCAGATCGCCCGCGTGTTTCACAAGCGAAAGCTTACTTAGCGCCCTTCCCCATCGCTTCTATCTGCTGCTGCATCTTCGTCAGGTTGAATGAACCTGCCGTCGCGCTGGGCGGATAGTCCTTCATGGTCAGGAGGAACTTGGCGGCGATATCCACCGCCGGCCCGATCAGGAACACCCGGTCAAGCACCCAGTCGTTGTAGGTGTTCGAGTGGTGCTGCGCCTTCTCGAACGGATCGCGGCGCAGGTTGAAGAACAGCGGCACGCGCAATTCCACGAACGGCTCGCGCCACACTTCAAACGCCTGTGCGCGGTTTTCGAGGAACACGACTTTCCAGTCACCCGCGCGCACGGCGACGATGTTGCCATCGTCGTTGACGTAAATGAACTGGTTGCGCGCTGAGGTCTTCGTCTTGCCAGTCAGGTAATCGAGTTGGTTGTAGCCATCAATGTAGTTCTTGTAAGTGCGACCATTGAGTTCCACGCCCATGAGCAACTTTCCCTTGATGTCCGGCGCACCGGCGGCGGCGGCGAAAGTCGGCAGCCAGTCCTCATGCGCGACGATACCGTTGAGCGTCGTGCCCGCCGGAATCTGCCCCGGCCAGCGCACGAAGCACGAGACGCGATATGCACCTTCCCAGTTCGAGTTCTTCTCGCTGCGAAATTGCGACGTGCCGCCATCGGGCCAGGTGTTAAAATGCGGGCCGTTGTCGGTGGAATACTGGACGATGGTGTTGTCCGCGATGCCGAGATCATCCAGCGCCTTGAGCAGTTCGCCGACATGCGCATCGTGCTCGACCATGCCGTCGCTGTATTCATCCTGCCCGGACTTGCCGCGATTCTCCGCCTTCACGTGGGTGCGGAAGTGCATGCGCGAGGCATTCCACCAGCAGAAGAACGGTTTCCCTTCCTTGGACTGCCGGGTGATGAACTCCTTCGCTGCGACGGTGATTTCATCATCAATCGTCTCCATGCGTTTCTTGTTCAGCGGGCCGGTATCCTTGATCGTCTGGCCGCCCTTGCCGTCCGCCTTCACGTGCAACACGCCGCGCGGGCCCGCATGCTTCTTTCGAAACTCGGGATCTTTCGGGTAATCCTCGTTCTCCGGCTCCTCATTCGCGTTGAGGTGATAGAGGCTGCCGAGGAACTCATCGAAGCCGTGCATCGTGGGCAGATGCTCGTCGAGGTCGCCCTGATGGTTCTTGCCAAACTGGCCGGTGGCGTAGCCCTGGCTCTTGAGAACCGTGGCCATCGTCGCGTCCACTGTCTTCCAGCCTTCTTTTGCGCCAGGCACGCCCACTTTGGTCATGCCGCTGCGCACGGGGACTGAGCCGCTGATGAAGGCCGCGCGCCCCGCCGTGCAACTCTGCTGTGCGTAGTAGTCGGTGAAGCCCACGCCTTCCTTGGCGATGCGGTCAATGTTCGGCGTCTGGTAGCCCATCATGCCCTTGCTGTTGTAGCTGATGTTCTGAGTGCCGATGTCATCTCCCCAGATGACGAGGATGTTGGGTTTGCCTGCGGCGGTCTTCGCTTCGCTACGGCTCTTGTCCGCAGCTTGCGCAGCAGACCCGATGAGTGCCAGTCCGAGGGCCAGCTTAAGGATGTGTCTTATGGGTTTCATGTAGTTGGTTTGTTTTGCTGTTGGCCAGTCGGCGAGATCGTGAGCAAGTCGCGACACTTGCCTTACGCTTCACAAAAGCAATCTGATTCCGGCCTTTTCAAATGCTTGATTGTCATCGGGCTGATGGTGCCGTTGTCGGTGAACCGGAGGGCCGAAGGCCCATCAACAAGCCAGCCCAGGGCAAGTGAGGAACGAATGCCGCCCTGGGTCTGCGAATCATAAAACGTCCAAGCCCCATCGGGGCGGAATAAATTCCAAAATCGGCGATGACGTTTCAATCCCAAACATAACGCTCATTTATCTCCATGCCATGCTTGCGACACAACGCTCGGAACTCTTCTTGAAAAGTCACCTGGTGATGATGCTCCTCCTGCATCGCGATATATGCGCGGACTTGCTCGACGTTGGACTGGCTTACGGAGAACGCGCCGTATCCGCCTTGCCAGTAAAAATCCCCGTGATCCGGCCCCTGTTCTTTCATCCATTTCGACGGACTTTTCTTCGCCTTTTCCACCAGCCCAGCGATGGTGACAGTGCGGGAAAGGTTGCAGAGGATGTGGACGTGATCCTCGACGCCGCCGATGAGAATGGGCTCGCACCCGATGTTTTGGAGAATACCCGCCATGTAAGAATGCAATCGGGGGCGGAGATCCGTGTTTTTGAGAAAGGGGACACGGTTCTTCGTGCTGAAGACGACGTGCAGGACAATGCGAGCGAGAGATTGCGGCATGGCTGAGATTGTTACGCCCCGTTGGGGCTTTGCCCATCGTTATTTCCAGACCCAGGGCGGCGCTCGTTCCTCGCTGGCCCTGGGCTGGCTTGCGACAGGCCTTTGGCCTGAAGATTTTGCTGCTCATTTTTTGGCGGCATCGAATGTTTTCAAGTTGTGACGGGAGAATTATTGGGTCTCGCAAAATAGGATGACTCAATACAGGGAGAGACGGCACTCTTGCCGTCCTGTGAATTCAAGCCTCTACGACGACAGGAGTGTCGTCGTTCCTTGTCAGTCTATTGCGCGAACCTCAGTAAGATCAGTCCTCTTGATAATTTCGCGTGACTGGAATGCTGATTCGTTTCGTTATCTTGGCCGCAGTGCACCGCCCACCGGCAGGGCACCGAAGAGACAATAGAGCGGCGAACGCAGGAAGGCTGCGGTGTCGCGCCAGGCTACGCCGCAGAGGAGTTTTTTGAAGTGATCCAGCATCTCCGGATTTTTCTGCAGCTTGCGTTCGAGAAACGCCAGCGCGCGATGTGACGCGTTGAACTCGATGGGCAGGCTCAGGACATTGAGCAGCATGACGATGAACCAGATGGCGGCCACGATGCGCCAGCCGATGGTAAAAGGCGGACGCTTCAAAAATCCAAGCACGGCAAACATGGCGGCGGAAAACGCCGGCATGTAGCGGGTCAGCCTGATGTTGCTCCTGCGCAGGTCCAACGCGGCACGCATGGTCTTCGACTGCATGGCATGAGCGGCTTCATGAAGGGCGATGGCCCAGGCCGCGGCACTCGGGCTGTTCATCACATCGGGATGAAGAAAAAGTGTCCTGCGTTTGGGATCGTAGTAATCCGTCACCAAGGCGTTGTGTTCCACGATATCGATGTCGGTGGCTTCGTTTTCATCAAGGAACTCGCGTGTTATTTCTGCTGCTGTCTGACCGCCGGGTGATTTTAATCTGGCTCCGGTCGTCATCGCGTTGTTAAAACGACCGCGCCCGAAGTTGGCGATGCCAAGTGTGAGGATCAAGGCGATGATGAAGATGGCGACCATGATGAAGAAAAATTAGCCGTAGTCTTATGCGGCCAGCAGCATCTGTCCATAATGAACCCCCGGTTAACTTTTTGATGCCAGACAGGCGGGTTTGCTGCTTCAGGTTCCGCGTTCAAGTCCGCATGGTTTTGCTTACGGTTTGCAGGAAAATTGCTTTTGACACGGATGCCGGATAGGCATACATCTCTCGTGTGGTTTTCGAGTGGGATCCAGAGAAGAATGAAAAGCTCAAGCGAGAGCGGGGAATTTCTTTTGAGGAAATTGCCTTGCTGCTGGGGACTGGAAATCTTTGGGCTGTCACGAAGCATCAGAATACTGAAAAATATCCAAGCCAAAGGATTTTCCTTATCCCGATTGATGACCGGATCATCGCGGTGCCTTTTGTTCAGGATAAGGAGAAGATTTTTCTAAAGACAGCCTTTCCCACAAGAAGGATGACAAAACTATACAGAGAGGAACAAAAATGAAACCAACTCATGAAGCAGAAGAAAAAGAAATAATTGATGACCTTGAAAGCGGTACCATCGAGATCGAAAAACCTACCCGCAAGCTGCTTTCCGATTTGAAGCGCGCATCAGAGAATACATTTAAGAAAGATCGACGCATCAACGTGCGCTTGAGCAGCCATGATTTGCTTGGGATACAGAAAAAGGCGCTAAGAATGGGACTCCCGTATCAGGCGCTGATTTCCGGTTTGATCCACCGATATGTCGAGGGTGATCTCCTGGAAAAAATATAAAGGTCCATCCGGGAACATCCCAATCAACAACAAAGACCTTGATCTTTGAACTTTTTTTGACGTCTTTTGCCAGCAACTGGCATCTCTCCAGCCCGAACCAGTTCGAGTCGTAGGGCAACTTCGAAGCGCTTGTGCTACTCAACGACCGATAATTCTTTCTCCCCGGCCTTCTTCGCGGCGCGTTCGGTGAACTCAATGTGGAACTGCTCCGGTGTGGGGGCCGCTCCATTGACGCGAGTGCGACCCCAGAAGTCGGTGAAGCGTTCGTTGGGCGTGCGATTCACGGCGTAGGCTTCGAGAAGCGGGCGCACCTCGTTGGGGATGTCAGCGAGGAGGACGACTTTTTTCTCCAAGCCAGCAAGCCGGTCGCCGCGGATGCTGCCGCCGACGAACATGGCGTATTTCCCTGGCGCGCGACCGACGAAACCGATGTCGGCATTGTAAGGCCGGGCGCAGCCGTTGGGGCAGCCGGTCATGCGAATCAAGATGGGTTCGTCTTCGAGTTTAAGTTCGCGCAGGATGGTGTCGATGCCATCGAGCACGCCGCCGAAGACGCGTTCACTCTCGGAAAGCGAGAGGCCGCAGGTGGGGAGGGCGACGCAGGCGTGGGCGACCTTGCGGGTCGCGGTCATGCCGTCGGGGAGGGGGATGTTGTGCTTCGCGAGGATCGTGGTGACGGCGGCGCGCTGATCGGGCGCGATGTCGGCGATGATGAGATTCGTATTGGGCGTGATGACGAAGGGCAGCTTGAGCGACTGCGCGATTTCGCGGAAGGCGCTGCGGTAGCGCGGGCCGTCGACATCCTTGATGCGGCCTTGCGCGACATAGACGGCGCAGAACCAGTTGCCGTCGCCCTGTTCGTGCCAGCCGAGATTGTCTTCGACGGTATCGAATTTGATTTCCTTCACGGGCGCGATCTCCACGCCGGGAACCCGGCTCTGCACTTCGGTGCGGAACCATTCGATGCCTTTGGTCTCGACCAGATATTTCATTCGCGCCAGTTTCCGTTCCTCGCGATTGCCGTGGTCGCGCTGGGTGGTGACGATGGCGAGCGTGACATCGACGACGTTCGCGCGCTTCACATAACCGAGTGGTTGAGCGAGGAAGGGGCGCGTGGAGAGCTGGCCGTGGCTCATGCCGAAGCCGCCACCGATGAAGATGGAGTAGCCTTCAACGGTGTTGCCGACCACATGCGGAACGAAGCCGACGTCTTGCGAGAAAATATCGACGTCGTTTTGCGGTGCGATGGCGATGCCCATTTTGAATTTGCGCGGGAGCCAGACTTTTCCGTAGAGCGGATCTTCCACGTCATCAGGCAGGTTGCACTCGGAGAGCAGTTCGATTTTCTCTCCATCAAGCCAGATTTCTGCATAGCCGGAACTGCGCCAGAGCGTGCGGCGGGAGATTTCTTCGGCGAGATTCTGGGTGTCCGCGTGGACAAAATTCTTGATGGGCGAGGCGGGGCCCATGACGTTGCGTACGACATCGCCACAAGCGCCCATGGTGGTGAGGCCGGAGCGGTTGACGCTGGCGATGAGATTTTTCAGTTCGCCTTTCAGCACGCCATGAAGCTGGATGCCCTGGCGGGTGGTGAGGCGGAGGGTGCCGGCGGCCTTGGTGCAGATGTCGTCATGGATGAGCCACTGGGCGGCGGTGACGCGTCCGCCGGGCATCTTGCTGCGAACCATGAAGCTCCAAGCTTTTTCTTTTTTCTCCTTATTAAGCTGGGCGCGCAAATCGCGGTCGTCCTGCTGATAGCTGCCGTGGTGTTTGAGCACGACGTTATCGGAGTCGTCGACGTGGGTCAGGGCGGGATCGGCCAGTGTTTGGGCGATGGTGCCGCGGAGTCCGTGACTGGCGATTTTAATTTCTTCGGGGGAGCCTTTACTCATAGTAAGAACGCCATGTTACGCAGGAAAATCGGGGCCGCAAGGCGAATGTTAATATATTCCGATGGGAGAAGTGGGGAATTGGGAATTCGGAGTTGAGAATTCTCATCCGGTTTGCAACTTTCCATCTCTCCCTCGTCTTCTTTCTTCATTTCTCGCCGGTGAAGACGAGGCGCATCGGGATCATGTGTGAATGCTGGAAGCCGTTGCGTTGGAAGAAGCGCTGGCTTTCTGCGCTGATCTGATCAGTGAGGATGGTGATGCGCTTGAACTGTTTTTCTTGCGCATACTGTATGGCGTATTGCAGGAGGCGGGTGCCGTAGCCCTGGCCGCGGTGAGCGGGATGCACGATGACGTCCTCCATGAGAATGACGAAGCCGCCTTCAGCGGTGGAGATGGTGAAAAGCAAGTTCACCATGCCGATGAGAAAATGGTCGTTGCGCAGCACGAAGATGCGGCCGCGATTGGGTTGTTCGAGGATGAGCTTGATGCCGTGCTTTTGTTTCTCGCGGTCAGGAGCGAAGTCCTCCTCCTGCGCCAGCAGGGCCATGACCAGATCCGTGAGCTGCGGGAGATCATCGAGCGTGGCGGCTTCGATGCGCGGTTCGGAATTTAAAGCGGTGTCAGGCATAAGCGGATCATGTTAATCGTGGCTGCAAAAAACACCAAGCTGCAAAATCGAAACTTTGGCCGGTTGCGCGTGAACTTTGAGGGTGGATGTTTGCGGTTTGACAAAATGCCTTAGCCCTCTAGAATCTCCGTCCCTCCTGCGAGGAGCTCCCTGAATGAGCGCTCTGGCAGGGTAAATTGATTTCTGAATTATGCCCAAACGCACCTACCAGCCCTCGAAGCGCACCCGCAAGCAACAATTCGGGTTTCGCGCCCGCATGAAAACCAAGAGTGGCGCCGAGACCATCGCGCGCCGCCGCAGGCGTGGACGCAAGCGCCTGCTGCCGAAAGGCGTGGAAACCAAGTTCAAGCGTCACACGCACCTCCACACGCCCAAGGGCACGAGGCAGGCGCGGCCGAAGCACTGACGACCGTGGGCCTGCCTGCTTCGCGCCGGCTGAAACGTCACGGCGAATTCGCCTGCGTGAAGTCTGGAGGCAATGGTCATAAGGGCCGGTTTCTTGTGATCAACGTCTTGGCGACTGGCGGCACATCGCCCTCGCGCTGCGGCATCATCACCGGCCGAAAGATTGGCAACGCTGTCCACCGGAATCAAGTTCGTCGCCGCCTTCGGGAAATCATCCGTCACGAGGGCACCAGCATCACCTCCGGTTTATGGCTGGTTATCATTGCCCGATGGAATGCAACGCAGGCCACCATGGATGAACTGAGACAGGATTGGAAGCGCTGCGCAAACCGCGCCGGAATTTTTCAAGATAACCCCGCCAGATGAACCAGAATGAAACCAATCATCCGCATCGCCATCCGTGGCTATCAGCGGTTCATTTCGCCATTGCTCCATGCGATGGGCGGACCGGGCAGCGGCTGCCGCTTTGCGCCGACCTGCTCGGAGTATTTTCTTCAGGCCGTGGAAACACACGGCGTTTTGCGGGGAACTTGGATGGGGTTGAAGCGCATCGCCCGCTGCCATCCCTGGTGCGAGGGCGGGGAAGATCCGGTGCCCGGGAGAACCAGTCCGCCTTCAGACGTTGAATAATTTATTTCTATAAAGCATGAAGCTAAATCGCACAGACTGGCTCGTCCTCCTTGGTGGAGCCTTGCTCATCGGACTGGCAAGCTGGTGGCCCAAGCCGCCGCCGCAAATTCAACCGCCCAAAGTTGCCGAGACTGTCGCCGCTGAGCCCAAAGCGGTAGAACCTCGCAAGTCCGATCCCATCACGCCTGCTCTGTCAGGGAGTGCTCCAGTCCAGCCTGCCAACGCGCCGGAGCAAAAAGCCGTTCTGAAAAACAGCGAGGTCGCCTACACCTTCACCACCAAGGGCGGCGGCATCAAAAGTGCACAAATGCTCACAGCCAAAGATCAGGCCGAGCTTAATACGCACGGCAAAGCCGCAATGGGCGCGCTCGGCAGCGGGATGAACAAATTTGATGATCTGGATTACAAAATTGTCTCGCAGACCGAGCAAGGGATCGCCTTTGAGGCGGAATCGCAGGAGCAACTCGTCATCCGCAAGGAATACTCACTTACCGAAGGCAAGGGCGGCAACGCCAGCCTGCTAGATTTCAAGCTTTCCTTCACGAACAAGGCTGGCGAAAAAATTACCCGCGACAATTTGTTCATCTATACCGGCGCCGCGCACTCGCTGCGACCTGATGAAATCGTCAAGCCCGGCTTCTGCTGGAACAACGCGGGAGACCCCGACTACAAGGATACGAGCTATTTTGGATCGAGCTGGATGGGCGCTGATAAGACGGATCTGCAAATGCCCCTCGACCGCCTGCGCTGGGCCGGGGTCATGAGCCGCTTCTATGCGCAGCTCATCAGCACCAAGGAAGACCAGGCGGGTAAAATCTGGAGCACGCCGTTCTTGATCGATCACAGCAACGACGAATTTAAAAACGTCTCGGGCGCGACTACTGACAACGCCATCCACGGCGGACTGGGTCTGCCTGCCATGGAAATTGGCGCGGGAGAAACCAAAATGTTCGAGCTGCGGATTTATCTCGGCCCGAAAATTTTCCATGACCTGAAGCATATCGACAACGTGGATCCGGACCGCCAACTCCAGTACGTCATGTTCTATGGCTGGTTTTCTTGGATCAGCCGGTTCCTGATTTACTGGCTGCGAAACTTCCATGACTGGTGCTTCCAGAGCTGGGGTGCGGCGATCATTGTGCTCACCATTTTTGTGCGCACCATCCTCTGGCCCGTGCAGGCGCGCGCGAACTCCACAATGAAGCGCATGGGCCTGCTCTCGCCCAAACTCAAGGAACTCCAGGCAAAATTCAAGGACGAGCCGCAGAAGCAGCAGGCGGAGATGATGAAGCTTTACAAGGAGTATGGCGTGAATCCGCTGGGCGGCTGTCTTCCCATGATGGCGCAAATTCCAATTTTCTTTGGGTTCTACAGCGCCCTTCAGGTCGCCGCAGAACTGCGCGGACAGAGTTTCCTCTGGGTGCCGGATCTTTCGCTTCCCGACACGGTGGCTCATTTCGCTGGCTTCGCGGTCAATCCGCTGCCGCTCATCATGGTGGTCACCAACGTCCTTCAGATGAAACTCACGCCGCAGCCGCAGTCGGTCGATAAAGCGCAGCAGCGCATGATGATGTTCATGCCGCTGATCTTCCTGTTTATCTGCTACAACTTCGCCTCGGCGCTGGCGCTCTACTGGACCACGCAGAACATCTACAGCATCCTTCAGGCGCAGATTCAACTTCGCTTCGGCAAGGATGTCGTCCTGACCAAGCGACTGCACGGCGCCCCTGGTTTAGCCTCGCCGCTTTCTCCGCAGCCACCTTTTGGTTCGTCTCATAAAAAGAAAAAAGACAAGCCGGGTCCGCCTCGCCTCGGAGGAGGCAGCACCCGCTCCACCCGCAACAAAGACTGATGACCACCCTCGATCAGGCCCGACAGATTCTTGACACGTTGCTGGGTTACCTCGGCTTCGTGGTCACGATCGAGGAGGACAACGGCGAGGACGGTCCCACGCTGCAAATTCTTTGCGAAGAGCCCGATGATCTCATCGGCCGTCGCGGCGAAGTGCTTGAGGATATCCAATATCTTGTGAACCGGATCCTCCTGCGCCAGGATCCGACTGCGCCGCGCATCCGGGTGGACTGTGAATACTACCGCAGCATGCGCGAAGACCGGCTCCTGGAAAAAGTGAAGCAGCAGGCTGACCGGGTCCGCGCCACTGGACAGTCTGTTATTTTGAATCCACTCAACAGCTACTACCGCCGATTGGTGCACAACATCTTCGCGGAAGACCCCGCCATCAAGAGTGAGAGCGCCGCTGGGACACAGCGCTTCAAGCGCATCACCCTCCGGCGTCGCACTCGTTCATCCCAGCCTGCTCCGTCGCCGCCAAAATCCAACGCATAGCTTCCGCTTGCCAATGCGGCCGCCCCGCGTATTATCGCATCCCTCAATCTCCCAAACCAGGGAACCATTACGAATTGCCCCGAGTCTATGAAATCTGAACTTGTCGAAAAAGCCGCCCTCGTGATCCAAGATCACCCGCTCCTCATCAACGCCGTCTCCAAGCGCGTCCGCCAGCTTACCCAGGGCCGTCCGGCTCTCGTGGAAAGAAAGCCCGGCATGAGAGAGGCCGACATCGCCCTGACCGAGATCATCGAAGGCAAGATCAAGATCGTGCGCGACGAAGTCATCGAGACCGCCATCCTCTAACCGGCCTGCGCCGGTTTGAATGTGACGGCCCATGCCGCCGATCATGAGCGAAATCGCCACCAATCGCAAAGCCGGGCGTGATTTTCACATCCTCGAAAAATACGAGGCCGGCATCGAACTCAGAGGCACGGAGGTAAAATCCATCCGTGCCGGGCACATCAACATCAATGATGCCTTCGCGCGCGTTGACCGCGGCCAGGTCTTTCTCTGGAACTGTCACATCCAGCCCTACGAGAAAGCGAGTCACACGCAGCATGAGCCCACGCGTTCGCGCCGCCTGCTTCTGCACAAGAACGAAATCTTCAAGCTCTACACCCAGAGTCAGCAGAAGCATCTGGCTATCGTTCCGCTGCGTGCTTACTGGAAGAATAGCCGCGTGAAGATCGAGCTTGGCATCGGCAAAGGCAAAACCAAGGGCGACCAGCGGCAGGATTTGAAAGCGAAAGTCGAGAATCGAGAAGCGCAGCGCGAGATGGCGCGCTTCAACGAGCGGCACAAGTAGCCGCCTGAAGGTGGCACAGGCTTTCAGAGCCTGTGTGTGGCGCGCGCATTCTGCCCGTGCTCGTTTCTGATGTTGCGGAATTCGGACTTGATTTTGGACTGCGGCAGCCTGCTGCCGCTTTTCCCCAGCCAGCCTGCTGGCAGGAGTTGACATCATTTTCCATCCCGCCGCAGCAGGCTGCGGTTCTGAAAGCGGCAGCAGGCTGCCGCAGTCCAAATGGTGCCGGCAGCCTCGGGACTTTCTTGCCGACGCTCTTGTCATCCCAAATTTTTCCATCGCCAAACCCTCTGAGCCACTCCATCATGCGGACTTATGCACATGTTCTGGGACATCCTGGTCTTGCTTCTCTACTTCGCCGTCATTCTTACCATCGGTCTCTCGCAGCGCAGCAAAAGCGTCAGCGTGGAGGGCTTCACTCTGGGCGACCGCCAAACGCCGTGGTGGGCCGTGGTGGCGAGCATCATCGCTGCGGAGATCAGCGCGGCGACTTTCCTCGGCGCGCCTGGCGAGGGCTTTGAGAAGCGAAACTGGACCTACGTCCAGCTGGCCATCGGCACCATTCTGGCGCGTATTTTTGTCAGTGCGGTGTTTATCCCGGTTTACTACAAGCACGGTGTTATTTCGATCTATGAATTCCTCCAGACTCGCTTTGGCCCAGTGACTCGGAAGGCGGCGTCCATCACGTTCATGATCACTCGGGTGCTGGCCATGGGGACACGGCTTTATGTTTCAGCCATCATCGTGGTGCTGGCGTTCGAGATGCTGTCGGAGCGCAGCGCGGCGCCGATGGAGAAGTTCTGGCTGTTCACCGTCGCCCTAGTTTTGGTGACGCTGCTGACGGCCGTCTATACCTCCATCGGAGGCATTCGTGCGGTCATCTGGACGGATTTCATCCAGGTCGGCGTGCTCGTTGCGGCGGTGGGTTTTGCCATCGTGTTTCTTCTCGGTAAAATTGACGGGGGATGGACCGCGATCGTCGGCCACATTCAAGCGCCCGCTTTCTTCGACTGGGGCGCGCCCAATGGTCACCTGGATTTCACCTACATTTTGACCAACGAATACACGATGTGGGCCGCGTTCGTCGCCTCCACCTTTGTCACGATGGCCACGCACGGCATTGATCAGGACACCGTGCAACGGATGTTGACCGCGAAAAACCGTCGCCAAAGCGCATTTGCCACGGTCATGTCCGGCATTGTTGATGTGCCCATCGTGAGCGCGTTTGTCTTCATCGGCCTGCTTCTCTCGCTCTACTACCAGCAGAATCCGGACGCTGCCATGCCCCATGAAGACTCGCGGGAGGTGTTTCCGTATTTCATTCTACATGTGATGCCGGCGGGCTTGCGCGGCCTGGTGACGGCGGGAATTCTCGCGACTGCCATGGGATCGCTCAGTACCGCCTTGAATGCTCTTTCTACGAGTTTTGCGCGCGACTTCATCTTTCCGAAGATGAGTCCTGATTCGGGCGATGCGTCCAAGATGCGCGTGTTGCACTGGAGCACGCTAATGTTCGCCGTCTGCATCATCGGCGTCGGGGTGACGACAGCGTGGTATGTCACCTGGCATCCTGAGACGCGCATCATCCCGCTGGTGCTCGGCATTCTGGGCTACACGTTCGGGTCCATTCTTGGAATATTTTTGGTGGCCATGTTCACCAAGTCGCGGGGCAATGATCTGGGCAATGTCCTGGCGATGACCGGTGGATTCATCGCGGTCTTGTTTTTCAGCGTGAAGGAGGTTCAGGCCGTGTTCGGCATCGCCAAGCCCTTCATCATTGCCTTCCCGTGGCGCATCACGCTGGGCACGCTCACGACGGTCGCATTCGCGCTCTGTTTCACGACCACGGAAAACAGGCAGGCGGCGATTCGCGATTTTAAAGAGGTGAATTAGCCCCGAGCTTGGAGTTGCAGAAATGAGCGTATGCCGGATGATGGAGCGCTTTTTTAATTGAAATGAAATTCGAAGATCTCAGAGGCATCCTGCAATACGTCCCGCAATTCCGGGAGCGCATTTTCATAATCGCATTCGATGGCGCGGTGATGCGGCTGCCGAACTTTCCCAGCCTGCTCCAGGACATCGCTGTTTTGCAGTCGCTCAGCATTCAGATCGCGCTGGTTTTTGGCGCGCGCTTGCAGATTCAGGAGATGGCCGCCGCGCGTGGTGTGAAGCTGAGCAATGACGATGGCATGGGGCGCACCGACCAGGCGACGCTCGACATCAGCGCGGATGCGATCTCGCGTCTGACCAGCGAACTGGTGGCTGATCTCACCGCGCTGGAACTGCGGGTCGCGGTTCCGAATGCTCTAGCGGTGCATCCGGCGGGGGTGATTGACGGAGTGGACTTTGAACACACAGGACGCATCGAGCGTGTGGATGAGCGCGCGCTGATGGCGATGCTCCGGGATGGCATGATCCCCGTGCTGCCGCCGCTGGGTTACGACAGCCGGGGCAACACCCTGCGGCTGAACTCCGATGAAATCGCAGTTGATGTGGCCTTGGAACTTGAGGCCGCAAAAGTGATCTTTGTGGCGGAGAAGGGCTTGTTTGATTCGGAGGAAACCCGAATCGCCCAGTTCAGCGTGGCCGATGCCCGGGAGATGTTGAAGCGGAAGGATCATGGTCTGGATGTGAGCCTGCTCTCCAAGCTGCGTCACGGCGCGCTGGCGTGCAGTGAGGGCGTGCCTCGCGTTCACATCGTGGACGGGAATCTGGATGAGGTGCTGCTCGCGGAGGTTTTCAGCAATGAAGGCGTCGGCACCATGATTCACGCCGATGACTATCAGCAGATTCGCAAGGCGAAGAGCAGCGACATACCCGCACTGCTGACCATGATGCGTCAGAGCGTGGAAGACGCTGCGCTGGCTCCGCGCACGAAAGAGCAGATGCAGAAAATGACCGGCGATTTTTTTGTGCTCGAACTGGACGGTCATGCCGTTGGCACGGTGGCACTGCATACCTACGAGATGCCGGACAAGACGAAAGCCGGGGAGCTGGCCTGTCTGTTTGTCAGGCGGGCGCACAAGAACAAGGGTCACGGCCGCAAGCTGGTGGCGTATGCCGAGGAGATCGCGCGCCAGCGTGGCTGCGCCCAGGTCTTTCTGCTCAGCACGCAGGCTTTCCGTTTCTTTGAAGAGAAAATGGGATTTGTCGAAACCTCGCCCGAGGCACTTCCTGCTGTGCGACGCGAGCAATATGACAAGAGCGGCCGCAACCCGCGGGTGCTTGTGAAAAAGTTGTAAAATTAGCCTTGTTGATATCGTCAACACCCTCAATCATCCGTCCAGCAGAAACACACGAGCACCCGGCCAGCTTTGACCCAGAATTTTTTTTACCATGAAGCTTATCCGCTTTGGCAATCCCGATCACGAAAAACCAGGCCTCATACTCGATGATGGTCGCCGCATCGATGCATCCGCGTCAGGCTCTGACTATGACGAGCGCTTCTTCGGCGGCGATGGTCTCATGCGGCTCGCCGCGTGGGCGAAGGCTAACGCTTCCTCGGCTCCCACGGTCAATCCGGGTGTGCGTCTTGGCCCTTGCCTCGCGCGTCCAAGCAAGATCGTGTGCGTTGGCTTGAACTACAGCGATCACGCGAAGGAGTCCGGGATGCCTATCCCTGCAGAACCCATTCTTTTTTTCAAAAGCACCTCGTCCATCGTCGGTCCGAATGACGACCTGATCATCCCGCGCGGCTCGCACAAGACGGATTGGGAAGTTGAAATGGCCATCATCATCGGCCGGAAAGCGCAATATGTCAGCGAGGCGGATGCAATGCAGCATGTCGCCGGCTACGCGCTGCACAATGACTACAGTGAACGCGCATGGCAGCTAGAGCGCGGCGGCCAGTGGGTTAAGGGCAAAAGTTGCGACACCTTCGCGCCGTTGGGGCCGTTTCTCGCGACCACGGACGAAATTCCTGATCCGCATGTTCTGCCGCTGTGGCTGAAGGTGAACGGCATCACACGACAGAACAGCACCACGGCGCAGATGATTTTCAATGTCCCTCAACTCGTGAGCTACATCAGTCAGTTTATGACGCTACTGCCAGGCGATGTTATCAGCACGGGCACACCGCCGGGAGTCGGGCTCGGTTTTAAGCCTGATCCTATTTTTCTCAAACCCGGCGATGTGGTGGAACTCGGCATTGCGGGTCTCGGAGAATCACGTCAGGTGGCGAAGGCATCGGACTAGAGCACTTTAATTAATAACGTAGCCGCGCTTCGTGTGAACGCGGGAAGATTGGAAGTTTTTAAACTAGGCGAATTTGTCCCGCACTCTTACGAGATGCGGCTACGAATTTTTTTAATATGCTCTCACGTTCGCAGGCACACCGACGTCTTCGGCGACACCGGTGCTCGTGTCTCACTTGGCTACCCCAGATTGAGCGCGCCTCCGTCGCAGAACTCGACTTTGCCGAAGGTCTGCAATTCGTCGTGACCCATGGCGTGAGCCACGGCCAGCCAGAGGCGATTGTGCGCCACTTTGTCAAACTTCAGCGAGCGGCCCATCTGGAAGCCGCAGCCTCCGCCGATCATGACGAAGGGGATGTTGTCAAGTGTATGGATGTTGCCTTTGCCGAGTTCGTTGGTCCAGACCAACAGCGTGTGATCCAACATACTGCCCTCCCCGTCGGGTTCCGGAGTTTCGGCGAGGCGATTGGCCAGATGGGCAAACTCGCCGGCGAACCATGAGTTGATTTTCACCAGTTTGGCGTGGCTGTCCTTGTTGTCGTCCGGATCATGAGAGAGGGAGTGATGGCCTTCCTCGACGCCGAGCCAGCGCATCTGGGCCATGCCGACCGAGCGCATGTATTGCAGTGTGGCCACCCGGGCCATGTCATTGGCGAGCGCGTTCACGAGCAGGTCGATCTGGATTCGGCTGATCTGCGGTGTGTTGTCGTTCACAAGTTCGATGCTGGGATCGAGCTTGGGCACCGGGTGCGAGAGTTGGCCATGCTTATCTGCGTCCTTCAAATCCTGTTCCAGACTGCGCACGAGAGTCAGATGCTGGTCCAGCAAGGCCTTGTCACGCGCACCGAGTTTCTTGGATATACGCTTCAGGTCGTCGCGCACGTCGTCGAGGATGCTCACGAGACTGTTCTTGTCCTTCATCTGGCCGTAAAGCTTCTGCAGCATCTGGTGGGGATCATCAATCGGGGCCACGGGCTGGTTGCCGCCCGCGTAGCTCATGCGCGTCCAGGGATCGGCCCGGTTGGGCACGGCCACACCGAATTCAATCGATCCAAATCGCGTGCGTGATTCCGGACGGGCCTGGAGGAAATTTTTGATCTCCTGATCGATGGAGATGCTGCTGGCCCAGCCGGCCGGGTTGCCGCCGCCGCCCATGATGTTGCCCTTGAGAAGTTCATCGCAGGTGAGCAGGCAACTCATGCCGCGCATGTGGCCGTCGCCATCACCGCGCACCTTGTTGGCGATGCCGTGGAGCACGAGCATGCGGTCTTTGAAGGCCTCGAGCGGCTTGAGGATGGATTTGAGATCGAAGCCCGCGCCTTCCTGTTCCGGCCAGAACTCGTCCGGCAGGGTGCCGTTGGGGGAGAACATGATGATGAGGCGCTGGCGGCGCTGTGGGAGTGTTCCACCCATGAGATCCGGCAGTCCACTGAGGAAAGGGAGGGCGGCCGCGGAGATTCCGAGGTCGCGGAGAAACTGGCGGCGGTGAAGCGTCTTCATGTTGGGATGGGTGTTAGTTGCTGGCGGTATTTTTGGAGACGGCCGGCACTCCATCGAGCGCGGCCACGAAGGCGATTTCAATCAGGAGCTTTTGGATATTGCAATCTGAGGCAGTGAACTTGCGCTGCAACTGGTCCAGCGTGCGCATTCCGTAAGCTGGTGTCTGCTGTTTCACGGTGTGATTGAAGAGTTGCCGGACAAAAGCGCGGTGGCTCAGGGTATTGCCGGCCACATAATTGACAATATCTCTCGGCCCCGCGAGGTGAACCCTGTCGCCATTCTCGTTGGCAAACTCGGTCACGGGGTTCACCGGCTCGTCGTTGTCCTGGGTGCGCCAGCGGCCGATGGCGTCAAAGTTTTCCAGGCTGAAGCCGAGCGGGTTGATCAGCGAATGGCAGGACATGCAGGAATCATTTCGCGTGAGCTGGGTGATTTTATCGCGCATGGTCAACTTCGGGTCGAAATGGCTTTCGTCGAACGAGACGACAATGGGCGGCGGCTTGAGCGCCATGCCGACAATGTTGCGGGTGAGAAAGACGCCGCGATGAATCGGTGAAGTCTGCCGGCTGGAGGCCAGTGACGCGAGAAGGTAGGGGTGAGTCACGACGCCAGCGCGCTGCTTCGGATCAAACGAGACACGTTGCAAGCCTTCGCCCGGAACAGTTTTTCCGTAGATATTTGCCAGACGGCTGTTGAGCAAGATGTAGTCTGCCTGGAGGAGTTCGCGATAGTCGGATTTTTCACTCCAGACGACTTCATCGATGAACTGCATGAGGGACGCGCGCAGATCGGACTGAACCACCTCATTGAAATCGGGGAAGGCCTTGGGATCCTTCGCGATGTTTTCCGCGCGATCCAGTTCGAGCCAGTAGTGGAAGAAGCCTTGAAGCTTGGCGCGGGTTCTGGGATCGGCGATCATGCGCTGCGCTTCCCCGGCTGCTTGTTCGCGGGTATGCAGCTTTCCTTCAGTGGCGACACGCGTAAGGTGCCGGTCAGGAATGGAATCCCAGAGTGTCAGTGCCAGGCGGGAGGCCACGGCGAAATCATCCGGCCGCTCGGGTTCAGCGACGGCAGGATAAAGAAAGTCAGGCGCCTTCAAGGTGAAAAGCACGATGCGCTTGACCGCTTGGGTGGGTGTTTGCGCGCTGGCAAAATGGCGGTCGATAACGCGCGTTATTACATCGTCAGCCAAAGGGCGGCGGTATGCTGTGCTGGCAAACTCGGTGGCGAACTTCCGGAGTTTTTCCGCGCGGTCCGGTGCGTTGCGGTTGGTTCCGGCCAGCTCATCGATATTTTTCTCCACATGTTCTGAAATCGAGATCGCGGCCTCGGTCGTGGCCTGGTCCCAGGCCTTGGAAATGGTGGTGCCACGTTCGTAGCCTCCGCTGCTGTCGTCCGCGGGAAAGGTCGCATCCACAATCATAACTGGCTTAGGCCGGTCGGTGCGCAAGGCGCGCCGGGGGATGATCTCCTTCACACCGTGCGGGGGCTTCCACCAGAGTTCGATCGAGGCCGACTTCTCCTTGAATTTGAAATGCTCCAGCAGCAGCCCGTAAGCCCGTCCGCCCAAAAGGTAGATGGTCCGTTTTTCCTCGCGCACATCCGGGCCGCTGCTGACCCAAGCGTCGATCAATGCCTGGCCTTCGCTCAGATCATTGACATGCAGCCGCGCTCCGTTTTCGGTTTTGATGCTGAATTCATACAAACCAGTTTCCTCCGCGACGACGCTGCCTTCCCAGCGGTTTTTGAACTGGTCTGCTTCCATCGTCTCCTTCTCCGGGCTGTCGGCGCCGAAGTGAAATGAGAGTACCGGGTCGACGCGCTCGATCGTCATGTTTGGAATCTTTGCCTTGATTCCCTTCTTCGGCGTGGTGTCCACGGCTTCCTCGCCGGGCTTCGGAAGTCTCTGTCCGCTGTAGAATCCCTTGAGGCCTGTCTCCGTCGTCGCCGGGCGGTCAAATCCCGGTCCCTTGCGGAAGTGGCCGATCAGGTCCGCCACGGACGTGCGATATTGGGCGATCGTCAGTCGGCTTAAATCCTTCGGCGGAAGGGGGAGCCGGGCCTGGGCCTCGGGTGAATAAAATGACCCGTAAATATAAGCCGCCACTTGTTTCGCGTCTTCACCCACGCACGCGTCCTCGTTGTCTTCTGGCATTGTCTTCTCAATCTTGTGGGTCAGTGCTTCCAGGTTGCGATCGCCCATGAGTGGCTCGTCATATTTGCCTTCGACACCCTCACCGTTTTTTCCATGACATTCCAGACAAAGCTTCTGATAAATCGCGGCTCCAGGATGGGGCGCTGTGGCTGCAGTCAGGCACCGAGACAGAGACAGGATCGCGACGATCCCGAGCAGGAAAAAGTGGGGAAGGTTGCTTGATGGAAATGGCATGAATGAATTGCCGGGTGGGTTTGCACCTGCGTCAGCGCAAGTCCTCAGGTCATCCGATGGTAGTATTACTCAAGATGGAATGTCATTCTATCAGTCAGTCGGCGGCTTAGCGGTCTCTCGCCAGTCACGAATCGCTTTGACCCGCCTGCTGCGTCATTGGCTGAAAGGAAAATGGCTCACGGGCCTCCCAGCGGAAACCGGCTTGTTGTTGTCAGGCTGAAACACCCAAAAAAACACTCTCAAGTCACGCCGCCAGCCGCTCCCCCACAAGCGGTTCATCCTTCTTTTGCATCATCAGCACCGCGCTCCATTTTCCTTTTTAGCAGACAATCTACGGCGTGCGGGATGCAGAACGGAGAGTAACTCCAGTCAAGTTAGTCGGGAGGTTCAACAGCCGACCATCGTGACCGTGATCGCAGGAAGCGGATTATTTTCCGTTAAAATGTTAGAATGAAATGGTGCTGGTTGATCGGGCGATGTTCCGACATCGCTTGTTTGAACAAACGTTTAAACCAACCAACACCATG
>VFKE01000022.1 GCA_009885695.1 Verrucomicrobiota bacterium | reverse complement strand
GTCTGTCCACGGCGGATTTTGGCGTGGTGCCCCTTGCAAAATCAAGGGTTCCAGCGCGCAAATGCCGCGAAAATAGCTGAAAACTCGGTCGAGTAGCGAAAGACGGGCTAGAATCTGAAAAATCACTGGGAGCGCTGGCACCCCTGCCGGCCAGTGATCCGGGCATCTTGCCCGTGCTCGATTCTGAAAAATCACGGGCACGGGCAAGATGCCCGCGCTCCCTTCAGCGCCATTCATGCGGCGCCTGCTGCTTCTGCCCGTAATACGCCTCCCGCCCGTGTTTGCGGTCGTGGTGCTTTTGCAAAACGTGCGCTGGGATCGCGCTCAACGTCGGATCAAGCTGCAAAGAACCCAGCGCCATCTGGGCGCACATCTCGAGCGCGATGCTGTTGTTCAGCGAGTCCTTCGCGTTTTTTCCCCAGGTGAAAGGAGCGTGACAGGCTTGGAGAACAGCGGGCATCTCCAGCGGTTTCAAGCGCAGTTTGTGGAAGCACTCCACGATGGCCACGCCGGTATGATGCTCGTAGTCGTGATCGATCTCGGCCTTCGTCAAGGACCGGGCCACGGGGACTGTGCCAAAAAAATGATCGGCATGCGTGGTGCCGTAACAGGGCAGTTCCCGCGAGGCCTGGGCAAATATCGTGGCATACGGCGAGTGGGTGTGCGTGATGCCTCCGATGTCTGCAAACTCGCGATAGAGGTGCAGATGCGTCCTGGTGTCCGAGGACGGACGCAACCTGCCCTCGACGATTTTCCCGTCGAGATCGAGCACGACGAGATCATCCAGCGTAAGTTCCGCATAGGGCACGCCGCTGGGTTTGATGCACCAGAGACCCGAGGCGCGGTCGATGCCGCTGACATTGCCCCAGGTGAGTTTCACCAGGCCGCTGGTTTCCAGCGCCCGGTTGGCGGCACAGACTTCTTTTTTGAGTTCTGAAAGCATGAGAATGATTATTGCCCCGAGTGCGAGGCGATGAAGAAGAAGATCAACAGCGCGATCAGCGAAACAATCAGAATCTTCACCCAGCTCAGCGGATATTTGCCGGCGATTTTTCCGGTGCAGCCGTTGACCGCGACCTGATAACTGCGCGCGCCATAAACGTAGCTGAGAATCCAAACGGGCAGCAGGACGTGCTTAAACGTCTGGGCTGAGTATTCCGAATTCACCTGAAGACCGCGATAGGTGTCGCCGGGAATCTGCGATATGCACATCTGTTTAACAGCACTGTCCATGCGGCCTCTCGAATCCTGCGCAGCGGCGGTAAGATCAATCTGATATTGCTCCACGACCCAGCCGCTGATGTAACCCGGATCATAAGGCACGAGTTCCTCCGTCGTGGGAAACGGCGCGATTTTTTCCAACAGCGTCCCCGGCACGCCGCGTGATGCGGGGACGAGTTCGTCATCGAAAAAGTGGTCGATATTTCCACTGGCAGACTCCCAGCGAGTTTGCTGTTTGGAACGGCCTTCGCTATCAGTCACCGTGTAATGATAGCCAGCTTCCGCCTGCCATTGTGCGGCGACATGCGCATCGAAAGTCCAATAGGGAAGATAGAGGCCGTGCAAGGTGTCTGTCAGCGCCTTTCCCTTGAGGTTGTTCGGGGCAAACCAATGACTGCCATACCACTGGCGGATGCTCTCGCGCACCTTGCCCTGATCCACCTTGAAGGGCAGTAGTGAACTCGGCCGGATCGGCGCCTTGATGTCATCCACCTCAATAAGCGAATGAGAGCCGCAAAAATCACAGCGCTGAGCCACGCGGGTGGCGTCAAAGACGCTGATCGCATTGCAGCTCTGGCAGCGAACCGTTTTTTTTTTCGCCGCCCAGCCGCGATCCTCCTCCGGGATCGCATTCAAGGTGGCGATGAGATCGTTCTCCTCGACGAGCGTGCCGTCGCTTTTTATTTCCGCATGGGACTGCGTGCCGCAGAATGGGCACGCGAGCATCTGCTTGGCGGGATTCCACTCCGCCTCCGCTCCGCAGGCGGGACAGGGGAACTTTCGTTTGGCGCTGAGTTCGTCAGGCATGAAAAATGATTCTTAAACAGAATTAACGGAATTCACATAAACGATTTCCACGAGCTTCGCACTGGATCCGAACCACTCGATTACTTCCGCAAGTTCGACGAGAACCTGCTGAAGATATTTCACCTCACCCATCCCAGTTTATCGTGCAGTCGTTGACGAAATTCACTGGAAGGGAGCAGGTTTTCTGGATGATCGTCTGCCAATTTGATCCGCGCTTCTAGCGCCGCCATCTCATCGGTCGTGACTGGAAGCGCCGCCTGTTCTGGCAACGATTGCCACAACTCACCAATGAGCCACAGCTTGTCTGTCTGCGGCAATTGGAGCAGTTCCGGCAGCACGGCACTCGCGTTCATGACAGTAGGATAACAGAATGAAGATAAAATTTCAATGCTTCAGGAATTCGTCCAGCGCAGCCTTGGTGATCCGATACTGGGTGCCGATCTTCTTTCCTTTGAGATCGCCGGAATCGAGACTCGCGAGCACATCCTGTTCGGTGACCCCGAGCGTCTGGGCGACCTGGGCAGGAGAAAAAATCTCCGTGCCGGGTGCCGCCGCAGTCTGGGTTGGTGTCTGAGCAGCTCCGCTAGCGGCGAGGTTGGTGTTCTTCATCATCTCCTGCGCCATGGCAAAACCCATGGCCATCTCCGCAGGCGCCCCCCCCGCTCCCCCGCCTTGCGCCATGCCCTGCGCCATTTGGAATTTCACGTAGTCGTTGAGATTGCCAACTGCACTCATGCTGCTGCGCTTGTCGATCGCGGCCTCGACTTCCGGCGGCACGCTGGCGTTTTCCAGGATAAAGCTGGTGAACTCGATGCCGTATTTGCCAGCGAGGATCGGATTGATCACCGGCATCAGGGCGTCGCCCAGCTCGGTGTAGCGCGTCGCCAGATCCAGCACGGGAATTTTCGCGGAAGCCACGGCATCACTGAAGACGCTGACGATGCGCGAGCGCATGGTGTCGGCGAACTCATCGAGACGGAAGTGATTGTCGGAACCGGCAACTTCCTTGAGAAAGTGCTTCACGTCGGTGATGTGGAAGTCGAAGGTGCCGAAGGCTCGGACGCGCACGATGCCGAAATCCTGGTCGCGCATCATGATGGGGTTCGAGGTGCCCCACTTGTTCCCGGTGAAAACCCGGGTATTGACGAAGTAGATGTCCGCCTTGAAGGGCGATTGAAAGCCGTATTTCCAGCCCTTGAGCGTGGAGAGAATCGGAATGTTGTCCGTGACCAGCGAATGTTTGCCGGGCGCGAAGGTGTCGCCGAACTGGCCGAGGTAAACAAACTGCACCGTCTGCGATTCGCGCACGATGAGCTGGGCACCATTTTTGATTTCCTTGTCCTCATCCGGGAAGCGGTAGGAAAGCGTGTCGCGAGAGTCATCCGTCCACTCGATGATTTCGAGGAACTGGCCTTTGAGATAATCCATCAAGCCCATGGTCGTGTGCAGGTTCGGGTTTCAGTGTTCTTGGTTCGGAGTTGCAGAAGAGACAACCACTAGCGGAAAGCGTAATGATTATCCAGCAAAAGAATGAAATGCCGCACCGGTTACGCCCGGTTGCGCGATAAAGAGTCTTCCTGCCAGCGGTTCCACATTGTCCTTCGGGATGCCGGTGGTGATGTAGAGGTCGGTCAATCCCGGGCCACCGAACGCGCAGGCTGTGACTTCGCGGCATGGGAAGACGATCTCCACCTCGCATTTCCATGTGAGGGTGTCGAAGCACCTAACGTGGCCGCCGTGACAAAAGGCGATCCAGACGCGGTCGTCGGCATCAATGGCCATGCCATCGGGAACCCCCTCGAATCGGGAGACATCAAAAGCGATGCGCTCGTTACAAATCGCTCCGGTTGCCACGTCAAAATCGAATGCGAGCAAGTTCTTTCGCAGCGAGTCAATATAGAACATGGTGCGCGCGTCCCGCGTCCAGACGAGGCCGTTGCTCACCGTCACAGGTCCAAATTTTTTCGTCACCGTGTGATCCGCCTCCATGCAATAAAGTGCCGCCTCCGGCCTGCGGTGCGCCAGCGGCATGGTGCCGGCCCAGAAACGACCGGCGGGATCACACTTGCCATCGTTGAAGCGGTTGCCGGGAATGTCCGCCTCCGGATCGGCAACAGGAGTGCTGATTCCCGTGGCTTCATCGAAAAATGAAAATCCATGATCGCCCGCGTAGACCAGTCCCCCGCCCTGTCGCGCCACGACGGCACCCACACGCTGGCCGACATCCCATATTTTTTCCTGACCCGTTACTGGATCGAATGAAAGAATTTTGTGACCCTCAATGTCCACATAAAGCAGACGGTCGCGATGCCAGAGCGGACCTTCGCCCCAGAGAGCAATGTGCGAGCCGGCGGGTTCTGGAGGGGGGATGTTCATGCGAGCCTTGTAACCGCTGAGTGGACATGGAGCAAGCTGGACTGAAGCGGAGTGACACAGGCTTGCAGCCTGTGTGTAGCCCGAAGGTCACCGACGGGTCACCACACTTAGTTCCTGTACGGTGACCCGGGCTGGAAGCACCGGGCGGCACACAGGCCGGAGGCACTGTGCCACCACAGTATCGATCAAATCAGCATAATTTGAGAAATCCTAAACAATACTGACTCTTAAATATCGTGCTAACCTAGCAAAAATAGTAGCACTATTCAATATGAAAATTCTTGCTTTGAGACTCAGATCCGATAATATTCTAGAACATGCAAGGCATTCTGGAGAGACAAGCTTCGACATCCCAGCCACACGGCGGGGCGAGCTTGCGCTATCCCTCCCAGATTCAAGCCCCGGTTTTCGCTCGATGGCAGTCCTTTTCTCCTGCGGCTGCGACCTTCTCAACAACTGAGGGCGCCCCCGCGACTCAGCAGCAAGTGTCCCAGCCCGCAATCAAGTCCGCGTCTCATATTTGGGTAATATTTGCAATTCTGGGGGATGCCGTGGTAGCGCTCACTTCAGGGCTCATTGCCTTCTGGCTCCGCTTTCAGACCAGCCTTCATGATATCGGCGTGGTCTCCGAACTGACCCTCCAGCAGTATTCCGGCTACATCACCCTGGGTAGTTCCTCCCTGGTGGCGATGCTGGCCTGGCACGGCATTTATCACCGCTCCGTCCTACTCCGCTCCCGTTGGGTCAAAGCCCGCATCGTGCAGGCGGTGACTATCTGGACGTTGGTCTTCCTGGCGGTGGTGCTGCTCTTGAAGTTCGAACCGGCGATCTCCCGCCTCTACACCGCGCTTTACGGTGCCAGCACCATTGTCCTCCTCCTCGCCTGGCGCGGAGTATTTGGATCTATCCTTCAACGCCCCCGCATCCTCGCAACCTTGCAGCAACGCATGGTCGTGGTGGGGTGGACGGATGATGCCGCTCGTTTCTGCCGCTCCTTCGCTGGCGACCCGGTTTCGGCCATCCAAGTTCTCGGTTATGTTAAGACGGGTGACGAGATCAATACGCTGCTCAAGCCGGACGTGCCTTGCCTTGGGTTCATCACGAAGATGGAGTCTATCATGGCCGAACATCGCGTGGAAATGGTCGTGACCGCAGACCTCGGCACCTCGCGCGATCAACTCATGGAACTGGCGAATCTCTGCGAACGCGAGATGATTTCCTTCAAGATGATTCCCTCGTGCTTCCGCATCTTCCAGAGCGGACTGCACCTTGAAACGCTGGCCGGCACCCCGATCCTTGGCGTGGACCGTCTGCCACTCGACAACACCTTCAACGTGTTGCTGAAACGCGGCCTCGACATCATCGGAGCGCTTATCGGTCTGGTCATGTCAGCCCCAATCATGGCCATCTTCGGCGCACTGGTTTACCTTGAGTCGCCCGGCGCGATTTTCTACCGCCAGCGCCGCACGGGTGTGAATGGACGCTCGTTCGACATCCTCAAAATCCGCTCCATGAAACTCAATGCCGAGACCAACGGCGAAGTCGGCTGGAGCACGAAGGAAGACCCGCGCCGCCTCCGCATAGGCTCATTCATGCGCAAATGGAACATCGATGAAATCCCGCAGTTTTGGAACGTGCTGAAAGGCGAGATGAGTCTCGTGGGTCCACGACCCGAGCGCCCGGAACTGATCCTTAACTTCAAGCACATTATCCCTCACTATAACGCACGCCACAACGCCAAACCCGGCATCACCGGCTGGGCACAAATCAAGGGCTTGCGCGGCGACACCGACCTGACCGAGCGCATCAAGTGCGACCTCTGGTATCTGGAAAACTGGAACCTTTTGCTCGACGTGCAGATCATGGTCATGACATTCTTCAAGCGCGAGAACGCCTGCTGAGGCACATGATGTGCAACACAAAATCCCCCACCCTGTAACGCGCAGCGCGACTGATCCAGCCCAACTTCTTCAAATTCTTAAGGGCGAGACAGGACAATGAATTCAAGCTGGAAGCCAGCAACTTTAGTAAACACTGAATTAGTTACAAATTGAAACAGAGCCGATTATGACCATGAATTATAACGCGAGTGGTAGAATAGATATTCTGGATGTTGCCATCATCATACCGGCATACAACGAGGCGGTGACCATTCGCGAGGTTATCTGCCGGTTTCATGCGGCCATGCCGGAGGCCACTTATGTGATCGTGGACAACCGATCCACGGATGGCACGGCGGAAATTGCTCGTCGGGCGCTCAATGACTGCGGAGCCAGCGGCATGGTTCTTTACGAAGGTCGTCCAGGCAAGGCCAATGCTGTGCGATTGGCTTTTCATGAGGTTCAAGCCAGCGTCTATGTGATGGTGGATGCAGACATGACCTACCACCCGGAAGATCTGCCAAAAATGCTCGCACCAGTGCTGGAAAAACGTGCCGACTTGGTCATCGGGGATCGTCAATCCACGGGCCACTACCTTCAGGAGAACAAGCGACCCTTGCACGTGTTCGGCAACCGGTTGGTGATCAATCTGGTGAACTGGCTTTTCCACTCCGACTTGAAAGACATCATGTCAGGCTATCGTGTCATGACACACCGCTTCGTGGAGCACACGCCGATTCTTCGTGGCGGTTTCGAACTTGAGACTGAGTCCACCATCTTCGCCCTGAGCAACCGTTTTCGAATAGTCGAAGTTCCCATCCACTACACGGACCGGCCAGCTGGCAGCACGTCAAAGCTCAACACCGTTCGTGATGGCATCCGCGTCTGCATGACAATCTTTGGCATTCTAATGAATTATAGGCCGATGTTCTTTTTCGGAACGATCGCATTTTTATGCGCGGGAACCGGCCTGGCGCTCGGATTGCTCCCCGTCATGGAATACATCCAGCATCGCTATGTCTATCGCGTCCCGACGGCGATTCTCTCGATGGGACTGATGGTTCTCTCGGTGCTCTTCAGCGGCATCGCGTTGATTTTGTCGAATGTGAACAATCACTTCATGGCGTTGTTCGAGATCACGATGATGAGCAGACGTTCTGGGAACGCGGCACCGCTGCTGATGCGTAAACTCGGCAAGGACGCGCAGGCGAAAAAAACCACGAAAGCCCGTCAGCCCTCATTTTCCACAGTATGAAGTCTGCCAGGCATCGTCTGCATAAACCAGCATTGGAACGATTGCTCTGCAGGCCCCCGATTGGGTTGGTGGCGGTGTTTTTCGTGATCTGCCATCTGGTGATCACATGCTACACGGGCCTTCGCCCTGCGGACAAAATCCACTCAGCCAACCCGGATGCCCTCGAATACATGACCCTTGCCAGCCATGTCGCGACGGACGGGCAATTTACACTGGACGGAAAAACGCCGTCCGCGCGCCGGGAACCCGGCTATGTCGCATTTATCGCGTTGTTCATGGCACTGGGATTTGTCAGGCCACATGACCTGGTGTTTACCAACCTGTGGCCTGTTTATGTCGCCCAGATTCTGCTTTACGGAGTGGCGGCATGGGGTTTAGCGCGATTTACTGCGCGAAAACATGGACCGCTCGCCGGCCTGCTCAGCCTTCTATTCGTGCAGGGATACTGGACGTTGTTCATCTATCAGCATTTGTTGGGAAGCGAGGGCACTACCATCCCGGCGCTGGCTGGTGCCTGGCTGGTGCTGGGCGATTGGGACCGGATCAAGCGCTCCTGGCCCGCCCTGCTGGGTTCGGCTGCGCTGCTGGGATACGCCTGCCTGACAAAATCCATTTTTGTCATGGCCGTGCCACTATTCGTGACCTTCATGTGGTGGCGCGGCCGGGTGCCCGCGCTCAGGAGCGGGGTCTTCGCAGCGGTGGTGTTGGTGATGCCGCTGTCCTGGACGGCGAGAAACTACCAAATTTTCGGACTGCCTATCATGGGTTCGATCGATGGCGTCAGTTCGATGTATCGCGGTAACGTGCTGCCCTTCACTCAAATTCCAAGTCCCGACAAACCGGAGATGCCGGAAGAAGCCAAACTCGCTCTTCCAGCCATGAAATCCGATGTGGAAAGATACCTGTGGTATAAAAAACATGCGCTGGAAATCATTCACAAGGATCCGGTTCGCTACTCTCTGCAATGTCTCAATCGTGTTGTTTACATGGTGACCAACTACGACGTGGCCAACCTGCCTGCATGGCGCGCGCTGCTCCTTTTCAAAAACACTCAGTTCATGGCCATGCTCATGCTCGGGCTCTATCTTCCGACTCTTCTCCGCGAAAGCCGAAAAGATTTTTATGTGGAAGGCACGCTGCTCATGTTCGCCACCAGCCTCTTTTTTTATGGCCTGGTGTATGGAGAACCCCGCTACATCATGCCCTGGGTGTTCATGATGGCGCCACTTTACGCAGTTGCTGCAAGTCGTCTCATCGTGGAACCGCTGCTGCTGCGTTTGATGCCGTCAGCCCCATGCGCAATGGTTCAGTCGGATGCTCCACAAGGCGGGTGTGAACCAATACCATCTTGAATAAACGAGAGCGGTTTAAATAATTTCGTAGCCGCGAAGCGAAAACGCAGGAAATAGGCATGCTTCGTTGGCTGCCGTGGCTTCTTCCCGCACTCGGACGAGATGCGGCTACGTCTTTTTAAAAATGCTCCAGGCCAGTCGGCTGTGCTTGGTCGCCTTATCAGCGCACTCGGCTTTGATACTCGACGACCACAGTCCCAAAACAGGTTTCCTGGCTGAAGCGATTCTCCGCCGTTGCACGATGATTCGATGGACGGGGCTGCTCCGTCACCCATTTCACAATAGCCTCGCCCATCAGCTCAGAGTTCTCCTTCGGGGCTGACCAGCAGTGCGAGAGGCCTATATCTAGAAAATCGAGATTTCCGGGCGACTCGCTGAGAATCACGGGGAGATCACACGCCAGCGCTTCGAGCACGGCGAAAGACAGGCCCTCGTAGCGTGACGTAAGGATCGCAGCGTCAATCGCCTGGTAAAATGGCAGCGGATCGCTCAAATAATCTCGGCGAATGATGCGATTCTTTATGCCAAGTTCAGCGGCCAGCCTGGCACAGTCGTCAGCAAGTTCACCCGTGCCCAAGTGATACAGCCACAAATTCTTCACCTGCTGCGACGCCACAGCCAGGCTGCGATACAGCGTGATGGGATCCTTTTGAAACGCGAGTCTGCCGACGCAGCCCAGTAGCAGCGCCTCGTCCGGCAATCCCAACTCTTTCCGTAATCGTTGCTTTTCATCCGGCAGCGCCGGCGCAAATCGATGCGTATCCACGGGGTTCGGAATCAATCGCAATTGCTTCCGCGGCAAGCGAAGGGTGCGCTCTGCAAAGGCCAGTTCACATCCGGAAAGGTTGAATGTGGTGCCCACCCTGCCCAGCATGCGCTCGATGCCGCTGAAGATATGCGCCTTCAAACCGGAGGGCTCGCACATGCCGTAATAGGCATGTGGTGTGTAGAACAAGGGCTGCCGGACTCCCATCGCTCGCAGAGCGCGGACCAAGGCACCAGCCTTGGAACTGTGGGCATGAATGACATCCGGATCAGCATCCGCCACGAGGCGGCGCAGGCTGAGCAATGCCGGCAGATCACGCGGGCCAGGAACATTACTCACTGAGAGATTCAAAATCCGGCCCCCTGCGGCCGCGACCCGATCAACCAATTCCCCCAGCCGGTCGGAACCGCGCACACCCGAATACACAAGATCCACCCGATGCCCCTGCGCCAAAAGATAGTGCGCCAGAGCCTCAACATGGCGAAACACACCATCCACACCCGGCTCCGTGACGAGCATGACCCGCAATGATAAGGCTCCAGCGGTCGCGGATCGGCAATCCTGCCTGCCAGCTTGTTCAATATCAGATTCTCCCGCCGTGCGAAGGAGCCTACGCGCCATCCCAACCGGGTTATCGATTTCCGTCAAGGGATGCTCAAGCGGACTCATACACTAAAATATTTAACTATACTAAATATACTGATTGTATTGAAAATGAAATATATACATTGAAAGCATTGTAATCAATCTTATTTATGGTAATTTACAAAATCGCGACGGTTGGTCACTACCATTTGGAATTTCAGATAAGCACCATTTTTCTCCACAAAATTTGCCCGCACCTGAAGCCGCGCAGCCAGCAGCACTCTATTTTTTGCATAAAATGTCGATTCAAAAGCCACCTGCCAGCGCGGCTCTAAGCGATAATTCCACCGTCGCTCGCTGGACGGGACCGATCGGGGGACCCACCACGGGAGGGGTGCTCTTCCGGATGTTCCAAGGATTCATGACCGTGGCTTCACTGACCCTGGTGGCCAAGTCAGTTTCGTTCTTGAAAGAGGCAGCGGTTGCGCGGCATTTCGGCATCGCGGACGAGCTGGATGCGTTTGTGCTTTCCTTCACGCTGCTTTCGTTCCTGGCCGCGATGCTGGGCGGCGGGATGCCGGATTCATTTTTGCCGGTGTTCACCCGCCTGCTGCACCGTCGGGGCCGCGAGAGCGCCCACCGGCTGGGCTTGCAAATGGCCTTGTGCAACCTGGTGACGTTCGTGCTCGTCAGCGCCCTTCTGGCCATCGCCGCCGATCCCATCGTGCGACTGATGGGCCGCGGATTCAGTCCGGAAAAGCAGGCGCAGGCTGCACGGATGCTCCGCAATATGCTGCCGTTTTTTATCGGTTCAGGCATGATATTCCATCTGGCTGCCTGGCTTCGGGCGCAGAAAAATTTTGTGCTCGCCGCCATTGCCCCCGCCGCCGCCCCTGCAGTGATCATCACCGCCTTGATCGCCGCCGGTCACACCGCGCCGATTGAAGTGCTGGTGCATGCCACCAATCTCGGCGTGCTGCTGCAACTGATGCTCGTCGCGCTGGCCGTGCGAAGAACACTGCCACAGGATCGCGGCTGGTCCGCAGGCTGCCTGCGTCACTGGGAACCGGACTGTGCCGAGGTGCTGCGCAACACAGTGCCGTTTCTCTTCGCGGGCATCGTCATTGGCAGCGCCCCGGTAATTGACCAGGTCATGGCGTCGTGGCTCCAGCCCGGCAGCGTGGCCGTGCTTGGCTATTCGGAAAAAATTACCAGCATCCTCCTCGCTCTCACTGCGGCACCGGCGGGCGAGGCATTGTTTCCATATTTTGCGGATGCGGTGGCTCGGCGTGAGTGGAAGGAACTCCGGCGTCACCTTCTTCAGGTAACAGGAACCATCCTAGTGATCGTGATTCCAGCGACGCTGCTGATGTGCTGGTTCGCGCCGTCCGTCGTGCGCATTCTTTTCGAACGCGGCGCTTTCACCGCGCAGGACACGGAGCGCGTGACTCTGGTGCTGCGATTCAGCGTGTTCCAGGTGCCGTTTTACATCGCCAGCAGTCTGGCCGCGCGTCTCGTAGTGTCCATGCAGGCCTCGCGTTTCATGCTCGGCATGGCCGCGTTTGCGCTGTTCATCAATGTCGTCTCCAACGCGCTGCTCATGCGCCCGCTGGGCGTGGCAGGCATCGCGCTTTCCACGGTCATCGTTCACTTTTGCGCGGCAGCAGCTTTTTATACGTTCGCGCTCGCCCACATCAGGCAGCGCATCAGCGAGGAGGAAAAATTATGATCGCGGAGCTGGCAGTTTCCGGTTTCGGCGCCGCGACGATCCCCCGCTGGACTTTCCGTTCGCGGGCACTAACGCTCTTCGCCATCGCCATGCTGGTGCCGATCACCACCTGCTGGCTCACGTGGCACTACGAGAAAGCAGGCTTTCCCGTCAAGCCGCGCGACTTCACGCTGGGCATGGGCACGCTGCTCCTGCTGGTCATCGCCTGCAACCGCCCCAGGTTCTGCTGGCCGGCGCTGCTGCCGTTGCTCTTTCTGATGACGCGCATTTTCGACGCCGCGGTTCTCGAGCGCTATTCCGTGGTGTCGTTCGGCACTCAAGCAATTTACGTCATGATCATGCTGGCGAACTTCCTCGTCACGGGTTTGTTTATTCTCATTCTCTGCGCGGAGCGCGGCATGGAAACGGCGCGCTGGCTCGCGACCGCGATCATCATCGGATGCGCCGCGGCCAATTTTTATGAATGGCTCGGCGCTGCCAGTTTCACTCTGATTCCCGGGCGCATGTCCGGCTTCCTGGAAGACCCGAACACCTCGCCAATCCTCTCCTGCCTGCTGCTGGGCGTGCTCTTCACGGTGAATCCGAATTTCTGGTGGAACATGGCCGCCAGCGGCGTCGCAGCTCTGGCAATCGCCCTAACGCTCAGCCGCAGCGGCATGGCCGTCTTCGCCGTGATGGTTCTGCCTTACATCGCGCTTCATTTCCGCGAGCGTGCGCGCGGCCTGCTGCTCATCGCCGCGCTCGCGATTCCCCTCGCCGGTGTGGGGTTGACCATGCTCGCGCAAACCTCGCGCAGTGGCATCGTCGCCAACGCGGACGTGGACAGCCGCCTCCAGGCGATCTACGATCTCGATTTTGAAAAAATCAAATCGCCTGAGCGCGCGAAGGACTTGCAGGACGGCTGGGAGGCCGTGAGACGCGCCATCCTGTTTGGGCACGGCACCGGCACCGGTGCCAATAAATGGCGGCCGCATAACCAGATCGTCGCCCTCTGGCTGGACACTGGAATCTTGGGCGTTCTGTTTTTTTTTGGCTTAATTTTCACCCTCGTTTTCTTTTCCATGCGGCAGCGTTTCCGCGGATTTTTCTGCCTGCTGCCCGTGCTGCTTTTCATCCCATGCAGCCAGGTGCTCATCGAGATTCCAGTTTACTGGTTCACCATCGCGGTGGCCTGCCACGTCCTTTTTCCGCAGCGCATCGTGTTCCGGCTCATCGCACCAGCCCGCAGTCAGGCACCGGCCTCTAGCGAGTCCGTTTCTTTCGCCGCCAATTGATCTCTAAAAAAATGCGCCCTCACCTCACCAACTTTATCCGACTCCTCGGCAGGCTCCGCTTCCGGGCCAGGTGCATGCTCGCGCGTCTCGCTCCCAGCGCTCATCGCAAACCCTTGCGACGCGGCGACCTTCCGCGCGTTCGCACCCAAGCGCAGCAGACACCGCATCAGCCAGGGGTAACAATGATGATCCCGGCTCTGGCCGCTCATGATTTAAGTGAGGCGGCGTGCCCTCGACGGACTTTCCCACAGCGAGCACTGACTCTTGCCGCCATCGCCATGCTGGCGCCCCTGACCACTTGCTGGCTTTCCTGGCATTACGAAAATGCCGGCTTCCCCATCAAGCCGCGTGATTTCACATTGGGCATGGGCGCGCTGCTGTTGGTCATCATTGCCAGCAACCGCCCCAAGTTCTGCTGGCCCGCGCTCCTGCCGCTCGTTTTTCTTTTGTGGCGCATCTTCGACTGCGTGGCGCTGGAACGTTACTCCGTGGTTTCTCTCGGAACCCATCAATTTTTCATCATGATCATGTTGGCGAATTTTCTCATCACGCTTCTGCTGATGCTTATTCCCTCGACAGAGCGCGGCATGGAGACCGTGCGCTGGCTCGCCACCGCGATCATCATCGGATGCGCCGCCGCCAATTTTTACGAATGGCTCGGCTATGGCAGTTTCACACGCATTTCGGGAAGAATGTCAGGATTTCTGGAGGACCCAAATCACTCGCCAATTCTTATTTGTCTCCTGCTTGGAGTGCTCTTCACAGTAAATCCGAATTTCTGGTGGAACATGGCCGTGGTCGGCGTGTCCACCGTCGCCATCGCCGTCACGCTCAGCCGCAGCGGCATGGCTGTCTTTGCCGTAATGGTGCTACCCTACATTGCCATTCATTTTCGCGAGCGCATGCGCGGGCTGCTGATCATCGCCGTGCTCAGCGTTCCCCTCGGCGGCATGGGCTTGACGATGCTCGCGCAATCCTCGCGCAGCGGCATTATCTCGAATGAAGACGTCGGTGGCCGCTTGCAGGCGATCTACGATCTCGATTTTGAAAAAATCAAATCGCCTGAGCGCGTGAAGGACTTGCAGGATGGCTGGGAGGCGGTAAGCCGCGCCACCATTTTCGGACACGGCATCGGGGCCGGCACCAATCATTGGCAGCCGCACAACCAGATTATCTCCGTCTGGCTGGACATGGGAATCTTCGGCGTGCTGTTTTTTGCCGGGCTGGTCTTCACCCTTGCATTCGTGTCCATGCGGCAGCGTTTCCGAGGATTTTTCTGCCTGCTGCCCGTTCTGCTTTTCATCCCATGCAGCCAGGTGCTGATCGAGATGCCGGTTTACTGGTTCACCATTGCGGTGACCTGCCACGTCCTTTTCCCACAGCGCATCGTGTTCCAGCTTTTTGCAGCAACAAAAGCGAATGCAACCGATGCACTGTTTTCCGCGCCACAGAAAATTTCCGCATGAACACGCCCACCCGCCTCACTTTTCTTATCCGCGACCTGGGCTACGGTGGAGCCCAGCGCCAGCTCGTCGCGCTCGCAACCGGACTGCCGCGCGATGAGTTCGAAGTCAGCGTCCTGCATTTCTATACCGGCCCGCTCGAAAAAGAGCTGCGCACTGCGGGAATCAAAACCGTCAAGGTTTGTAAGAATGGCCGCTGGGATCTCATCGGGTTTTTCATTCGCCTGGTGCGTGCTGCGCGAGCGGAGCGTCCGGACATTTTGCACGGTTATCTCACGGAATCGAATGTAATGAGTGTGCTGCTCAAGCCCTTCCTCAATGGCGCGCGCATCGTCTGGGGTCTGCGCGATTCGCAGACCGACGCCGGGCTCTGGGGCGTTCTTGGGCGGCTCAGCTTCCGCCTAAGTTGTCTGCTCTCCCATAAAGCGGACCAGATCATCGCCAACTCCGCCGCGGGTCGCAGCTACTACATTTCACAGGGATTTCCGGCGGGGAAGATCAGTGTCATTCCTAACGGCATCGCCGTTGATCGATTCTCACCGGACAGCGCTGCCGGTTTCCGACTCCGCGAAGAATGGCAGATCGTGAAGGAAAACTTCCTTTTCGGTCATGTCGGGCGTCTCAACGCCATGAAGGATCATGCCACGCTGCTCCGCGCCACCGCGGTCGTTTGCAAAATGCATCCCAATGCCCGCCTCGTCTGCATCGGCGGCGGCAACGAGAATTATGCGAAAAAAATGAGACAGCTCGCCGCCGAGCTGGGCATCACTGAAAAAATTCTCTGGCACCAGCCACGCCAGAACATGGCGGCGGTTTACAGCGCGATCAATGCATTGGTCTCTTCCTCGTCCTTTGGCGAGGGATTCTCCAACGTAGTCGCCGAAGCGATGTCCTGTGGAGTGCCTTGCGTCGTCACGGATGTCGGCGATTCCGCGCACATCATCGCCAATTCCAGGTACACCGTTCCTCCGTCGCAACCCGAAGCGCTGGCAGGAGCGATGTGCCGCCTCATCGAGGCTGACGGCACCACGATGACGGAACTCAAGATGCGCGTTCGCGCACACATCGTCGAAAATTTCGCCATGCCACAGCTTGTCCGCCGCACACGCGATGCGCTGTCGCAGCTCACCGGTGCTGAAGTGTCCGCCCCGCTCCACGAATATCTGAACTCAAACGCATGAACCACAAAGACAAAATCAACGTCACCTGGGTCACCACCGGTCTCGGCACCGGCGGCGCGGAAATGATGTTGTGCGCCTTCATCGCAGCCAGCCATGCTTCGCGCTTCCGGCATTCCGTGATCTCGCTGACTGCGGGCGGCAAGTACGTCGCGCCACTCGCAGGCCTGGGCGTGAATGTCTGCTCGCTCGGCATGACGCCCGGCCGCCCCAGTTTAAGCGCACTGTTCCAACTCGCGCGCGCCATGCGCACCACCAAGCCCGACGTGATCGCCGGATGGATGTATCACGGCAATCTGGCCGCACTCCTCGGAAAATGGCTCGCTTTCCAGCGCGCCCCGCTCATCTGGAACGTGCGCCAGTCGCTCGACTCGCTCAAGAATGAAAAGCCAGGTTCCGCCGCCGTAATCCGGCTCTGCGCCCGCCTCTCGCCTTTCGCCAGCGCCATATCCTACAATTCTCGGGCCAGCGCACGGCACCACGAGATCGCAGGCTACCGCAAGGAAAAAACGGTGCTGATCCCGAATGGATTTGATCTCGCAAAATTCGTGCCGGCTTCTGAAGCACGCATCGCTCTGCGCGCCGAACTCGGTCTTCCGCCCGAAACTACGCTGGTCGGTCGCTTCGGACGATTCGCACCGATGAAGGACCACGCGAACTTCATCCGCGCCGCTGCCATCGTGAGCGAAGCATCTCCCAAAACCCATTTCATCATGGTGGGCACGGGCATCGACGGGGAAAATAAGGAATTATCCGCGCAAATCTCCTCGCTCAATCTCCAGCAGCGCATTCATCTGCTCGGCGAGCGGCAGGATATACCTCAGCTCACCGCAGGGCTCGATGTGGCCTGCTCATCCTCGGCATTCGGCGAAGGCTGCCCCAATGTCGTTGGCGAAGCCATGGCCTGCGGAGTGCCGTGCGCAGTCACGGACGTGGGCGATTCCGCATGGCTCGCGGGTGATTGCGGCCGGGTGGTGCCAGCCCGCGATTCCACCGCGCTTGCACATGCCATCCACAACCTGCTGCGGATGCCGGAGATTGCGCGCCACGAACTCGGCATGGCTTCACGCCAGCACATCGCTCAAAATTTTTCACTCGATTCAGTAATTGACCGCTTCACGCAACTTCTCACGAGCCACACCGGCCCGGCCAACCCCCACACCACCACGAAACCATGTGCGGCATAGCAGGATTTTTCGGATCACCCGGAGCGCGGGCAGCCAACGCTCTGGCCGCCACCGTGCGCGCGATGACGGACGCGATTGTCCATCGCGGCCCGGACGACGGCGGACTCTGGGTGGACGACGCCTGTGGCCTTGCGCTGGGCCATCGCCGACTCTCGATTCTTGATCTTTCTCCAGAAGGACACCAGCCGATGCACTCGGCGGACGGCCGCTACGTCATGGTCTTCAACGGCGAAGTTTACAACTTCCAGGATTTGCGCGCCGAACTGCTGACGAAAGGCCACACGTTCCGCGGCCACTCCGACACCGAAGTCATGCTGGCCGCCTTCCTCGAATGGGGCGTGGTCGAATCCACGAAGAAGTTCAACGGCATGTTTGCGTTCGCCTTGTGGGATCGTCAGGACCGCGTGATCCATCTCGGACGCGACCGCATGGGCGAGAAGCCGCTCTATTACGGATGGCTCGGCAACACACTGGTGTTCGCCTCCGAACTTAAAGCGCTGAAGCGGCACCCGCAGTTCTCCGCGAACATTGATCGACGCGCACTGACAGGATTGCTGCGCTACTCCTACATTCCGGAACCGTATTCCATTTACCAGGGCATTCATAAACTGCCGCCCGCATCTCTGCTAACCTGGGACGGCAGTTCGGCACGACCCACGCCGCAGCTCTACTGGAACCTGCGCGAGGTAATCGAGCGCGGACTCTATCATCCCTTCACCGGCAGTGAGGACGAAGCCACAGACGAAATGGAGGCGCTGCTCAAAAGCGCAGTCGGCAAGCGGATGATTTCCGATGTGCCGCTGGGCGCGTTCTTATCCGGCGGAATTGATTCCTCACTCATTGTGTCATTGATGCAGGCGCAGAGCAGTCGCCCGGTTCGCACCTTCACGATCGGTTTCAACGAGAAGGCATACAATGAGGCGCAGCACGCGAAGGAAGTTGCCCGGCACCTCGGCACCGATCACACGGAGTTTTATGTCACCGGCCAGGATGCGCTCGATGTCATCCCCAAGTTGCCCGCGCTCTATGACGAGCCGTTCGCCGACCAGTCACAAATCCCCACCTACCTCGTTTGCGCTCTGGCGCGGCAACATGTGACGGTCGCGCTGTCCGGCGATGCGGGCGATGAACTCTTCGGAGGTTACCAGCGTTATGCCATGGGCCGCAGCATTTGGAACCAGTTCGCCTGGATGCCGCCCGCACTACGCAGACTTGGGGCAGGGGCATTGACCGCCATACCTGCCGGCGCCTGGAACTCGCTCGCCCGCACTGCTGGCCCCCTCTTGCCGGCGCGCTATCGCAAAATCCCATTCGGCGACAAACTTCACAAACTCGCCGAGGTCATCGCCGCACCCGGCATGGACAGTTTGTATCTGAATCTGATCTCGCACTGGAAGTCGCCTGCAGACGTCGTCATCGGAGGAGCGGAAGCGGAGACATCCATCACCAACCAAAACGGCTGGCCGCGCATCTCCGACTTCACGCACCGGATGATGCAGCTCGACATGGAAACCTACCTGCCGGGCGACATCCTCACCAAAGTGGACCGGGCCGCGATGGGCGTGAGTCTGGAAGGCCGGATTCCACTGCTCGATACCCAGGTGATGGAGTTCGCATGGCGACTGCCGTATTCCATGAAGGTGCAGAACGGAAAGGGCAAATGGCTCCTGCGCCGCGTGCTTGACCGCCATGTGCCCCGACATCTGATTGACCGTCCCAAGCGTGGGTTTGGCGTGCCGATGGAAAGCTGGCTTCGCGGACCGCTGCGCGACTGGGCGGCAGACTTGCTCGATGAATCCCGGCTCCGTCGTGAGGGATTTTTCCATCCAGAACCCGTGCAAAAAAAATGGAAGGAACATCTTTCCGGCACTCGGAACTGGCACTTCTACCTCTGGGACGTGCTCATGTTCCAAGCATGGCTGGCAGAACAGCAGTCGGGTGCATCCGCACCGGCCGATACCACCAACGCTCCAGCCTACTCCGCCCCAAGCCCGGCAAAATCCACCCCGTTCTTGTGCACATCAAACATAAGCAGCGCAAAAGCCATATGAGGCTGATGTTTAACAGAAAAATTTTCTAAAATTATAGATTAATCATTAAAATTATGACTTTTACTATTGATTTTTATGGTTCATCTGCAAGATTACTCTCAATCTTGCTTCTCAACAATGACTAAAATGTTCACCCGCCAGCAAATTGCAGCTTCTGCCCTCATTGGATCTGGGCTTGCTAGACTCTCGCGCCACTGGCGCTCAGGCGAAGCTTGCGTCCTTACTTTTCACGGTGTTCGCGCACCCGGAGAATCCTCGGGCTTGCTCGATGAAAGCCTGCATACGCCCCAGAATCTGTTTCGTGATCTGTGCGCCCATCTTGCGGCAAACTATAACGTGCTACCGCTCCATGAGATCTCGGCGACGCTGATGCGCGGCGAAGCATTGCCGGACCGTGCTGTGGCGCTCACGTTCGACGACGGCTACGAGTCGAATTACCTGCTAGCCTACCCCACCCTGCGCGAGTTCGGACTGCCGGCTACCATTTTTCTCTGCACGGGTTTTATTGACGGCACGATCCAGCCCTGGTTCCACCGCCTTGAACTCGCCATGGCGCGGGCCACCGCCCGCCTGGTCGACATCCGCGTGGGCGCAGTGACCCTTCGTTTTAAATCCGGGTCACCGGCCGCGCGGGGCGCCGCACTCCCGATGGTGCTGCGTGCCTTTAAACATCTCCAGCACTCTGCGGTGGAAGAAAATCTCAACCGCCTCATCGACGCACTCCAGCCTGAAGACGGCGATATCCCCGTTCCGCTCCGCGCCGTGACATGGACGCAGGCGCGCGAGCTGCGCGACGGCGGCTTGATTAATTTCGGCGCCCACACGCACACGCATCCGATTCTCGGACGCTGCACAACTGAGGCTGCACGCGAAGAAATCATCACCTCACGCGACCGCATTACCGAAGAACTGGGGGTCACACCTTCGATGTTCGCCTATCCAAACGGACACGACGACGACTACACCGCCGACACCATGGGGCTGTTGCACGAAGCCGGGTTCCGCGCGGCATTCACCATGACGCCTGGTTTTGCCCAGCCGGGAAAAGGCACCTACCAACTCCCGCGCTACGGCTCACCAGAATCACTCCAACAGGCCGAGGCCACGCTTTCAGGCGCATTTGAAACCTTCAAGAATTGGCGGCAAAAAATGCGCCGGGCCTTTGCCATCTGGATGTAATGCACGCCAACTCCGCCAGCTTTACCGGAACGATCACCACCGCACCCCCGCGCGCGGCCGGGGAGACTGCGATCATGAATCGTGCCGGAGACACGCGGCCCACCGTGCTGCACATCACACCCAGCATCGGTGGTGGCGGAGCGGAAGCCATGCTGGTCAACCTCGTCGAATCGATGCATGACAGCGCATGGCGCACGGTCGTCATCGCCGTGGACGGACGCGAGTGGCCGGCCCAAAAGGCACGCCTGCGGCAGCACACCCATGCTTTCCACGATCTTGAATCGCCCGCATTCCTCCGGGGTTCCGTCCTGCGCCGACTCCATGGGATCATCCGCGCTGAGAAGCCGGATGTCGTGCAAACGTGGATGCATCACGCCGACCTCATCGGTGGCCTGAGCGCACGACTCGCCGGTGTGCGCAATATCACCTGGAGCATCCACTGCCGGGAAATTCACCGCAATCCAGGTGACAGCGACGCCAAGATGAAACTCTTCCGTGCTGCGCTCACCGCGATCTCGAAGTTCATCCCGCGCCGCATCATCTCGTGCTCTGCGGCCGCGATCGATGATCACGCCGCCCTGGGCTATCCCCGGGAAAAAATGCAGTGGATTCCCAATGGTATCTGCACCCAAAGATTTGCCCCGTGCTCCGATGCCGGTTCCGCACTGCGGAACAATCTCAGCATTCCCCCAGACGCGCCCGTCGTCGGCTACGCGGGACGTTTCCACGAGATGAAGCAGCTCGAAACTTTCTTCCGGGCAGCGGCGCTCGTGCAGCAGGCTCTGCCACAAACCCGCTTCATTCTCTGTGGTGGCACCCCGGAAGATCTCGACGCCAGCTCCCGCGCTGCTTGGATGCAGCTTCCATTGCAGGACCACGTGCATTTCATGCCATTCCGTCCGGACATGGAGAGCTTCTATCCAGCGCTGTCGTTATTCTCACTTTCTTCACGAACCGAGGCTTGCCCGATGACTCTGCTGGAAGCGATGGCCAGTGGCGTGCCCTGCGCCGCGACGGATGTGGGAGACTGCGCCGCACTCATCGGCGACTCCTCATTTGTCGCTCCCGCAGGTGATGCTGCCAGGCTGGCCTCAGTTTGGAGGAACATCCTCACACTGGATAACACGTCCCGTAACAGGCTCAGCCGCGAGGTGAGAGCCCGAGTCGAGAAAAACCATACCATCACCCGCACCGCATACGGATACGAATCCGTTTATGCCGATCTCGTTGCTCAACCCCTCTGACTCCTTTGTCGCACCCATGAATTCTGCCGCAGCCAGACTCACCTCGCTCACTGCACCTTCAAGGGTGTCAGCGCGGAATGACGCGCAGACATCGCAGACCTTCCACCTGGAAATCGTGAGCGATGAGGATGAGTTTCTCGCGCTCGAGCCCGTCTGGGACGAACTGCTCTCGCGTTCCGCCATCCGCACACCCTTCATGACTTGGGATTGGGTCAGCCTGTGGTGGGAGGAAGGTCGCGGTAATTTCCAACTGACCATCGGCGTCGTGCGCGACGCGTCCGGCACGGCGCTTGCAATCGCCCCTCTCATGATCGGCCATCCGGTCGCGGGCGCCCGCCGCCACCTGAGACACCTCACATTCCTTGGCGGCATCGGTGACATCACTTCCGAAGGACTCGACTTCATCGTGCCCCGCGGAATGGAGGCATCCTTGACCCCGCTTCTCTGCCAGGTCTTCATGAGACTGCGCAGCCAGTGGGAGACGACGTTCCTGCCGATGATAGACGAGGCATCGCCGAACCTCCCCCACATCCTCGACGCACTCCGCCGCTTCGGTTCCGGCACGCAAATCGTCGATCGGTATCGTTCTCATTTCATCTCACTTCCAAACTCATGGGATGACATCGAAATGTCACATGGCCAGAATTGGCGGAGCAATCACCGCCGCAAGTGGAAGAAAATGCTCAGCCAGCACACCGGTCGTCCATTGCAGGGAAGCACTCATCTTACGCCATCCGAATCACTCGACGTGCTCATCAGACTCCACTCACGCCGCTGGTGCGTGAGTGAAAGTAATTTCCTCCGTGAAAACGTCTTAAACTTCCACCGTAAACTCGTGCAGCGCTGGCTCCCGGCTGACCGTCTCTCCATCAACATTCTCGAACTCGACGGCGCACCTGGTGCGGCGACCTATTGTTTTCATCACGATGGCCGATCCTGGTTTTACCAGGCGGGATGGAACGCCGACTACAGCGACCTCTCCATCGGAAAGATGGCCATTGCCTGGGCGGTGCAGTGCGCCATCCAGCGCGGCTTGCGCGAGTTCGACTTCCTCCCCGGCGACCTGCCTTATAAGCAGGAATGGAGCGACGCCCGGCGCAGCGTCGTGGATATCGAAACCTTCAACCGTCTAAGCCCGCGCGCCGCTGTCTTCAAACTCCTTCGCTACTGCAAGCGCAAAACGACCCGCACCGTGTCAACCGATACCGCCATAAAGCCGGACGACGAACCCCGCGGATAACATCCCAAAGCCCCACGCCTTCCGTTCATTAACCGTTCAAACATCAAGACCAACATGCAACACGTGATCACATTCCCCACCAATGCCGGACTCATCGGCAGCAAGCAACTTGAACTCGAAGCATCACGGCCCGTATCGCAGCCCGTCTTCATCCTGCAACAATCTGCTCCAGTTGCCGACAACACAACCGTGGTCAGCCTCACCGACCTCTTCGGCTACCTACGCAAGCACTGGAAACTAGGCCTGCTGATCGCACTGCCGCTCGCGGCACTGACCTTCTATGGCCTCGGCATGGGACCAAAAGTTTACGAAGCGGAATCCCGAATCCTTCTCCGGCTGCAGGATCCAAATGTTTTCAGCTTCAATGAAATGAGCCGCGCCAGCGTCACGGAACTCAGCGCCCCCATGCTCGTAAACAACCATCGGTCCGAATTGAAAGCGCGCCGATTCGCGGATTATCTCAGCGATTCCATCGCGCCAGCGGATCGCGACGCGCTCATCGCCGATGGCAAAACGGGAAAGTCATGGCTCGCCACGGTGAAAGGCTGGTTCATCACACCAAAACCCGCCGCGCCGCTGAGCAATCAGGAACTCTTCGCGCGGAAACTCGACCTCGCGACGAGAGTCGAACCGCTCAAGGACTCACACATCTTGCGCGTGCAGGTGCGCACCAGCGACGCCAAGCTTTCGGCTCGCATCGCGAATCGCTATGTCGAAGACTACATCCACTACGTCACCGAGCAGGAACTCACCACCACCAGGGCTTCTTCGGATTTCCTCGATAAGAAGATCACCGAAATCCGTCAGCGTCTACAGAAGAGCGAGCAGGAACTCACCGCCTACCGTCAGTCGCAGGGACTGATGCAGGACAATGAAGTAAAGGACGTGTCCAGTGACAAAGTAAAATTGCTCACCACCTCCATCGCCGACGCCATGGTCAGGCTCACCAAGGCACGCCAGGACTTCCGCACCATCCAGTCCGCCCAGTCAGCCGGACGCGAACCGCTCGACCTTAAACTCATCGCGGAAAACCCCGATGTGGCCGCCACGCGAAAACTTCTGGAGGCGAAAATTGCCGATCGCGCTCCGCTTGAAACCTGGGCTGCAAAAAATCATCCGAAGATGGTCGCCATCAATCAGGAGATCGAAACCTACCGCGAAACACTGAAGCGCAATATCTCCGCCGTCATCACCATGGTGCAGACCGACGCCGCCACCCTCGGCAAACAAATTGAAGACCTCGAACGGCAGTTCGATGAATCGCGCCAGGATGTGCTCGCCCAAGGCGGCAAGAACGTCCAGGGCAACCTCTTGCGCGACAAAGTTGCGACTGACCGCGAACTCTACCAAAAAATCACGGTGCGCATGAACCAGGCTGACCTCACCGGCCAGTTCAAGGAAAGCGGACTACTCCGGATCGCGGACGTCGCCGTCGCACCCGAGAGGCCGCTCAAGCCCAGCAAACCCATCGCGCTCCTGGCTTCCATGCTCGTGTTCGGCTTCTGCTTGCTTGGCGTGCCAGTTGGCTTTGGTTTCTGCGAGCAGCAAGTGCTTCCCATGTTGCGTGGTTTACCTGCAATAAAAACCACCATTGAAGGCGACCCTGCCGCTAACAGCATGCTTTCGACGACCTCCGAACGAACCACTGTTCTCGCCCGTCTGCCTGAGATCCGAAACGCAACTCCTGCCACGCTCCTTGGTGAAATGCTCCGTCCTGGATCGAGTTCCTCGAACTCGATGCGCGACCTCGTCAGCGCCCTCGAACAGCGCGCCACCTTTCGCCAAGGTCCCGGCGTCATCCTCATCGCCAGCGCGGAACCCGGTGAAGGCAAAACTGCAGTGTCCTCCGCCCTCGCCGCCGGCTTGTGCAGCCAGGGACGCCGCGTCTTCATGATCGAGTGCAACCCAGAGTCCCCCACCTTCAATCTTCTCTTCCCTCACTCCGTCTCTCACGAGACCAAAACCACCGGCGGACTCGAATCCCTCCGTTACGGCACCAGTAATCTCTATCTACTGCCCACCATCGACATCCCGCGTTACGAACAGGGCGACCTGCTCGAGACTTATCGCGGCTGGATTGAAAAAGCTGGCCCGCAAATGGACTGGATCATCCTCGATGGCTCAAGCGTGATGCGTAACTTCACTGACATTGCTCCCTTGCTCCCCCTCGCCACCGATGTCCTCCTCGTCCACGACGAATCACGCGGCGCTCAGGAGAAATCCACCGCCGCCCTCAACCTTCTGCGCCCTCGTCTTGCGGAAAGAACCTTCTGTGGTGTCGTGGTAAATCGCGCATCGTCGATGTGACGGTCACATCCTCGTCTCCTGCTCCACATCCAGCGCGCCGACCTTCCATTCTGATGACTTGCCGTTCCCGACCGGCACGGCTCCGACAGTGACCTTTGCCGTATAGCGATTGATGCGCTGGTGTTGATGGCCCCAATGGCCAACTGTGCCGAGCGCGGTCCATTGCACATCCGCGATAAAGCCATGCGACCCCGGTGTCATGCGCACGGATTCGACCTGTACATCCAGATCCGTGACGCGAGCGCGAGTGGCGTCCTGCGCATCGAGCGTAAGAGCGTTAATAGTCTGCAGGTAAATTCGCGGCAATAAATCACCCTCGATGCTGCGGGCGAGAACATCATAGATAGCGCTCTCCTGTCGTTGATCGAACGCGCGGTAAACATTCCGCAGCAGTGGAGACAGGATGCGCTCCGCCTGGTCTGTCGACACAGCCGCAACGGCATGCCATGGCGGCGTGATGTTCGCGGAAGCGACTGGCCACAAGATGACAGCGCCCAGGAGGATGCCTATCATCAACATCATAAGCTTGCCCGAAGCTTTTTGACCCTTCCGAAACTCAAGGCTGAAAATAACCAGGCCGAAAATCACCCAAAGCAGGCTGACCACTGGAATCCGGATCGTTTCCATCGGTGGCAGAGGCGGCACCAGGGCCAGTGGCGATTGCATCGTCAACCGTCCCCGGTTGATCCACTCGCACGACGGCGCGCCCGCCGTGAGTTCGTGTTCCTCGCTCTGAGAACCAGTGATAATGCTGGTGACAAGCGACGGTATGTTCTCACCGAATCCAGTCCAAGCGACCTCGATCTTCTCAGGAACGGCCGCCAGATCAAATTCCCAGACCAGCCCCAGCATGGCCTCCGCGGAGGAAACAGTCTCGTTTGCCTTCAACACATCAGTTCGGCCGGGCACACCCTTTACAATCATGACACGAAAAGTTTCGCTGCTCGGCGAATCAATCCCGTCCACTTTCACGCGCAGCCAGTCGGCAACCCTCTCCCGCGCTGCGTCGCGTAATATCTGCTGCGCCTCAACCGCAAGCAAACTCTCAGGCGACTGCCCCAGCAAAATCATCATCTCCGGCAATGGCACCAGACATTCGAAGCGGGCGGAGTTGGGCTCGATGTAAAAGTAAGCGCGGGCAGATCCGCGTTCGGAAGAATGCGCGGTGTCTGCCAGGGACAGAAAAAGAATGCCGAAGAACAGAAACAGGCGCAAGCAACGGCGCCGGCTCGTCCTGGCGGCATTATTGGTCAGATGCCAGCCCGTCTCGCGGCATTCGTCATTCGTCATTTCTTTATTCGAGCACCCACGGCTTCCGCCACTCACGGTTGAGCATCGCATTCGCCTCCGGGTCATCCGCGAACTTCTCCGCCACCGGATCCCACTTGAACTTCGAGCGGCCAAGGCGCAGGCCAATATTCCCAATGTGCGCGATGCTGATGGTGCGGTGCGCGTCTTCCACGGGCGCGACGACCGGTTTTCCGTCGTAAACATGCGTGAGGAAGTTGTCGGTGTGGTCCTTGCTCTCGCAGAGGTGGATTTCCTCCGGTCCGACCTTCTCGCGAAAGATGTTGATGTCGCTGGCGAGTTTCCTGCCGCGGTCAACCCAGAGCCATTTGCCATTCTCTCCCTCAAAGAAAATGCCAGTGTGGTCGGCGGGTTTGTTCGGATTCTTGTTCACCGCATCAAGCTCGGGCATGATCTTTTCCGAGGCGTCAGCAATGACAAATTTCAGACCGTCGGCAAACCTGCACTCAAAGTGAAACGCAGCGGCGGTGTTGTAGAGTTCCGTCTTCGCCGGCATGGTGCCGCGGATATTATTAAATTCAACGGGGCCGGTGTTGTTCTTTCCCATGGCCCACATCGCAATATCGATGTGATGCGCACCGAAGTCAGTGATCATGCCGCCGGAGAAGTTGAAGTTGTGCCGCCAGTTGAGCGGCAGCAGCGCCGGGCGGTATTCCATTTGAGAGGCTGGCCCCAGCCACATGTCGTAATCGAAATCCTTCGGCACCGGCTCGGGCGCGGTCCGGTCGGCCAGCTGGCTCCAATTACTGTGGCCGCCAGGCAGGCCGATGCGCACCTGCTTCACCTTGCCAATGCGTCCGTTCCGCGCAAGCTCACTGACCAGACGAAAATTAATGTCGCTGCGCTGCTGACTGCCGGTCTGCCAGGTGACCCCGGCCTTCGCTATCTCGTCCACAATGCGGCGCCCCTCACCGATGGTCAGCGCGAGCGGCTTCTGCCCATAGAGATGCAGGCCTTTCCGGGCGGCGAGCACAGCCATGTAGCAGTGCCAGTGATCCGGCACACAGATCTGGACGGCATCGATGTCCTCCTTGTCGAGCAACTCCCGAAAATCGGCATACGCCGTGCAAATGCGCACCGGCTTGTTCGCGGCCTCGCCGTAAAATTTGTTGATCGTCTCCCTGCCAACTTCGCGTCCGCCGCGTTTCTCGCCACTATAGCCGTAGTTCGTGCCCTCCTTCATCGGATCAGCCACCGCCACCACCTGGCACTTGTCATTGTTTAGAAACGACGGCGTCCAGTCTGACGCGATCGTGCCCCAGCCTAATACTGCCACATTAATGCGCGATGATGGCGCAGGCCGGCCGCGACCGATCGCACTTGCAGGAATAATCATGGGAAATCCAATGGCGGCGGCGGATTGCGCGATAAAGCGGCGGCGGGAAGTTGGATGCGGTTTCATATTGGTTGGAGAAGTAAACGCGGATGGAACCGTAAACTTGCACACGACAGACTCAAAAAAAGTGATATCTCTCACTGCTCGCCGTTAGCGAATGCCAGTTGCCTGCCGGCCTTTGCCTTTCATCTTTGTTGATGCCCGCCGCCTTCAAACACCTGCTGCTGATCCTGCTGGTCTTCTCGCCCGCGATTTTCACCGCCAACCTGGTGCGGGAAAAGGCCGTGGACGCGGGGTGCTGGGACATGTGGGAAAATGCGCCCCTGCTGCAAAAATGGCACGACTTCCGTGCGGGCAAGATGTCATGGAGCGAACTCGGCCATCATCTCTACTCTGCCCAGATCCAGCACCGCATCGTGGTGCCTCGACTGCTCATCATCGGCCTCACGAATCTGAGCGGCGGGGATTTTCGCTGGGAACAATATTTCATCTTCCTAATTTTCCTGCTCGACTCCTGGCTGCTCTGGCTGCTGGTCAAACGCACACTGGGCGGCTCATGCTGGCGCTGGCCCCTGATGTTCGCGATCAATCTGCTGATCTTCTCACCGATCCATTATCAAATCATCTTCTGGGGCAGTTGCCTGTGGACGGCGATCCCGATCGCCTGCCTGCTGGGCGTGCTGCTCCTGCTGGGCGCACCACGCAATGAGAAATTCTGGTGGCGCGTCGCGCTCTCGGTTCTTCTGGCGGAGATCGCGACCCACAGCTTCGCCCACGGGCTGGCGATCTGGCCGGTGCTACTGGTGCTGGTTCTTCTGTTCGATTCCGCGTCGCTCAAGAAGCGCGTCGCGGCCGCCGCGGGGGTTCTCGCAGTCGCCGGGATCACGATCGCCTGTTACTTCCACAACTTTATCAATGTGGCGCACCATGCCTATGACCTGAAGCCCGGCGACCACGCAATGAAAGGGGCAAGCAGCCTGCTCGAAGGCGATCACCTCATGCAGGCAGTCCGATTCTTCTTCGCGTTTTTCGGCACCTGGTTCGCGCGTTCGCCCTTCGTGGATCATCCGCTGGATAAGGCGATCTTCCTTGGCATCGCGACACTTTTGATCTTTGCCGTCGCATTGCTCATTTTCATCTCCCGCAAACAGCCGCGCTCCCAATGGCGCGCAGCCATCCCGTGGCTGGCGCTCGCGGCTTACGTCGTCGGCGTGGGACTCATGGTCAGCAAACGGGGGGCCGACATCGGGGAACACCGCGCCGTGACACCACGTTATCTCGCCATCAGCCAGTATCTGCTGGTTTCCATGCTCGCGCTTCCCCTCATCCTCGGTCGTCGTCGCTCCGAAGAATCCAATCACCATGAATCATCGCCATCCGGAGTGGTCGCCGCGGCCTTGTTCACGGCGTTCATCATGGCGCAGATTCCCGTCTGGCAATACGGCCTGCATCTGACCCATGTCTGGCATCATGCGCGCAGACAGGCGCAGGCCTTGGTTCTTTTCCTGCCGCACATCAAACTGGAAAGCCTGAAGGTGCTCGACAAGCATTCGAAGAACTGGCATTGCATCAACGCGGTCAACACGCTCAACGGCTTGAACCTCCTCAAGTTCAAGCCGCTAAAGTCGCCCGATCTCAAATGGTTCAGCCGCCAGACCAGGCCGCTCGGCACCGAGAAGGCGTCCATCGAAGTGGCGGAGTTCCGCGAGGACGGCGCGCTCGAACTTTCCGGGCACGCCAGATTCGGCACCAACGAACCCGCAGATGCCCTGCTCATCACTCTGGGTGATCAAGTTATCGCACTTGGCCAGCCAGCACCACTCAACATGCTCCGCATCTATGGACTCGACTACGAATTTTCCAACATCGACGATGTGCCCGTGTCCACCATGTATCCATGGAAAACTGTCATCCACGCCGCATCACTCCCTGGCAGCGCATCAACCCTCGAAGCTTGGGCGCTGAATGTGACAAAAATGCAAATTGCCAGATTAAAAACCAGTCTCAGCGTCGATATCAGCACGAAAAAAGTTGAGATCAACAAGTCCGAATGAACAGGCTGCTGCAGGCCAATGTTCTCCGGGCCTCACGGGAGCCTCAGGGCACACGGAAAATTTTTCCGGTCTGAGGATCCTTTGCCAACGAGCCCGATGGAAGGCCGGTCACGTCCAGTTCACGATAGGGCGGATAAGGGCTCTTAACGCGCCCCAACCGGTTGATGGACGTTCCCACAGGATAAGCGCTCTCCGTGGATTTCTCGGGCGCGGGATTCTCCGCGTTTATCTTCGGTTTTAAATCGACATCTGACGTGTAAGACTCTGCCGGGATTTTTTTCTTGTCCGGCACTCTTGGCTCCGGCAAGGGCACCGTTCGCACCGAGAGAGCATCAACCGGCTTAAGTGAATCCGGCGGCGGGGTGGGGCGATAATAAATGCCGGGGGCTTCTTGGCGGGGAACGACGACGACGGAGCGCGTCGGAACTGGCTCGCGCGGATGCAAGAGGCGTGGGTCGGGATTCACCGGGGCGATGTAGCGCGGGCCGCCGAGGTCTGGCTGCCCCTCCCCTCTGGCAGAACGTTGGGAAGCCGGAACTCGTGAGAAGTTCACATCCGACTCATAACGAATCGAATATACTGTCACCTCCGAACGCTCGATGCCATGTGAGAAGTTGTAGAAAAAATTGCCGACTCGTGACAGAAACTTCGGCCTGGGTTCTTCTCGCACCTGTCGGTCGCGATCGTCAGCAACGGTGGTTGTGACAAGCAGGCCAACGCACGCGAGCGCTCGCCAAGACACCCCGGAAAATAAATGTGATGATAACGGGATTTTCATAGTCCGGGCAACGGTTCGAGAATTTATGGCCCTTGCTTCACTGGGGGGCACCGGTCAAATCGAAGTTGCGCCCTCGGCCGGATGCCACCCGGACACAAAAAATTCATCATTTAGGAGGAGAAGAGTTTCGAGTCGGAGGTGGAATGACCCCAAGGCGACATCCCACGGAGGCATCTTGACTTCCCATGTCGCATCCCTACGTTTTCCGCCATTCTCATGAGTTCCGAAACCGCATCAGCAAAATCTCCCTACGGAGTCAAGAATCCCTGCATTGCTCGCCTGAAAGTCGCGCATGAACTGACCCGACCCGGTGCGACCAAGAGCACCTGGCACTACGAGATTGATCTTTCTGGCAGTGGCATGGAATTCACTCCGGGCGACTCGCTTGCTGTGCAGCCGCAAAACGACCCTGAGCTTGTCGGCTCCATCATCACGGCACTCGGCTTCTCCGGCACCGAAACCGTGCCCAACCCCAAAGGAGGTGAAGGAACAATAAGGGATGTCCTGACAGCAGTCTCGGCCATCACTGAATTCGACGGCAAGCTGCTCAAGGCGGTCGCGGCCAAGACGGGTGACAACGCACTGCTTGATCTCACTACGCTGGAGAAGAAGGATGAATTGAAAAAATACAATTTGGGCCGCGATGTGCTCGACGTCCTCAATGAGAACCCGGCGGCAAAGTTTGAACCCGCAGAATTTATCGGGCTTCTTCGCCGTCTCAATGTCCGGCTTTACTCGATTTCATCCAGTCTGAAGGCATTTCCTGACCAGGTGCATCTTACCATCGCCACCGTCCGCTACGAGAGCCGCGGCCGCCAACGCAACGGCGTGTGCTCCACCTTCTTCGCAGATCGTGTGACCCTAGGTTCTCCGCTGCCCACCTTCATCAAATCGGGCGCGGGATTCCGTCTTCCCGAACCGAACGACGACTCACCTATCATCATGTGCGGACCCGGCACCGGCATCGCCCCGTTCCGCGCCTTCTGCCAGGAACGACGCGCCACCGGTGCCCGTGGTGATGCCTGGCTTTTCTTTGGCGAGATCAATCGTGCGACCTGCTTTTTCTACGAGGACGAATGGCAGAGTTATCTCGCCGACGGGACCCTGCGCCGGATGGACACTGCATTCTCGCGCGATCAGGCGCAGAAGCTTTATGTGCAACACAAGATGCTGGAACATGGGCGACTGCTTTTCGACTGGCTGGAACACGGCGCGATATTTTATGTGTGCGGCGATGCCTCGCGCATGGCTGCCGACGTCGACAAGGCCTTGCAAGAAATCATCGCCAAGGAAGGTGGAAAAACGTCAGAGCAAGCGCTGGAATACCTCGAGACCATGAAAGCAGCCAAACGATACCGGCGCGACGTTTACTGAGCGACATATATTTCGTTTGTCGGACGCGGATAGTCTCTTACTTTACCCCATGCTATACTCTCGTATCCTGCTCGTATTGCTTGCTGGTGCCACTTTGCTTCAGGCTCAGACCACGTCGCCGATTGATCCGCGCGTCAAAGCCATAATCGAAGAAGTCCGCCAGTTGCAGCAGAAACAGCAGAGCTACGAGGCGCTGAAAAAACTTGATGAAGCCGATGCCATTTCCCCCGGAAACGCCTACATCGCGAATGTGCGCGGCAGCGTTTATACGGCGCCTCCCCTGCGCGACTATGTCAAGGCGCGGGAATGCTTCGAATTTGCGGAGAAGCTGATGCCAGCGGCATTCGAACCTAAGTTTAACAAGACGGAGTTGCTTTATGTCGAGCACAAATACGCCGAGGCAGAGGCAGGTTTCACCAAACTGCTCGTTGATTTCATAAAACTCCGGGAGGACGTCCGCCATCTGGTTCAGTTCAAAATCGTCATCTGCCAGTTGAAACAGGGGAAAGTCGCAGAGGCAGAAAAAACGTCCACCGGATTCACCTTCATGGGCGACACTCCAGCCTACTATTACATTAAATCCGCCTTTGCATTTCAATTAACTGACGCTGAGGAAGCAAAAAAATGGGTCTCTAAAGCCGGTAAGATATTCAAGCCACAGGATAACGTGGTCTATCTCGACACCCTTATGGAGGCTGGATGGCTGAACAGCATCGCAGCCGAAGGTGACACGAAATAAAATCCAGAGCCAGCCCTTGTTGTTTTACAAAGGTCTTTTACTTTCTGGTCAGCGTCATGACACACTCAAGATGCTTCGTCTGTGGAAAGAGGTCAAAAGGCTGCACTTTGCTCAGCGCGTAACCGGCTTCGCTAAATTTAGCAAGATCGCGCATCTGGGTGGCGGGATTGCAGGAAACATAAACCACGGTCGCTGGGCCGAACTGGAAAAGCTGCTTGAGAAAATCCTCACTGCACCCGGCGCGCGGAGGATCAATAATCACCGCGGAATCGTCCGGAGGATATTCAATGCCCTCGAAGATGTGCTCGGCACTGCCGGAAACAAACTTGCAGTGCGTCAGCCCATTGAGGGCCGCATTGTGAGCCGCCTTGGCCACGGCGGCGGCGGAAATCTCGATGCCCGTAACATGCTTGAAATGCTTCGCGCAGCCCAGGGCAAAAAGCCCGCTTCCGCAGTAGGCATCGATCAGATGCGAGGCTCCGTGCTGCGAAGCCTCAGCCGCGACATGGCGGACAAACGCAGGCAGGATAAAGGGATTGTTCTGAAAGAAGTCTCCCGCCTGAAACTCAAAGCGGATGCCATCAACTTCTTCGATGGCGATGTCCTTGTTGTCCGTAAGAATGCGACCGCCTGCGGCCCGCAGCAGAAGGGTCGCGCCTTTTTTGTAGCGGGCTGGACCGGTGCGAAAAATTTCCTCCCGCAGCGATGACAATCGCTCGTTAATCTCCGGCATGGCGATCTCGCAGCGTGGCACGTCCCGGATGCGAGTCCGGCTGCCAGCTTCGAGGAAGCCGATCGCGCTGATCTTGCCATCGTGGGGCACGGGAAAATGCGGCGTGATCTTCGAGCGATAGCCAAAGTCGCGCGGCGAAGCAATGACTTCCTCAACGGGAAACTCGATGCGCGCCATGTGTTTCAGCAGTTCCGCCAGCTGCTGACGCTTCCACACCAGTTGCGCTTCATAACCCAGATTCTGATACTGGCAGCCACCGCACTTTGAAAATAGCGGGCAACGCGGTTCGACGCGCGACGGCGAATGCTCAATGATGCGCATCAAGTCCGCTTCGCTGTAGTTCTTATGATTTCGGTGAATGCGAGCGACCACGAGTTCGCCGGGCAGCGCAAAGGGCACCATCACCACCCAGCCATCGATTCTACCAAGCCCCTGGCCGAGGTTCGTCAGCGTTTCGATGCGCAGTTCCAGCTCATGATGATACGCAAAAGGCTGTTCCATGAATCCTCTGGGCTGCCTTCGTGGTTCGGAACTGGTCACTGGATTCATTCGGCAAGCTTTACCCGCAAGATAACGGATTTCACAGTTCCATCCGCCGACCATCCCTGCGGCGTCTGCAAGATGCCGCTCAGCTCCTTGGCCTTGGGATCGCTCGCGTATTCGGAAATGATCAGTTTCATCACCAGCACTCCAGGTTCCGGGCTGGAAAAAGTCTGCGGCTTGTCGGCATTGATCAATCCGTCATCTGTGAAGAAAATCATCTCTTTGATCGCAGCAGCCCGTTGCTTCGCCTCATCGGTTTGGGCCGACAGCTTGAGATGCACCTCAGCGCCCGCACGTTTCGCCTCCGCATTCCAACCAGCCAGCGGACGCGGTGCCGCAGCGCGGGCGGCATTGAATTTAGCATGCCATTTCCCATCCAGTTCACTTTCGGGAGCGACCTTCATCTCGAGCGACAAATCCCTTACCCCCGGGTTGCACACCCGGCCACAGCACATCCACGAGGCCTGCCCCGCCAAGACCACCGTGGTTCCTGGCTGCAAAGTCTTGGGCGCTGTGATCTTGATGGGCAGCAGCGTGCTGCCTTCGTAGCCTTGGGCCTTGATCTGATACATCAGGACGCGATGCGGCTCAGTCCACTCAATCGGTCCGGCTTCAAATCCCTCCGGCAGCTTCCACTCCATCCCGGTCGGCACGCCAACAATGCCCGGAAATTTCCAGTAAGTGTGGTCACCTTCCCGATGTTGCAAATCCAGCCCGACATAAAACGACTCGCCGGGAACAATGGCAGACGCCTCAGTCACGAGGGAGACGCGCAACGGATTTGTTTCCTCACAAACAGACACCGCTTGTAAAACCAACAAATGAAAGAATATGACCCATCGTATCATAAAGAATATCTGCTGCCGGTGGCACTCGACGCCATCAAAAGTCCGCGTGACCCGGCGTTCGGGCAAATGGAATCACATCGCGGATGTTGCCCACGCCGGTGGCAAACATGAGAAACCGTTCGAAGCCGAGTCCATAACCGCTGTGCGGCACCGTGCCGTAGCGCCGCAAGTCGGAATACCAGCGATAAGTTTCAGGATTGAGACCCTGGGCGATCATCGCCGCTTCAAGAAGTTCCAGTCGCTCCTCGCGCTGGCTCCCGCCAATGATCTCACCGATGCCCGGCACCAGCACATCCATTGCGGCCACCGTCCGGCCATCGTCATTCTGCCGCATGTAAAACGGCTTCAGACTCCGTGGATAGTTATAAACAGTGACGGGGCTTTTAAAGTGCTCCTCCGCGAGAAACCGTTCATGCTCGCTCTGTAGATTCTGTCCCCACTCCACCGGATACTCGAACTTGCGCCCTGACTTCAGAAGCAAATCCACAGCCTCCGTGTAAGTCACGCGCTGGAACGGACTGTCGAGCGTGTGTTGCAGCCGTGCGATCAGCTCCTTGTCGACGAACTTGTTGAAGAACTCCAGTTCCTCGCCGCAGGTTTCGAAAAGCACGCGCAGGAGGTATTTGATGTGTTCCTCGGCCAGCGTCATGTCCGCCTCCAGATCATAGAAGGCCATCTCCGGCTCGATCATCCAGAACTCCGCTGCATGACGCGCCGTATTGGAGTTCTCCGCACGGAAGGTGGGGCCGAACGTGTAAATTTTTCCCATGGCGCAGGCGAAGACCTCCCCCTGCAACTGACCACTGACCGTGAGATAGGCCGGCTTGCCAAAAAAATCCGCCTCCGGCTTGGCTGTCGAACCTTGGGGCAAGGTCGTGACGCGAAACATCTCCCCTGCCCCCTCGCAATCGCTGGAAGTGATGATCGGCGTGTGAATGTAGAAGAAACCGCGCTCCTGGAAGAAAGTGTTAACAGCATGGGCCATCCGGCTGCGCACCCGGAACACGCTCCCCAGCAAATTGGTGCGCGGACGAAGATGCGCGATCTCGCGCAGAAACTCCGTCGTGTGCCCCTTCTTTTGCAGCGGATACGCCGGGTCCGCCTCTCCGATGATTTCCAAGTCCTTCGCCAGCAGTTCAAATGCCTGTTTCCCGCCGGGAGACGCCACGAGATCACCCATCACACGGATGGATGCGCCGGTGAGGATCTTTGGATAAAGTCCGGCGCAGGACAAGCTGTTGTCGGCCACGACTTGAAGTCCGCGCAGGCAGGAGCCGTCGTTAATCTCAATGAACGTGCAAGCTTTGGAATCGCGCCGGGTGCGAACCCAACCCTGCGCAGTGACACCCCCCTCAGGCGAAGTTCTGGCAAGCAGATTACGAATGTCTGGTGAAATCATGAGCTGTGTATCATAGGCAGGGACACGCAATTGCAAAGACAACCAGCCCAAGCCGCGACACTTTTCATAAACCGGGACTTTCAGCGCCGGACTTTTCCGCTAAACTGAATGCAACGAACATCCGCCGTGTATCGCAAACTTTTCCACATCCAACCAGCTTTTGGCGACGGAAGCAGCCAGGGCTTCGGGTCCCGGCGCTCGCCGCTGTCAGGATGCAGCGGGCGGCTGGTCATCATCCTGCTGATCGCTGCGTTTGCTGTGATCCGCTATTTTAGCACGCCCGCCGAGGTCAACCACTTCACCGGCCGAAAGCAGCACCTCGATCTTGATCACCATGCCGAAATCCAGATGGGACTCGCCTCCCGTGCCGAGATGGCAGCGCAGCACGGAGGACTGTCGCCTGACGCCTCCGCGCGCAGTCATGTGAACCGCATTGGTCAGAAGATCGTCCGCTCAACCGATGCGGGCCGCACTCCTTATCAGTTTGAGTTTCATCTTCTGGCCGACCGCCAGGTGGTGAATGCCTTCGCGCTGCCCGGCGGACAAATATTCATGACCGAGGCGCTTTACCGGATGCTCGGCAGCGAGGACGAAATCGCCGGCGTGCTCGGGCATGAGATCGGGCATGTCGTGGGCCGGCATTCTTCGGAGCAGATCGCCAAGAACAACCTTTTCAACGGCATCACCACTGCCATCGTCATAGGAGCCACAGGCAGTGAGGGCGGCTACGATGCGGCGCGCATGGCTCAGATGGTGAACCAACTGGTGACATTGAAGTATGGACGCGACGATGAGATTGAGTCCGACACGCTCGGGGTGCGCTTCCTCATCGAATCTGGCTACGACCCCGAAGCCCTCATCAGGGTCATGGCCGTCCTCAAGAAAGCATCGGGCGGCTCCAATCGGCTCGAAATCATGAGTACCCATCCGGATCCGGGAAACCGGGCGGAACACATCAGGGCTGAGATCGAAAAATATCGCGCGCAACGCCGCTAATCTTTGATATGAACAGCAATGAAATCAATCCGCATGAATAATGCGGCGACAACGGACGCCAATAGTTGACAAATTACGATGGAAATATACCTTTCGAGTATATGCAGGCGACAACCATCAAACTTGATCCCGTACTGCACTCGGCCATCAAGCGGATGAAGCCGGGCGCGCAGTCGCTGACCGGGTTCGTGCGCGAGCTGGTCGCACGCGAGGAAAAACACCGCGCACTGGAGTCCGCCGCGGATGCTTATGGCACGCTGCTGAAAGGAAACAAAAACGAAGCCGCGTGGCTGTCATCATGGGAGTCCGCGCCGCTGGCCAGTTCTCCAAAACGCCGCAAACCATGAAACGCGGGACGGTGGTTTGGGTCAATTTAAGCGACGCTCATCCACCGGAGTTGGGCAAGGTGCGCCCTGCTGTTGTGCTCTCCAACAGCACACTCAATGCCCGATTGGACACGGTCGCCGTGATTCCGCTTTCCACCCAAGCCGGTGAAATCTGGCCACTGCGCGTCAGATTGTCCGCAGGCGGAAGGAAACCCAGCTTCGCCGTCATTCCTGGCATCCGGCAGGCGGCGAAATCCAGGCTCTTGAATGCGATCACGTTCTTATCGCCAGCCGACCTGCAAAAGCTGGAGCGTGCCGTTACGGAATATCTTTCGGACTGAACGAAATTTGAAAGTTTAGCGAGAAAAATTTATTCGCTGATTACGCTGATTCACGCAGATTTGGGATAATAAACCCACTATGTGTCTGCGTGGGCAGAGGTGGCTTCGGCGGCGGTATAAAATGCGCCGCTCCTTGGGGAAAATTCGAGGAAGCAATAGGAGGCTCCAGCTTGAAGAAAAAGCGACACGAGAATTTCCGGTCTTTCATATGATGATGCGGACGGGCCTCACCTGACCAGCAACTTGCTCCTTCGCTGTGCCGCGAGCTCCGACGCATCCCGCACCTCGACCGACACCGTCGTCTGCAAGCCGGATTTCCGGTGGAACGCTGTGATCTCATGACGACCCGGAATCAGCCATGCCACCGGAGCACCATCGTTCCCGTCGATGCGCAACGTCGGCGAATCCCAGTTTACCGACTCACTCTCCTGCGCCCGCAACAACAGCCTTCGACCTTCTTCTGGCAGATCAGGATCCAGAAACAAGACGCTCCCATCCGTGGGCGAAAGAATGCGCGGCGGCAGTAACGCCACCGTCGTCGGCCTCAGGCAAACAAGCCCCGTCAGCCATTGATCTCCTTGGGAAATCCATTTTGCATAATCGTCCGACAGATACGCACGACCCGACTCCGCTTCGTAATCCTTCATCGTTGCTTCGTCGGGCAGCGAGCCGCTGACAAAAACCTCAGGCCGGCTCATGCGAACCACCATCCCGGTTTCCGGCACCCGACGTCCCGTGCGCGGATCAATCTTTGCATGAACGATCCCGGCCGGTGCGTCAAACCAGCTGGTACCGGACGATTCCCGCAGGCGCAGAAAAATGTCACGGAAGATCGGCCCCGCACCCGTGACGCCAGATACGTTTTCCATCGGCGTATGATCGAAGTTGCCCGCCCACACTCCCACCGTGAACTCCGGCGAATAGCCGAGCGTCCAGTTGTCGCGATAGTTCCGGCTGGTGCCGGTCTTCACTGCGACCTTGAAGGGCAGCCGGATGACCGACCAGGGACCGAAGGTTGGAACGCGCGCCTGATTGTCTCCAAGGATGTCCGCAATCTGATAACACACCTCGCGTGGAAACACGCGTCTGTTCGCCGCTTCCGGCGCATCGGCCAGCAGGATCCACGGTTTGTATTCACCAAGGCGCGCGAGACAGGCATAGGCGTTAGTCAGTTCCAGAAGTCGCATGGGCGCATTGCCAATGGTTAGACCCAGACCGTAATGATCCGGCGGCTCCGTGAGCGAGGTGATGCCGAGGTTTTGCAGCGTGTCATACAATGCCTTCTCGCCGCCGATCTGTTTCAACACTCGCACGGCGGGAATGTTCAACGAAGCACCCAGCGCCGCGCGCAACGTCACCGGGCCGTAGTGGCGATGATCGTAATTCTCCGGCCGGTAAATGCCGCCGGGCGTGCTGAATTCGATGGGCAGGTCGGGGATGATCGAAGCGGGAGTGAACCCGCGCTGCAACGCCAGCAGGTAAGTGAAGGGCTTCACCGCCGAACCTGCGGAATGAGGCGCCCACGCGCCGTTGATCTGTCCGCCTTCATTGGAAAAAAAATCACGGGAGCCGGCCAGCGCCAGCACTCGGCCCGTTTTATTCTCAATGACCACCGCAGCGGCTTGTGTCACATGACGATCTCGCAGCGTGGCCAGCCGGCGGGCGATGATCGATTCCACGCGCATCTGCAGATTTGGCAGGATCGTGGTGCGTACAACTTGTGGCACAGGTTTTGAACCTGTGTGTAAAGCGGGCATTTTGCCCGCTTGCGTTTCAGCCGGCAGAATGCCGGTTCCACACACAGGCTGCAAGCCTGTGCCACAAGCCAGCTCAATGGCGTGCGGTGCTTCGAAGCCGCCGTTGAAACGCTGCAACACAATTTTCTCTTCACTCGCGAGCAACCGTTTCTCAGCAGTGAGCCAGCCACGCTCGACCATGCCATCGAGAACGAACTTCTGCCGCGTCTGCGCCGCCTTGAAATTTTTGAAGGGGTTGAGCCGCGACGGAGCCTGCGGCAGCGAAGCGAGGAAGGCGCATTCGGCTGGAGAAAGATCGTGCAACGGCTTGTCCAAATACCCTTGGGCCGCGCTGGCACAGCCGGTCAGCAGATTGCCGTAGCCAACGCGATTCAAATATTCTGTGAGGATGCGATCCTTGCTCCAGGTCATTTCAAGGCGTCGGGCCTGAAGAGCTTCGATCACCTTTGTCCACAAGCGGCGCGGCCTGGGACCACCGGCGGAAATTTTCGCCAGTTGCTGGGTGATGGTCGAGGCGCCGGACACGACACGACGCGCCATCAGGTTGTCCCACGTCGCGCGGGCGATGGCGGCAAGATCCACGCCGCCATGCGAAAAGTACCGCCGGTCCTCAGCTGCGAGCGTGGCGTGAATAAGGTCATAGGGAATATCCTCCAAACTCACCAGAGATGCCACGCGCTGACCATCAGCACTGAGCATCTGGCGCAGCGGTGTTCCATCGGTGGCAAGAAAAGTGGGCGATGCCTGAAGCGGCTGGAGCAGTTTCTCCGGCAACGGGACAGCCCAGGGAAGCGCCCACCATGCGCACGCAGCCATGATGATCGACCCCAGGCCCAGCTTCCAAAGCCATCTCAATTTCTTCGTAGCAGCCGACGTGAAAAAGCTCATATCTGGAAGTTTATCATTGCGCAGGCAAACATTATTAGAGCCTCCTCACGTCGGCTGCTACATTCGAGGGTTACTTCTCCGCCACGTTTCCGCCATTGGTCATCGGCAGGGTCTGCACGCGGGTGATGTCGCTGAGACCGTATTGATCGGGCTGATACATGGCTTCGATGCGCGCGGGCGGCGCGATGACATCGCCCTCGGCGATGACGCGGGCGAGGTATTTCAACTCGAAGGTTCCAAGCTGGCTCCAGTCATCCGTGAAGAACAAGGCCTTGTCATTGCGCAGTTCGCGATAGTCGCAATACCAGGCGTTGTCCTGAGCCTTGGCATCCTGGCGCTGGTTCTGCGTGGCGAACTCCGGATTTACCGGCTCGAACACACTGGGTAGCGGATCTTCGACGGCAAGGTAGCGGTTGCCCTTGAGCACCTTGATGTCGAGCGTGACCACAATGAGATCGCCAACGCGGAGGTTCTTCGACTCCTCCAGCGCGCCCGTCGGAGTGAGACGCTCATAGCGGCGCTTGATGCCAAAACCCTTCTGCACAGACTGGAATGTCTTGAGATCCGGCCAGGCTTTCAGTTCGACGCGTCCCCGCACCGTCTGGCCGGCGGGCACGGTGGCACGCAGAGTCTTCGCACCCAGCTTGCTATCGAACTCATAGATCGAACTGGTGGTGCTCATCGTGTCAGCCAGCGTGAGGTCGCTCTTCTTGTCGCCCCAGGCGACTTCGAAGCTGATCGGCTTGGCATCCTTCGGCGCTTTCTCACCGGCGGCAAGGCCAAGCAGCAACCAGGAGTTTGAAAACGTCGTGCCCCAGTGTCCCTGGCCATTGCGACGCGCGAGCACTTCACTGGCGTATTTATTTCCTTCATCCGTCAGACCGAGATGCGCGCAGACGATCATGCGCAAGCCGGCAGCGGTCTTGTCGCCCAGCCAGTATTGATCCCATTGCCTGGTGCCTTTTGCTGGTTTGAGCAGTTCAGTGATCTGCTTCTCCGGCGTATTCGTCAGGCACATGGCCATCGCGAGGAAGAGGCGGGACATTTCCGGAAGATCATCCCGGCGCTGATAGAGCACTGTCTGATAGGAAGGTTCCGGCTTGCCCGCCTTCGCCAGCATGTAAAGCGCGAGCGCGGAGTCACAGAGATTGGAGGTCTCCTTGGTATCCGCAAGCTTCAATTCGCGCAGTTGTCTCGATATCCAGGTGGTGAGTTTATCCACCGCTTCCTGCGGCACCGATGCGCCCCATTCCTTCGCCTTGATCAAGCCATAGCCGCCATAGGCAGAAGCCCAGAGCAAGGGCTTCTCGCCGTCCGGCCAGTAGGAAAGGCCGCCTTCGTCGGTCTGCATCGTGAGCAGGCGGTCAGCCCCGCGAGTGATGGCGTTGCGCACCTTGTCCTGCTGCAGGAGGTCGGGGAACATCGGTTCATATTTCGCCAGCGCGAGCCAGGGCAATGTGCTGCTGGTGGTTTGTTCGACACAGCCATAAGGGTAATGCAGCAAATGCTCCAGGGCATCGCGCGCTTCACCGAGCCGGCTGCGGTTGAAATCGAGCCGCAGTGTGCCGTCGCTTTCGAGGAGTTGAGGATTGATGCCTTTGAGGAGGCTTTCATTCGACTTGGCACTGGTGAGTTCAAAGTAATGCACTTCACGCAATGCAGGCGCGGACTGGGTGACTTCGAACTTGCTCTCTACCGCGTCGGCCAGCTCTTTGGCATCGCTCCACTTCACGGTGCGCGCGCGCCACTGCCAGGCGCAGGTGCCAGCTTTGACGAACTTCACCGGGAACGCCAGCGCCGTGGTCTCACCAGCCTTGAGCGTGATGCTGCGGCGGTCGAGCTTGCCGTCGTTGGTCATGGTGCGGTTCTTCAGCATCGCGACCAGGGCATAAGGTCGCTCCTCACTGATGAGTGTCGCGGTGTCGTCCAGCTTCAGTTCGACTTCGACTTCGCCGCTGAACGCGGTGGTGTTATGGAGCACGGCCTTGATGAGGATTTCATCACCGACGTGGGCGAAACGCGGCACGACGGGTTCCACCATCAGCGGCTTGTTCACGGTGAAAGAAGATTCACCAGTACCGAAGCGGTCGGCATCCTTCACGGCGATGGCCATGATGCGGTAGCGCGTCAGGCTGTCGGGCACCTTGAATGTGGTGCTGACGCGGCCATCCTTGTCGGTGATGAGCGATGCGTTCCATGTTGCCGTGGCGACAAAGTTTTTCCGCATGGCTGCATCCGCGCCGCCTTCCTCCCCGCCGCCGCCGACGATGATGCCTTTGTTGCCGCGGTCGCGCTTGTCCATGTCCTCGGCCAGGAGACTACTGAGCGTGGTGAACGTTCTGACAGCCAGCCCCATAGAGGCATGGAAAAAGGCGAAGGGCATCGGCGTCTCGTAAGACATCAGGCTGAGCACACCTTCATCCACGGCATAGAGCGTGACTTCGCTGCCGGCGACCGGGGTTCCCTTGTTGTCTTTTACAGTCGCATTCACGGTGAGTTCCTCGCCGGGCCGCACAATTGACTGGGTCGGTTTGGCCTCCACGAAGAGTTTCTTCGCCACGGAGGGCACGATGATCTCGCAGTAACCCAGCTTGTATTCAGGCATCTTCTCAGCCTGCGGGCTGTCCGCCGCGCCACGGATGACCATGACTGAGATGAAGGCGTTGGGCGAATCTTCATCGGTGATGGGGACTTTCACCACGGGATTCTCCGGCGTGATGGTTGCGAGGAATGAGCGATGCACGCGGTTGCGTTCCACGGTGACCAGCGCGGTGCCTGAGATCGGGGACTTCACCACGATCGTGACTTCCTCGCCGGGTTTGGCGGTTGTCTTGTCCGGCTGGAGCGTGATTTTTTCTCCATCTTCCCAAGACCACGGATAGCCGTCGCCGCCGAGGACGTAAAATGGCACCCGCGTGATGACGTTCAACCCCTTGGCATCCTTCGCCGTCGCGGTGAGGAAATAAGTACCACCTTTTTTCGGCGTGAACTGAAACACCGTCAGCGCCTTGGTCACGCCTTTTGCGCCCTCGACTTGAAGCGTGGTCTTCAATTCCTGGGTCATCGTCACCTGATTCTTCGTGGTGACATCGCCGCCTGCAGCCTGCACACGCACGGTGTTCCATTCCTGGCGCTCGATCTTCACATCGACCGGCACCGGTGCCTGGAAGGGTTTTCCTTCGGGCGTGATGGAAGTGAAATCAAAGTCGAACACCTTCCCAACATTGCCATACCATTTGTTCTTCTTCACTCCGACGAGGAAGTCAGCGCCAGGTATTTGAAATTCAGTGCTGGCGGAAATCGTCTGCTGGTTCACGTCGGTCACGTCGGCATACACCATGATCGTCTGCGGCAGCGCTTCCTTGTGGGGCGGTGGAAGCGGCAGTTCGATGCTCGCTGTGCCGTCTTCAGCAAGTTCCATGATGCCATTGGCCCCCCACTGCTTCTCGGGCTCTTCTTCAGCGGCTGTCTCCTCGTCGCGATCCTCCCCGTAGTGCCACCTGCTCTCGACATCGCCAAATGAAAACTCCGCGAAGTCCGCTGGCGCCTGGAAGTTCTGCTGAAGGCTGGCACTCCATGTTGTCTTCGCCTGTGACAGTGCCTTGCCCATATAATAACGTGCGCGCAGCGGCACCGTGATGCGATCACGCTCCAACTTGTGCTTCGCACCGTCGAGCGCGACCTCAAACGTGTTCGGCTTGTAGTCGTCCACCCGGAGACTGAGACTGGCCCCGCCGTAGCGGTTGTATTCATCGGACTCCTCCGCACCATCGGTTTCCTCAGCGCCATCTGACTCCTTTTTTGGATATGCAATTTGCAGGGAATACCAGCCGGTCAAGGTCTCGGGGAATCTAACGTCATCGTTCCAGGTTCCGTTCGCGGAAAACGTGATCGGCTTCGTCAGAATGTTGCGACCACGCGGATCGCTCACGATCAGCTTCGCCTTGAGCGGTCTCATGCCGAGAGAAAAATCATCGCCGCTCCGCAGGCGGGCGATGGCCTTAACGTGCGCCGTGTCGCCCGGCTTATAGACGGGGCGATCGGAGAAGATGAAAGTCTGCGTCTGCCGTTTCCACGGCGAGTCATACGCATAATTTTGCACGCCATGACGCCAGAGCGAAATGCCGCCGTAACCGTCACCAAAATCCAGCGCCGCACAATCCGCGCCGCGCTTCGCCAGCGCCCAGCCCTTCGAGCCTTTCGCACTCAGGGTGGCGATGCCCTTGTCGTTGGTGGGAACTGAGCCGAGATAGCCGCGTTCGTTGTCCGTAAAAGTGACCTGCGTATCCGGCAGCGGCGCACCCGTGCGCAGGGAGAAGGCATAAGCCATGGTCTCCACACCCGAATTTTTCACCATGAGGCCAATGTCAGTGAACTCGACAATCGACCGGTTGAAGATGATGCCGCTGGGCGCGCCTTCCTGCGGCGAGCCTTCGATCTCGACGAACACAGGCGCGGCCGGAGTCTGGCCGAGCACCTCGCTCCATTTGAGATTGATCAGCGTAGCCTTTTCCAGCGGCTTTTGATTGGCGTAGGTCTTGTCAAAAACGACTTTGCCGGGGAAATCTTCGAAGGGTGCGGACTCAAACTTTGTTATGTTCTTCCCCTTGCCGTCATCCCAAGTATTGTAAGTTTTCTGATAGAGCATCCGCGCCTGGATCAGGTCGCCGTCGTTGAGCTGCTTCACTCGAACACGCAGATTCTTATAGTTGGCAGCATAGATGTCGAAGAGGCCGCTCCCGCTCGAAAGCTGGGTGTTTTGGAAAGCGGAAGTCGAGACGTAGGCGTTGCTGGCGTGGAACACGTGTGCTTTGGAGAAGCCTGCTACCATCCCGATTTCATCAGCAGCCGGAATTTCATGAGAGACGGTGACGGTGTATTCGGTTTCCAACGCGAACTTGCCTTCGAGCCTGACCGAGTTCGAGTAACGGTGCTCGCCGCCCTTTTCGTCTTGAATCGTGTTTCCGCCGTAAGCTGAGATGATTTTCAACCCCGGTGGCGCGGGTTCCACCTTGATGAAGGGGCGGAAATGCGCGTCATCCCCGGCGGCCTCTGGCGCACAGACGACAGACTTGTTAAAATGAACCTCGATGGAATGCGGCCGATCAAAATGTGTCGCTTCAACCGCGTGCTTGACTTCCAATTTGACGACGTTGCCCCACACCAGAAGCTTTTCCTCGTCCATCGTAGCCTTCTTGGCCAGATTGGTAAATGACTTCGGCACCAGGAGTGTCCAACTCTCGCCAACTGTTAGCGGCTCCTGGCTCTCAACGATCAAAGCGTTGGGCCGCATGTCTTCAGGTTTGGGCTGGATTTTGCCACCAGTGGCCAGCTCGTCCCAGGTCGGAGCATACTGCACATAACGACGGCGAAAGTCCTTGCCTGTCGCCAGCCGCGCCTTCGCCGCCACCCGGGTGCCAGCCTTGCTGACAAAACTCATCTGATCGGCAGCAGCCGAAGCATCCACAGCATCCGAAAACTGAAGTAGATAGCGAGGCACCCGCTGCTGGATGCCAGCCTGCCCGTAAGAATGAGAATAGGGATAGTCGCGCGACTGGGTAACCATGCGGAACCCTTCCGTTTTGGATTTGTCAAACTTCTCGGCCTCGACCTCCTTGCCCGACGCGTCTTTCAAGCCCGCGCGAAGCTGGAACTTATAGGTCGTGGCAAAGGCAGGGGGCTGGGTGAAACGGAACTGACCGCTCCGGGTGCTGGTCCACTTGAACTCGCCGGTAATGGCTGGATCGCCAACCAGCGGCGACTCCTTCTCCACCGACCCGACCCGGTCCTTGTCGATCATGGGAGTCTCAAACCGGAGTTCGAGGGTCGAGGAAGGAGTGATGGTTTCCGGGGTGATGATCAGTTCGGCAGCGGGCACGCGGCTCGCAAGGAGGAGGCTCAGGACAGCTAGAAGCGATGACTTTTTCATGGGAAGACGATGGCAGATGGCACTGATGCCCCGCTTTCCGGTTCGGCCCGAATAGCTCGCGGCATCAGAATACTCATGTGGATGATGCGAGTCACGTGACTTGAAATCTAGGGAAAAAACATGAAAAAGTGAGTCTCCAGTACTCTAAGATTTTTCTTGTGAAATTGCATTGACACCGCCACTTGAATTTATGCGACACATTTGCATCTACTGCGGCTCCAGTTCAGGCAACAATCCCGCGTTTCATGACGCAGCGGAGTCCGTTGGAAATCTCTGCGCACAACGCGGCATCGGAATTGTTTACGGCGGCGGAAGCGTCGGGCTCATGGGCATGGTCGCGGACGCAGCCTTGGCAGGCGGAGGCGAAGTCATCGGAGTGATTCCGAAAAACCTCGTCACACTGGAAAAGGAGCATCGCGGGCTCACGCAATTATTCGAGGTCGAGACCATGCATGAGCGCAAGAAACTCATGATGGATCACGCCGACGGCTTTCTCGCGTTGCCCGGCGGTTACGGCACGCTCGAGGAGTTGTTCGAAGCGATGGCGTGGTTGCAGTTGGGCTATCATCAGAAGCCTGTCGCTCTGCTAAATGTCGATGGATACTACGATGCCCTGATCACTTTAATGGAATCAATGGAACAAAGTGGCCTCCTCAAACCGCAACATCACAAGATGCTCCTCGTGGACACCGACCTTAAAAAGCTCGTGGCACGCATGGAGTCCTTCGTGGCACCGAACGCAGAAAAATGACTGTAGGAGCCATCCAAGAACTTGGTGACCGCATCTCGTGAGAGTGCATGACAATGGAGGACACGCCATTGCAAGAACGAGATTCTTCCCGCGCTCTCACGAGACGCGGCTACGGTTGACGATTTGGCTTCCAGCCTGCGACACGCTTTGTTGCAACCGGCATGATGTGCCTCTTGAACGGAGGCTTTAGGCGTGTTCAACTCCGCGTGTGCCAGGCTTTCTCAGTTTCGAAAATGTCACCAAATCCTTCGGCGCCGTGCGCGCCGTGGATGACGTGTCACTCGACATCGCGCGCGGTGAAGTCTTTTCGTTGCTCGGTCCCAGCGGCTGCGGCAAGACCACCTTGCTCCGTCTTGCAGCCGGTTTCGAAATGCCGGACAGCGGACGCATCCTCCTCGATGGCCATGACATCACCCATCTGCCGCCGGAGACACGCCCGGTGAACACGGTGTTTCAAAACTACGCGCTCTTCCCTCATCTCAGTGTCGCGGACAACATCGCCTTCGGGCTGCGCGTTGCCGGACGGAACAAAAAAGACATCGCCCGCGAAGTGGACGCTATGCTCGACCTGGTCCGGTTGCGCAGTGAAGCGCAAAGGAAACCCGCGCAGCTCAGCGGTGGACAAAAACAGCGCGTGGCCATTGCGCGAGCGCTCGTCAACAAACCCCAGGTGCTGCTACTCGATGAACCACTGGCCGCGCTCGATCTCAAACTCCGCCAGCACATGCTCGCGGAACTGCGCGCCATCCATGAGGCGGCGGGGATCACGTTCATCTATGTGACTCACGATCAAACCGAGGCCATGGGCTTGAGCGACCGCATCGCCGTGATGAATGCCGGTCACATCGAGCAACTCGGTCCGCCCGCAGAGATTTATGACCGGCCGCGCAGCCACTTCGTCGCCGGCTTCATAGGTGATGCCAATTTTCTGCAGGGCACAATCTCCGCCATCAGCTCGCGGTCTGGCTGTGAAATTGACGTGCCGGATTTCGGCAAAGTGTTTTCCGCTGAGCAGATGAACCTCCCGGTGGGGACTTGCGTCGAAGCCATCATCCGCCCCGAAGCCATTCAGTTGCTGCAGCCGTCACCAGACGTTTCCACCAGCACCAACACCTGCGATGCCGTGATCGATGACATCATCCCGCTCGGAACACTCACCCGGTGCATCGTGCGGATGAACGGAATTAGTCTGACTGCAGAACTGCCGCGAAAGATGCTGCCAGCCGGTGTCGCCAAGGGGAGCAGAGTTCTCGTCCGGCTAGATTCCGCCAGCGTCCTCATCATGCCACGGAACGACGGCACTCCTGCCGCCGGAAATCATTGTCTTGATGACGACAAGAGTGTCGTCATCCCTTGAATCAGCCGCTCAGTCCTGCGATGTCTGCCGCCAAAAACATTCCGTCACGCCGCGCCGAATGGCTCCTAACGCTTCCTTCGCTGGGATGGCTTGCAGTCTTTTTCGTCGCTCCGGCGTTGATCGTATTTCTGCTGGCATTCAAAACGGCAGACGCCACCGGCGGCGTGTCGGCGGGCTGGACGCTCGACAACCTCCGCGCGCTGGCGGATCCGCAGTATCGTCCGATTTTATGGCGCACCTTCTGGATCAGCGGGACCACGACGCTGATCTGTCTGGTGATCGCCTTGCCGGTAAGTTTCGCCATGGCCCGGGCAGCCCCGCGCTGGAGAAACTTTCTCCTACTGCTGATCATCATTCCGTTCTGGACAAATTTCCTGATCCGGGTGTTCGCCTGGAAGACGCTGCTTCAATCCGACGGACTGGTCAGCCAGTTGCTTGATGCAACACGCCTGTTCGACGAATCTCCCACCCTGCTTTACAACAGCGGCGCGGTGCTGCTCATCATGGTCTATACGCAGCTTCCCTTCGCGATTCTGCCGCTCTACGCTGCGGCGGAGCGATTTGACTTCACGCTGATGGATGCGGCGCGCGATCTGGGTGCTTCGGGCTTTCGCGCATTCCGTTCTGTCTTCATCCCTGGAATCAGCCGCGGACTCGGCGCAGCCGCACTGATCGTATTCGTGGCCACCATCGGGATGTATGTGGTGCCGGACATCGTGGGCGGCACCGACAGCGAGATGATCGGAAACAAGATTGCCCAACGCGCGCAGGGTGATCGCAATCTGCCGCTTGCGAGTGCGCTGGCGGCAGCATTGCTCTTCTGCGTGCTGCTGCTTCTCATCTTGTGCAGTTCTGCCTTCAGGCGGTCTGAAAAACTCGACAACGCCCTGAAAGGCGAACTGCAAGCATGAAGCGCTCGCGATTTCCAGTTTTAGTGACCGCCGCAGTCCTGCTGTTCTTTTACGCACCCATCGTGGTGCTGGTCATCAACTCTTTCAATGCCTCCCGCTTCGGCGGCAGCTGGGAGGGTTTCACGCTCAAATGGTATGAGAAACTCTGGAACAACGACGACATCTGGTCCGCCCTCTGGACTTCTCTGGGGCTGGCGACGCTGGCTTCTCTGACGGCAATGGTTCTGGGGACGCTCGCGGCCTTTGCCCTGCATCGTTTTCAGTCGCGCCTGCAAAAGATCCATCTGGGCACGCTCACGGTTCCTCTTGTGATGCCGGACATCCTGATGGGCATCTCACTGCTGCTCTTTTTTGTGGCTCTGGGCGTGCCCACCGGCTTCACCACCATCTGGATCGCCCATGTGACGTTCTGCCTGAGCTATGTCACCATGGTCGTGCTGGGCCGGTTGCAAGATTTTGATTTTACCCTGGTGGATGCCGCTCGCGATCTCGGCGCGGGCCGCTGGCAGACGCTGCGGCGCGTAGTGCTGCCACTGCTGGCGCCGGGCATCATCGCTGGCGGACTGCTGGCCTTCACGCTTTCGATTGACGATTTCGTCATCACGTTTTTTGTGCAAGGCCCGGGCACCACCACGCTGACGCTCCGGGTTTACAGCATGATGAAAGTCAGCCAGAACATGCCCGTCATCAATGCCCTGGCCACCATCCTGCTGGCACTGACCTTTGCAGTGGTCACCCTCAGCTTCAAACTCACCCGCAAACAGACAGCCCCATGAAACAACTCCTCGTCCTCTTGACCCTTTTTACCACCGGTGCATTTGCCGCGGACACGCTGCACGTCTTCACCTGGGCCGATTACATCAACCCGGATCTCGTGAAACAGTTTGAAAAGAAGCACCAGTGCAAGGTGGCCATCGACACCTTTGATTCCAACGAAGCCATGTATGCCCGACTCAAGGCCGGCGCCTCCGGCTATGACCTGATCTTTCCGTCGAGCTACATCATCACTCTCATGGTGCAGCAGGACATGCTTCAGCCGCTCGATCACGCGCAACTGTCCAACTTGAAGAACGTGGAGTTTGAGGTGCTCGGCAAGCTCGCCGACAGCGCGATGAAACACAGCGTCCCCTACACCTTTGGTTATGCAGTAATCGCCTATCGCAAGGACAAGGTAAAAGACATCGAGCCTAGCTGGAAGACATTTGCCAGAACGGATTTGAAGAAACGAGTCACCTTGCTCAATGACATGCGCGAGACCATCGGCGCGGCGCTCAAGTCGCTGGGCTACAGCCTGAACACGCGCGATGACAAACAACTCGCCGCAGCGCGTGATGTCTTGATCGCGTGGAAAAAGAACATCGCCAAGTTCGACAACGAAGGTTACAAAGCCGGCGTAGATAGCGGCGAGTTCAACCTCGTCCACGGTTACAGCGGTGACCTCTGGCAGGTGATGCAGACCAACAAGAAAGTCGGTGTCATCATTCCCAACGAAGGCGTCAGCGCCTCCTGCGACGAGATGGTGATCCCCAAAGGCGCGCCCAATCCCGCGCTGGCCCATCAGTTGATCAATTTTCTGCTCGACGGAAAAGCGTCAGCTGAGAACATGCAGAATATCGGCTACCTCTGCCCGAACAGCGCGGGCCTGAAGCTGGTTGAGAAAGAATTCCTGAACAATCCCGCCGTCACCATCCCCGCGGACGTGAAAGCGAAAAGTGAAGTCATCCAGGATCTCGGCGATGATCTCAAAAAATACACCAAGGTCTGGGACGAGGTGAAGGCGGGGTAACCCGCCAATCAGCCGTCGCCATACATTTCTGAGATCAGCCTGCGCAAAGCAGCGGTTTCCGCAGCTTTCAACGCGCCAATTCGTCGGGTGAGCCTCGTTCTACTGATAGTGCGAATTTGATCGACCGCGATCTCAGCCGGCCGGCCGGCGCAGTTGACTTGAATGCGCGTGCGCCACTGCGGATGAAGACTGGAGGTAAGCGGGCACACCGTGATTGTCTGCAAAGCTGCATTCAATGCATCAAGGCTGACCACAACAACCGGCCTCGTTTTCCCGATTTCAGAACCCTCAATGGGATCGAGACGCGCCCACCAGATTTCGAAACGTTTCATTGGGCACAGAGTCACCGTTTTCCAGACTCCCATGGAATAGAAGAAAGTCCGTCCGCCTCACTCCCCTGCCATTGATTCCAATTCTCCCCAGACGCCGCCATTTCCTCCGCAGTGCCTTCCCACGAGAGTTTGCCGGCTTTCTTGGGTAGAAGGAGAAGGAGCCCCTCGTCCCTTTCTTCGAGCTTGATGTTACCTCGAAAACCGTAGCGACGAATGACTGCGGCGGGGAGCCGCACTCCGCGAGAGTTTCCGATCCGCGTCAGCTTGACAGTGGCAGTACTCATGATGTAATAACTGTTATTACATGGCAGGCTGATTGTCAATCACTTCAATTGACACCTTCGCTATTTCCGGCTGTTACTGCTGCCCCGCCTGAAGCACATAGAGCGGAAGCCGGCACGGGGTTTCCCTGTCCACTTTGAGTTCAAAATAATATTCGCCGGCACCTTTGAGTTCGAATCCCAAAAGGTTCCAGATATGCGTCACCGTCTGGGACCGTTCGTTGGGAATCTGGACTGATGCCTGTTGGATCATCGGCTTCATCACGGCGCGCATGTCTGGATCACAGAAATGCACCTGAAACTTATGATCTCCTTCCTCGCCAAGATCGAAACGAATCCGGATGGCGATGGCGCACAGCGGGTGCTGACAGGGAAATGCCACCGCAGCGATAGTGTCAAATGAACCGAGGATGTTGAGCTTTCCCCCGGATACCGTGGCTGCGTCGCAGAGGGTGAAAATTTCAACATTCATGAGTGAGCGATATTCTCAACGCGATCAGGTCATGTGACAACAGTTCAGCGCTTGGGCAAGTGCAACATGCCGGCGCCAGCCTGCTGCTTGTTGGCCGGGATGCTCAGTGCGCTCTTCGATAGTGTGGTGAGCACATTGCCGCCCTGACTCAAGATGGCGGCGGCGGCTCCGCTCACCAGTGCGGCGGCTTGCGATGTGCCGTCGCCGATGGCCAGGTATGGCTTGTTCCACTGCGCATAGGCCGACGGAATTCCCACCCCCGGCGCAGCCAGCGTCGGATCGCCAGAATTGGAATAATACGCGAGACGCCCAGCGGCATCGACCCCGCTGACCGAGATGACGCCCGCATAAGCCGCAGGCCAGTCCTTGACGGCGGCACTGTCATTGCCAGCTGAAGCCACCACGACAACGCCACGCTCCAACGCGTGATTGATGGCCTGCGCCACAACCGGCGAATCACCGTAGGACCCCATGCTGATGTTGATGATCTGCGCCCCGCGCGCCAAGGCCATCTCAATTCCGCGCGCGAGAAGGAAGCTGTCACTGCCACCCGCGCCGGCAATACGCACATCAAGAATTTTAGCGGCGGGTGACACGCCCTGCGCGCCGTCCACACTGCCGACAATCAACGAAGCAATCGCGGTGCCATGCCCTTCAAACGGCTGACCGTCGTTCACCAGATCAACATGTGTGACCTGTCCCTCACTGAAGGCGGGATGCGCCGCGACTCCCGAGTCCAGTACCGCCACCGTGACCCCTTTACCCCAGAGCGAGCGATTGACCTCCGGACCAGCTCCTATCGCAAAGAGCAAGGCATCGCCGAACTGCAAGTCACCGCCGCCGTTGCGCTGCTCCCTCGGTGGCAGTCCTGGAGCCAGCACTGGAAAATTCGCTCCAATGCCTTCGTAATCCGCGCCGTGATCCAGCAGTTCGCGACGGAGCTTTTCGAGTGAGTCGAAGGCGACGCGCACACTCCGCAGCGAATCCAGGCGTCCCTTCACCACCAGTCCTTGGGCGGTGGCTCGATTCAAAAAATCGGACATGGCCGCCCACGATACGAAGGTAAGCACGGCTTCATTCGGAATGGCACCCTTCGGCTGCACTCGCTGCGCCAGATCCTCAGTCAACTTTGCGACTGCGGAAACATTCATCGTCTTGCCGTCCGAAATGACCGGCTGGGAAACATCCGCCTGACAATGCGGACTTATAACAGCCGAAGTCACCGGAACTGCCATCGGATCGGTTGCAGGACTCTGAAAATAATTCACTGCGGCCACACCGACAATCACCAGGCAAATCACGCTACTGATCGCGACTCTGGGAACTGATGGGCGGGCGGGCTTCATGAAGGAGGAACTGCTCGGCGACGAATATAGCTTCAGATCTGGCAAAAGCACCGAGTTCATTCGAGTTCGGGACTCATGCTGGCGAGGCAGCCAACTTCACAACAACAAGAGGGCTGACCACGGCCCGCACCCGCACCTATTCACCGCCCAATCGCTCCTCGATGACCGCGTAGGCGTTGTGATTGTGGATGGATTCAAAATTTTCCGCCTCCACCCGGAACCATGTCACCTGCGGGTGCGCCCGGGCGCGAAGCGCCACATTGCGCACCAGATCCTCCACGAAGACGGGATTATCATAAGCTTGTTCAGTGACGAATTTTTCGTCAGGTCGTTTCAGCAAACTATACAGCCCGGAGCTGGCACTGGCCTCGACGAGTTCAACAAGGTCCTCGATCCAGACGGGTTCGCGAAAGCGGACGGAGAGTGTGACGACGCCGCGCTGATTGTGCGCGCCGCGAGCGCTGATGGCCTTGGAGCAGGGGCAGAGAGTGGTCACGGGAACTTCGACCGTAACCACGAAATCCACCCTGTCCGCCTCGGCATCGACCGCAAAAACAATGCCGTAGTCGAGGAGTCCTTCGGCACCGCTGACGGGCGCTTTCTTGGTGCGGAAATAGGGAAAGCGAAATTCAACATGAGCCTTCTCCGAGTTGAGCTTTTTCATGAGCGCGAGCGGCATGCCTGCGATGCTGGCCACGGTAAGCTCATGGCCATGCGCGTGGAGCACTTCCACAAAACGGCTCATGTGCGTGCCTTTGAACTGATGCGGCAAATCCACGGCCAGTGAAACCGTGGCCACGGTGGATTGCTCAACTTGATCGCGGTCTCGAATGCGCAGGGGAAAGCGCAGGTTTTTCACACCCACACGGTCGATCGGTATGCCGCGGGCATCGCGCTGGCTCTGGGTGTCGTGAAGCATGATTTAATCACTGCGAGCCGTTGCGGAATAACAGATAACCTTTGAACAAAAAACGTCCCAGTCCGGAAACTGGAACGTCGTGAAGGTTTCAGGAGTGCGGGATGCCTCGGGTCAAGGCATCAGGTTCACCGCGCGGGCGCGGCGAATCTCCTTGGTGATCTTGCGGTGCATCCAGGCGGGAACGCCCGTGATGCGACGCGGGAGAATCTTGCCGGTTTCGGTGGTGAACTTGCTCAGAATCTCGGGGTGCTTGTAGGTCACCTTGTCGATTTGAATGTCAAGCCGGCGCCGCGGCATGCGGCGGTTCGACTTGCGAAAATTAATGAGGCGTTGCTGGGTCTTGGGCTGCATGAGATGAAGGAGTTGGCCTAGCGGGTTTCGCGATGGAGCGTGCGGCGGTTGAGGAAGGGATTGAATTTTTTCTTCTCAAGCCGGTTCGGCGTGCGCGGACTTTTCTTGTTGCGTGTGGTGACGTAGCGCGAAGGCGCCTTGCCTTCGGGTCGCGCTTCAGTGCATTCGAGTATGATGATTTCCTGGGCCATGTGTAAAAGGGCAGTTAGATTGGTTCACTCCTTCATGAAGTCAAGCGGCGATTCATTGTTCGGCGAATTCGGTTGATTCACAATTCGGTTGATTCACTGGCCACGGGCGTGGGCGCTTCATCTTCACCCTCTTCATCATCCTCCGAGTCGCTTTCGTCATCAAGCTTGAAGACGGAGCGCGGGGCCACGCGGCGGGGTCCGCCGGCGAACTGGTTGCGCTCAATCTGCTCCTGCGCTTCACGGGTGAACCGGGTGAATGGCAGCGCCTCAAGACGCTCCTCATGAATGCGCTTTCCAGTCATCTCACAGTAGCCGTAGCTGCGCTGGTCAATGCGCCTCAGGGCGTCCTGGATTTCATTCAGCGCATCCTGCTCCTTGCTCAAAAGACTGAGCGCAAAATCGCGGTCATAGGCGTCGCTGCCCGCATCACCCATGTGCATTCCGCCCACGGAGGCATCACTGCCTTCCGGCCGCGTGCGGATGCTTTCATTGGCGACACCTTCGATGGCCTCAAGCAAATGAGTGCGCAGATCAAGCAGTCGCTGCTTCTGCTTTTTCAAGAACACAGCAGGCAATGGCGGACGCTTGCCTTCGGGAATCGCCGGAAGATCGTCCATACTAATGCCACGGATTGGCTTGGGCGGCGGCGTCGGCGGCCGGACGGGATAGGAAACAGGCGGACGCCCGTTCTTCTGGAGAGCGACTGCCTTGCCTTTGGCGACGGGAGCAGGAGCAGCCTTGACCAGTTTGACGGCCGGCTTTGGTGCGGGCGCACTCTTCTTGGCCGCCTTGGCCTTCGGCTTGTTGGCGGCTTTAGCCTTCGGCTTCTTGGGCGCGGGCTTGGCCTTCTTTTTCGGCTTCACTGCCTTGGATTTTGGGACAGGCTTCTTCGGAGCGGACTTCTTTGGAGCAACCTTTTTCGGAGCAGACTTCTTTGGAGCAACCTTTTTCTTGGCTGCGGGTTTAACGGACTTTTTCTTGGGTTTGTTGGCCATGATGGGCAGGGGGGGTCAGGGGGACAGGGATGTTGTGAAACCGGCGGAACGGCTGAACACCGACTTGAAGAAGATGCGCGCCGACCCAAAAAACGAGCACCGATGCTAGCCCGGAGCGCTGAATTCGCAACAACAAAAGAATTCCACGACACAACAAAAGAATTCCCTTCCCGCCCCCCGGGTGAATCTGTTAACGCAAAATACTTGCATTAACTTTCCGGCGTGCTACGATCCGCCATCCACCCTTCAGCAAACTTGCATGAACCTTTCCATCTTCCCCACTTTGACTCTTCACCTGGCTTCTACCGCAGCCACCTTGACCCTCTTCCTGGCACCACTGACGACGGCTGACACCCCTGCCGCCGCGAAAGCGAACTGGCTCACGGGCGAAGGTGTTGCGCTGGGCGGTGTGCTGTTCCCGCATGTCCACTTCGATGCCATATATGGCGGCTCCACCGCCGACCCCACTTCGCTGGTGGTGGGCCATCATGACCCCGACCGTGAGGGCTGGACCATCGCCAACATCGAGTTCGGAGCTTCGCTGCGTGCTGGCGAATACTTTGAAGCCTTTGGTGCCTATGCGGCGAAGATTGACCTGAATGACAACTGGGCAGGCGAATACGAGGAGTGGTTCGGCAAGCTCAAGAACCTGCCCGGCGGTTTCGAACTGCGGGGCGGCCGTTACTACAACCGCTTCGGCATCCAGAACACATTCCACCCGCACGGCTTCGACTGGGCCGACCAGTATCTCGTCAATGGGCGCTTCCTCGGCGAAGATGGCCTAACGAGCATCGGCGGTGAAGTGACGTGGAAGCTGCCCGCAAGCTGGACTTCACTCATCAACGTGAGCGTCGGTGTCGCACCGAAACTCGAAGAAGAGGAGCACGCTGAGCCGGCAGTCGAGCCGGAGTTCGAGGCCGAAGGCGCGACCTTCAATGATATCATCACGGTCGTGAACTGGACAAACCTTTACGACTACAACGACTTCCACCAGTTCCGCGCCGGACTCAGCGGCGCGTGGGGCGACAACCTCTGGGGCCGCACGACGCAGATTTACGGCACGCACATCGAGTATCAGTGGCGGCAGAACGGCTACGAAACTGGAGGCCGCTACCTGCGTTGGCGCACGGAGGCCATGCTGCGCAACTTCGATGCCATCAGCGGGCACCTGCCAGGTGAAGAACCCGAAGAGGAAGAAGGAGAAGCCCATCACGATGAGAAGCCGCACCACGGCAACCTCGATGAGTTCGGCATCTACTCGTCGCTCGCCTATGGACTCGACAACGGTCTTGAGCTGGGCCTGCGCGGGGAATACGTCAGCGGCATCGCCGCCGCAGGACTCGATGAACGCTTCCGTGTCAGCCCTGGCGTGACCTGGTATGCGAACCAATCGCGAACACTCAAGCTCCGCCTGCAATACAATTACGACCACAGCAACGCCTTCGGCGACGAGCACAGCATCTGGACTCAGGTCGGCTTCGCCTGGGGCGGCGCTGAGGTCAGATAACTGTTCGTAGTCCGGGCTTCAGCCCGTCGTTCTTCATCTACATCACCGGTCAGCATTCATTTCCACCTGCCGGCCTGAAGGCCGGACTACAAACCCCAACCATGAAACTCACCACCCTCCTCACTCTCGCCTGCGCCAGCCTAGCACATGCAGAACTCAAGGTCGCCACGCTGCATCCGATTCTGGGCGACCTCGCCCGTCAGATCGGCGGCGCGAACGTCAGCGTCGTCGATCTCCTCGGTCCCGGGGGGGACGTGCATCATTTCGAGCCCAGCGCCCGCACCCTCGGTGAGGCCCGGGGCGCGAAGCTCGTGCTAGCATCCGGCAAACATCTGGAAGGCTACCTCGAAAAGTTGCACGACAACCTCGGCCCCAGCGTGAAAATTGTAGAGGTGGGCAAGCTCATCCCCTCACTAAAAATCTCCGCAGGCTCCGAAGTCTTCATGTGCTGCCCCGCACACGCCGCAGGCGGGATTGATCCTCACTGGTGGCACAGCGCCGACAACATGCAGCGGGCCGCGCGCATCGTGGCCGATGAATTCGCCACTGCCGACCCCGCCAACAAGGAATTCTACAAGACCAACTCCACAGCCGCACAGCAGAAGTTTGCCGCCCTGAAAAGCTGGGCGCAGCAGCAGATCGCACAAATCCCCAAGAGCGACCGCAAGCTAGTCACGGGCCACGCCGCATTCGGCTACTTCTGCAAGGAATACGGCTTCAAGAGCATTCCCGTCCTCGGCATCTCACGCGAAGATTCCGCCTCGCCAAAATATGTGACCGATGCCGTGAAGATCATCCGCGACAACAAAATCCGCGCCGTCTTCCCCGAGGATCAAGCCAACCCCAAAGTCCTCCTAGAGATCACGCGCGAGACCGGAGCCAAAGCGGGCCAGTCGCTGGTCGCCGACGGCACTTCCATCGACGCCCATACCTTTGAGACCATGCTCAAGCACAACGTGAAAGCGATTGTCGCCGCCTTGAAACCGTAATCATTTCATCCCCGCAGGTGTTGAGCCTGCCGAAACATTCATCCTTCATCCTTTCTCAAATGCGCGGCTCCCCTCTTCTTCAATGCATGATCGGTGCGATTGCCTTTGCGTTGTTCGCCATTCCGCTGGCGCGACTCACCGTCGCGCGTCCGGATGAAACAACAGCGAACCAAACATCGGTTAAAGTTGCAGAACCCGCCGGCACCAGACACACCTTCGTTCGCATCCGTTTCGCCCACTTGCCGCAGTCGCTCTCGCTCAAACAAAGCAACAAGGAACTCATCCCCGTCACTTCAGTTCCGCTGACATCCCCCATCGAGATCGAAGTTTCACTACCGATCACCCAAAACAGCCTCGAACTCGCTCTCGCCGCCCAGTGGCCTGATGGCACACCGGACACCGCGATCACCGTAGAACTCGAGCCCGATGAACTCGACACGCGTCGTGAAACCCGCTGGTCCGGAAATTCCATCTTGCAAGAAATTCTCAACTTCAAATGGTGAGCCCCTCCACGCACGAACATTCACACACCCATGGCGACGGCCATGTCTGCTGGGGTGCGCATGAAAAACACGCGCATCATCACCGGCTCGAAGTCACCGCGCTCAGCGCCAGTTATCGTGAAGTGAAAGCACTGCAAAATGTCACCTTTGCCACTGAGTGCAGCCACAGTCTCGCGCTCATCGGCCCCAACGGCGCGGGCAAAAGCACGCTGTTGAAATGTCTCGCGGGCCTGCTCCGCCCGGACGCCGGAAAAATCATCTGGCGTGGCAAAACGCTCACGTGCAGCAGTCGCGAGATCGCTTATCTCCCCCAGCGCGGCGACATCGACTGGAACTTCCCCATCACCGTGCGCGGTCTCGTGGAAATGGGCCGTTACCCCAGCACCAGTTGGTGGCGCAAGTTTGCAAAGCATGATGCGGAAATCGTGCAACGCGCCTTGTCCGCCATGCAACTGCTCGATCTGCAGGACCGCCAGATCAGCGCCCTGAGCGGCGGTCAGCAGCAGCGCGCCTTCATCGCCCGCGCCCTCGCTCAGGAAGCTCACGTTCTCCTCCTCGATGAACCTTTCTCCGGTCTCGATAAACCGGCGCAGGACACGCTCTCCGGTCTCTTCCGCGATCTTACGAAAGAAGGCCGTCTCCTCATCGCCAGTCATCATGATTTGCCAACGGTAGCCAGCATATACGACGACGTCCTCCTGTTAAAAGCCGGCCATCAAATTACCTACGGCCCCGTAGAGGAATCATTCACTCAAATAAAAATCGCCGAAACTTATACCACTCCTAACTCCTAACTTCAAGTGTCCACCTTCAGCGACTTTTTCCACGAGCCCATCGCCCGCCGCGCCCTGCTGGCTTGCGTGTTGTTCGGTTTTGGCAACGGCTTCGTCAGCGCCTTCGTCGTGCTGCGCAAGGCGGCGCTGAAAGTGGACACACTCTCCCACGCGTTGTTTCCCGGCATTGCCCTCGCCGTGCTGCTGGTCGGCCTTTCGCAATGGAGCGCGCTCGTCGGCGCGCTCTTCGCCGCGCTGTTCGTCGGCCTTGGCTCGCTTTTCGTGGCGCGCACCTCCCGCATCGATGAAGACACCGCGCTCGGCATCCTCTACACCTCCGCCTTCGCCGGCGGCTACATCCTTCTCTCCAAACTCAACCTGCGCCAGAAGCTCGATGAGTGGCTCTTCGGCAGCATCCTCGGCATGTCGGACTCCGACCTCTGGCTCGCCTTCGGCATCAGTGCCGCCGCTGTGCTGGCGTTGATCGCCCTCCAGCGCCCGATCCTGATCTACCTCTTCGAGCCCAACGTCGCCGCCAGCCTCGGCGTGCCCGTGCAGCTTCTGAGCTACGGACTTTTCGCCATGATCATTCTGGTGCTCATCACCTCGCTTCAAGCTGTCGGCTGCATTCTCAGCGTCGGCCTCCTCGTCGCGCCCGCAGCCACCGTTTATCTCTTCACCAATTCCGCGCGCACTATGTTCATCGGAGGCGGACTCGTCGGCGCCTTCGGTGCCACCACCGCCTTTTTTCTGAGTTATCCCCTAGGCTGGCACATCAGCTCCACCATCGTCCTGGTGCTCGGCGCGATCTTTATGCTCAGTTATATCTTCAGTCCGAAATACGGACTGTTTTCCAAAAAGCTGCGCGCGACATGAAGCAGGTCGCACACTCAGCCTTCGATCCAGTGAGCCGGCAACCATCTTACGAACACTGCGCCGTGCGAGTGGAACACGCTTGAGTGGCACAGCCTTGCAGGCTGTGTGTATGCCGGGCATTCTGCCGGCTCGTGTCCGAGAGTATACTGGTATCGAATGCTGCCCCGACAGAATGTCGGGGTTACACACCGGCTGCAAGCCGGTGCCACTTAGTCCGCCTCCGGCCGCGGATCACGCCCCAGCAGCTCGCGCAAAGCTTCCTTGGGCGGTTTGTTCTGATAGAGAACTGCGTAAATTTCATCAAGCAGCGGCGTGCTCGCTCCGATTTCTCTCGCGCAACGCCACAGGCTTTCCGTGTTCGGAACCCCCTCCGCCACCATGCGCGTGCTGGCGATGATCTCGGCGAGACTCTTCCCCTGCCCGAGCAGCCTCCCGACGCGGTTGTTCCGGCTGTGCTCCGAGTAACACGTCGTCACCAGATCGCCCACTCCGCTCAATCCATAAAATGTCTCCACTCTTCCGCCCTGCTTCACACCGAATCGCACCATCTCCGCCAGCGCCCGCGTCACCAGCGCCGCGATGGCGTTGTCGCCCAGGTTCAATCCGCGCGCGATGCCCGCAGCGATGGCATAAGGATTCTTCATCGCCCCGGCCCACTCCACGCCCGTGATGTCATCGCTGGTATAACAACGAAACCACGGCAGCGTGAAAACATTCTGGAGCTGAACGGCCACTTCGGGACTGGCCGAGGCCACGACCGCAGCCGATGGCAGGCGCCGCGCGATTTCTTCCGCATGATTCGGTCCCGAAAGCGCGGCCAGCAAATGTTTGGGAAATGTTTCCCCGATAATTTCCGACATCTGTTCGCCGGTCTCCAGTTCAATTCCCTTGGTACATGAGAGCAACACTTCCGTTCCACCGAACACGTTGACCTTCTTCAACTCACCCGCAACCGAGCGCAGCCCCTTCGAAGGAATGACGAAAACCGCGAGATCAGCAGCTCTGAGATCTTTCATTCGGTGCGTCACTTCAATCTCACGAGAAATTTCCAGCATAGGTAAATACCGTGAATTTTTCCGCGTCTCCGAAATTTCACGCATCAACACTTCATCACGACCCCAGAGTTGAACTTGAAGTCCACGCTCCGCCAGCATTGCGGCCAGTGCGGTGCCCCAGCTTCCGGCTCCGAGCACGATGACACTTTTCATTTCGCTCCTTTCTTCGCAGCAAAGCGATTTTCCGTCCCGCTAAGCAAACGCACAATGTTGGAACGGTGACGCACCAAGACCAGCACACCCATTACGATGCCCAGTCCCAGCAGCACCCAGTTCAACGTGCCGCGCACGATCATCAACAGCGCCATCGCCATCGGCAGCGTGACCGCCACAGCGACGGAGGCCAGCGCCACATACCGTGTGAGCTTGAACACAATGACCCAGGCGACCAGGCCGAATGCTAGCGAGAACGGTTCCAGTCCCAGCAGCACGCCCGCAGAAGTTGCCACGCCTTTGCCACCTTTGAAACCCAGCCAAAAGGTGAACATGTGACCGAGAACCGCAGCCGCCGCGCAGAGCACGGCCACCAGCGAAGCGGTGTTCGGATCCGCGCCACCGTGTCTCATCCACCACTCCGCCATGACCACGGGTAAGAAACCCTTGAGCATGTCGAGAATGAAAATCGGAATCCCGATGCCCTTGCCCAGCACGCGAATGACATTGGTCGCGCCGATGTTCCCGCTGCCGTGCTTGCGGATGTCGATGCCCTTATAGCGTCCCGCCCAATATCCAAACGGCAGCGAGCCGCAGAGATAGGCGAACGAAATGAGAAGCAGGGCAGTGGGCAGCAGATGCACGCCACCATGAGACACACACGGGCACCACGGGCAAGATGAATTTCCGAGTGCTTGCAAACCGCAGCCCTTGAGCGCATGGTTCCCACTCTTTTTCTCATGGGCGGCAAACGCGTCATTCTTAAATTCGGTTCCGGAATCCTCACGCGCACCGATCGCGCGGAGATGGACCAGGTGCAGCTTGCGCGCCTCGTCGAGGCCATCGCGGAACTCAAACACCGCGGGCACTCCGTCGTCATCGTCAGCAGCGGCGCGGTGTCATCCGGCCTGAAGCCGCTCGGCTTCAAAGAGCGTCCGGAAGAAATCTCCACGCTTCAGGCCTGTGCCGCCGTCGGCCAGACTCATCTCATGCACGGCTACGAAAGCTACCTGCGCGGCTATGGCCTGCATGTCGCCCAGCTCCTGCTCACTCATGAGGATCTCGAGAACAAAGAGCGCGCTGATCGCTTCAAGGCCACGCTGCTCCGACTGCTGGAATTCGAGAACACCGTGCCGGTCATCAATGAAAACGATTCAGTCGCCGTCGAGGAACTCCGCTTCGGGGACAACGACAAGCTCTCCGCCAGCGTCGCGGTGCTCTGGGGCGCGGATCTGCTGGTGCTTCTCACCAGCGTGCCCGGTCTTATGGAGCATCGCGCTGATGGTGCCGTGGATATTGTTCCCCTGGTGACGGATGTCGAAAGCGTTCTTCACCTGGTACAAGATGAAAAGGGCAAGCACTCCGTCGGCGGCATGGCCAGCAAACTGCGCGCTGTGCGCGATGCCGTGAACGGCGGAGTCGAATGCGTCATCGCTTCCGGCCGTCATCCCGAGCAGATCGCTGACATCGTCGAAGGCCGAGGTTCCGGAACCCGCTTCCCGTTGCCACGGGCAGCCGCGAAATAACCGATGGCCATCACGGTGCTCATTCCCGCACTGAATCCTGTCGAGAACTTGCTCGATGTCGTGGGTGCGTTAGCTGCCTCTGACAAGATCAACCACATCCTTCTGGTGGACGACGGCAGCCGTGATGCACATCAGAGTGTGTTCGATTCAGCAGCCACACGCCCGAAAGTGACCGTGCTGCGTCACGCAGTGAATCTCGGCAAAGGTGCCGCACTCCGCACCGGGATGAATTATTTCCTCTGCCTGAACGAACCCGACGCCGTGCTGGTCACGGCGGACGCGGACGGCCAGCACCTAGCGGAAGATATCATCGCCGTCGGTGAAAAAGCGGAACTGACACGCGCCGATCTGGTGCTGGGTTCCCGCACCTTTTCAGGAGACGTGCCGCTGCGCAGTCGTTTCGGCAACGATGTGACTCGACGCATCTTTCGCATTCTCGTCGGTCCCAAAGTCACCGACACCCAGACCGGACTGCGGGCCATCCCGCGAGCCTTGATGCCCAAGCTTCTCCGTGCGCGAGCTAATGGCTACGAGTTCGAACTGCAGATGCTCATCATGGCCGCGCAGGACAAGATCAACATCAGCGCCGTCCCCATCCAGACCGTCTATATCGACGAGAACGCATCCTCGCATTTCAATCCACTGAAGGATTCCATGCGGATTTACTTCGTTTTCATCCGCTTTCTTTCGACCTCGCTCCTGGCCAGCGTGATGGACATCATCATCTTCGCGATCATCTATGGCATGACGCAGCACCTCGCATGGAGCATCGGCATCGCGCGCCTTTTTTCCGGCACTCTGAATTTTACACTGAACAAGGGATACGTCTTCCGTTCCCGATCCAGACTCGCATGGTCCATCACGAAATTCGCCGCACAAGAAGCGTTGCTGGCCGTGATCTCGCTGCTCGCCATCCGCAACCTCATGCAGCACGCAGATTGGAACCCCTACATTGCCAAGCAGCTCGTCGAGATCGTGCTCTTCATCTGCAGCTTCGCCGTGCAGCGGGTGCTCGTTTTTGAGCGCACGCAGGAAGACGAAGATTGAGCGCCGCACTTGTGCAACCCGGCACTCCCGGCATATTGCCCCTCCCTCATGTCTGCCAGCATCCACGATCGCATCCTCGACCTCGGTCGCCGCGCCAGAGTCGCCTCGCGTGAGCTTGTAAAACTCACCACCGCGCAGAAGAACGCCATCCTGATCGCGATGGCTGCGGAAATTCGCGGTGCGGAGAAAGCCATTCTCGCCGCAAACACGGAAGACGTGCAGCGCGCTGAGAAGAACGGCACGGCGAAGCCCATGCTTGATCGTCTCCGCCTCGATGCCAAAGGAGTTGAAGCCATTGCCAGCGCCATTGAAGACGTGGCCAAACTGCCCGATCCGGTCGGCGAAGTTCTCGCGGACTGGTCCCGGCCCAATGGACTGCGTTTGCAAAAAGTCCGCGTGCCCATCGGCGTCATCGGCATCATCTACGAATCCCGGCCCAACGTCACTAGCGACGCCGCCATTCTCTGCTTCAAGACCGGCAACGCCACCATCCTGCGCGGCGGGTCCGAAGCCATCGATAGCAACCGAGCCATCGCTGATGCCTTGCAGCGCGGCGGTGAGAAAGCCGGACTGCCGCAGGACAGCATCCAGCTCATTCCCTTCACCGACCGCGAGAGCGTGGATCATCTCGCGAAGATGGACCAGTATCTCGACCTCATCATCCCGCGCGGCGGGAAGAGTCTTATTGAACGCGTCGTCAGTGTCGCGCGCATGCCGGTCATCAAGCACTACGACGGTGTCTGCCACGTCTATGTCCATCGCGATGCCGATTTGAAGATGGCGGCGGACATTATCATCAACGGCAAGTGTCAGAAGCCCGCCGCGTGCAATGCCGTTGAATGCGTGCTGGTCGATGCGGAGATCGCAGAAACTTTCTGCGTCATGCTCTCCAGCTTGCTTCAACCTCACGGTGTGGAAATCCGCGGCGATGCCGCCATCGTGAAACACTGGCCCGGTGCCAAGCTCGCGACTGAGGATGACTTCCGCACCGAATACCTCGACCTCATTCTGTCAGTAAAAACCGTCACCGACGTCACGGATGCCATCGCGCACATCAATGGCTACAGCTCGCATCACACCGACGCCATCATCACTGCTGATGATACTGCGGCGAAACAATTCTTCCACGAAGTGGACAGCGCCGTCGTGCTTTGGAACGCCAGCACCCGTTTCAACGACGGTGGCGAATTCGGTTTCGGCGCGGAGATCGGCATCAGCACCGACAAACTCCACGCGCGGGGGCCAATGGGCCTGCCGGAGCTGTGCAGTTACAAGCATCTCGTCACCGGCAGTGGTCAGGTGCGGGCATAGTGGGTCGGCAGCCCTCTGCCGACATCCCTGCACCCAAAGGTCGGCATGGGGCTGCCGACCCACTTGGACACATGACAGGTGCGACTGTGACTGATCTCACGCTTCAGCGATCCCGAACTGCCTCAAGAAACTCCGCGTAATCCCGGATGTAGTCGACCGGATCGTAGTGATGTGAAGCAAAGACCAGCAGCCGCGAATCCGGAGAGTGGTTGAACTCCGAGGCCCACACCATGGGCGACACGAGAATCCCGCGGGTGGGTCGGTCGAGCACATGCTCCTCACGCGTCACGCCATCGTCCACCATGACGGTGCAAGATCCGCCCACGCTCATGAGGAACTGAGCGCAAACCCGGTGCGCATGCTCCCCGCGGTTCTCTTCCAGCGGCACCCCGAAGGTGATGAAGTAGCGCAGCGGCACGAAGGGAATTTCCTGCCCGAAGTTGCCGACCGTGAGATGTCCGCGTTTGTGATCCTCGATCCAGGGCAGGTCGAAGAGCCGCACCCCGCGCACGCGGGTTTCCTGAATCGCAGCCTGATGCTTGGCCGGCGCGCTCATGCCTTCGGGCCTCCTTCCGCAAACAGGGGTCGCGATGGCTCATGGACCACCAGCTCCCGCACAACGGACTGTGGTTTTCCTGACACCGTCATATAGGCTCGGCCCACATACTCACCCAGTAAACCGAGAATGAGAAGCTGACTGCCGGAGAATATCGACACCGTCGCCATGAGCGATCCCCAGCCAAGCTGGGATACTCCTTTAAAGAAATACTCCACGAGAACGACGAGTAGCAGCAAGAGTCCGACGCCGCACAAAATGCCACCCAGCACACTTGCAGCGCGCAGCGGCATGACGCTGAAATTGAAAAGCATGTTCATCCACAGCCGCACCAGTTTGCGCAGCGTGTAGCCGCTCTGACCGTCCGCGCGCTCCTCGTGGATCACCTGGAGCCGTTCAATTCGGTTGCTGGCTCCGAGGACGAGGCCGTCCACATAAGGATATGGACCGGAGTAGCGGATGATGCGCTGCACCAGTTCGCGTTTCATCGCGCGGAAGCTGGAGAGATAAAGGTCTTCCGGTTTACCCAGGAGAAATGTTGCCATGCGATTTGTCAGCCAGCTTCCGAGGTTACGAAACCAGTGGTGCTTCTTCTCTTCATAATAAGAGTAAACCACATCCGCATCCGTCTGGCGAAGATGCTCCACGAGTTTCAATGCCTCGCTGATGGGATTCTGCAGATCGTCATCAAGGTTCACCACATAGCGCCCGCGTGCATGGCGGAAACCTTCCAACACGGCAGCGTGCTCGCCAAAATTCCGCGCCATGTCCACCAGCGTGGTCTTCACGGGCATGGTTGGAATGATTTCGCGCGCGCGCGGCAAGGTCGTGTCCGTGCTGCCGTCGTTCACGAGAATGATTTCATAATCGCCGCCGGGCGACAGATTTCGAAACGCATCCAGCAGTTTTACGATGCCCTCACCCGTGAAATAGAGCGGAACGACGAAACTAATAAGCGGTTCACTGGTCTTGCTCATAAATGAAAAGCATTATGCCAAAGGCTGGCGGGCCACGGCCTGCACCGAAGTGCCAAGGGGCGAACTAATGGCACGGCACAGCGCCATGTCCAGACGAGCTATCGAGACGAGTATAGAGTTCAGAAAGGCGGGTGGCATGGAGAGATCAGACTTGGCCTCGTCGGACTGTCGCAGGCGGCTGAGCAGACGCCAGCAGAGGATGGGGACGAAGAGCCACAGGTTCCAGCAATGAACCCGCACAGGCTCCAGGCCACTCTGCGTCACCAAGTCCCGCACCCGCGATGGAGCGTAGCGACGCACACCCTTCACGGCGACATCATGTTCACCGCGCAGGATGTCGAAGGCTGGCAGGTTCAGCACCAATGCACCACCCGGCTTCAACACACGTCGGAACTCGGCCATCGCTGTAATTTCATCCACGCCTTCGAAATAAAGCACGTCGAGGCTGACCACAATATCGAACGACGCATCCGCATAGGGCAGCGCATCCACACTGCCCTGCGTGAAATCCGTGAAGCCGCGTTGCCGGGTGTGCTCGATCGCTTGCGGAGAAAAATCCAGCCCGCTGATCTGCCATGCCTTGTTCTCGCGCCGCAGCACCTCCATCATCCCGCCAGTGCCACAGCCGGCATCGAGGATGCGCGCCGCAGATTTGCCAGCGAGCTGCGTCGCCACCGCAGCGGCCACGGATTCGCGCAACACCACATACCACCAGTAGGAATCCTCCACCCGGCGCATCAGGGCATATTCGTGATCATTCATGAAGCAGAGAATTTAAGCATGGCATCGAGCGTGAACTGCACCGCGTCATCGCTCAGAAAGGGATGCAACGGCAGTGAAAGAATTTCCGGAACGAGCGCCTCTGTCTGCGTCAGGGACCCGTGCTTCACCGCCGCATACGCGGGCTGCTGATGCACAGCTGCCGGATAGTGCAAGGCCACAGGCACGCCAGCATCGAGGAGATGCTTCATCAAGGCATCGCGATGTTTGGAGCGAATCACGTAGAGATGGAAGGCATGCTCACAACCGGGCTTCACCACGGGAGCATCGGCGAACGAAAGCTCCCGCAAGCCTTCCGTATACAGTGCCGCCAGCCTGCGCCGCGCTGCGTTCCGCGCATACAGCGTCCGGAGTTTCACCCGGAGAATCGCGGCCTGCATTTCATCGAGACGGCTGTTCACACCCTCGACCGCACTGATGTAACGCTCGCGCCAGCCATACTGCCGCACTTCGCGAATGCGAACGGCCAGTTTATCGTCATCCGTTGTGATGGCACCGCCATCGCCGATGGCACCGAGATTTTTCGTCGGGTAGAAACTGAAAGCCGCACCGCGCGCCAGCGATCCCACTTTGCGTTTCTGCCAGGTCGCGCCGTGAGCCTGCGCGCAATCTTCCAGAAGAACGATACCGCGCTGATCGCAGAGCACCTGCAACCCAGCCACGTCCGCCGGATGTCCATAGAGATGTACCGCAAGCGCCGCCTTAATAGAGTTGTCCTCGCGCAACGCCGCCTCCAAAGACCCGGTCGTGATCGTGTAAGTTGCTGCGTCCACATCGAGAAACACCGGAGTCGCCCCGGATCGCGCAATTGCAGACACACTCGCCACCGCCGTGTGCGAAGGCACCGCCACTGCATCACCGCACCCGATGCCCAGTCCGCGCAGCAGCACCTCGATCGCATCTGTGCCGTTCGCCACTCCAATGGCATGGCGCACGCCGACCCATTCGGCAAACTCGCGTTCGAATGTCGTCACTTCTCCTCCGAGAATGTAATGCCCCCGCTCCAGCATGGCGTGCAACGACGCCTCGATCTCCTGCCGGTGCGCGCGGTAGTCTTCGAGCGGGTAAGAATTAAAAAGTGAATGAGTTTCCATGGGGATTGATGCGATTGCATCAAGACCAGCTTTCATATCGAACTTTCATCGTCGCGTCGTGCTTGCAAATTCGGGAGTGGCGTTCTTTTAGAACTGGCTTCATGAATATGGGCGGACACTTATCAGCCCGAAT